>NZ_JBIASO010000015.1:0-193514 GCF_042890865.1 Streptomyces sp. NPDC002018
CAGGCCGTCACCGAACACCAGGCTGTCATCGAACACCGGGCCTTCACCGAGCACGAGGCCGTCACCGAGGTGTCGCCTCTGATCAGTCCGGCCCGGATCTGATCGGCGTTGTGCGAACGGCCGTTGCACGAACGGCCGTTGCACGAACGGCCGTTGCACGAACGGCCACCGGCGAATCGCCGGCGGCCGTTCGGGATTCCGTCGTCCGCGCCGGCGCCCATGAGCGCCGCGCGCGAAGCGGTGGATCAGCGGCGCCCGAAGATCTTCCTGCTGGAGCCGAGGTGCAGGAAGGCCGTCTCCCCGGTGGCGTTGTCCAGGCCGTCGTTGTCGGTCACGGCGTAGACCTCACCGTCGCCGGCCACGGTCAGCCCTTCGAGCTTCTCCTGGGTCCAGCCGTTCGTCGCGCGCAGATCGGGCAGCACGTCGTGGGCGAGCTTCTTCGGCAGCACGGGCAGCGCGCCCGCCGGCGCTGCGGACTTCGGCAGGTCGACCGTGTACACCCGCTTGAGCTTGGCGGCCGGGCCGTTCAGCTTGTCCCGCTCGATGACGGCGAGCTTGTCACCGACCACGGTGATCTCGGAGAGGCCGATCCAGTCGCCCGGGGTGGTGGTGCTGCCGAGCCGGTAGCCGTACCAGCTCCAGGTGCCGGCCGCGACGTCGTACCGGCCGAGCCGGACGATCCCGGCCGGGTCGGTCCTCACCTCACGTTGCAGCGTGGCCCAGACCACCTCGCGACCGCCGCGGTCGGTGGTCGCGGTGACCCCCTCGAAGCCCTGCCCCCCGAGGCCCGCGGCGACATCCGCGGGCAGGGGGACGACCTGCCGGGTGTACCCGGCGCCGTCGAGCAGGACCAGCTTGTTGTCCGTACCGGTCGCGCCCTCCACGGCGAGCCAGAAGCCGCCCTGCGGCCGGGCGTGAATGCCCTCGGCGTCGTAGCCGGCCGGCCGGCCGTCGGCTCCCTTGACGGTCAACGACCGCTTGACGACAGCCGGCTGCCGTGCCGCGTCGATGGTCAGGATCCTGGTGGTGGAGTACGCCGCGTCGGTGACGCTGTACAGCTCGTGCGGCCTGCCGGGTACGGCGGAGAGCGCGCCCAGCGCGCCCCAGCCGATCGGCGCGCCGGTGGAGTCCGCGGCCGAGACGACGCTCGGGAACGCGGGGGTGTCCCTGCCCAGGCGGAAGAGGCTCACCGAGGCCCGCACATTGGCCGAGGCGTCGTCCTCCTCGCTGGAGACCGCGAGCAGATCGCGTGACGGGATCGGCAGCAGCCCCTCGGGGCCGTTGGTGGTGGCGAGCACCTGGCGGAAGACCGGGGCGGTCGGCCGGCTCAGGTCGTAGACGGCGACGAAGTTGCTCCGCTCCGAGCCGACGAAGGCGTAGCGCACACCGTCGAACTCGGCGATCGCCAGGCCTTCCGGCTCGGTGCCCTTGTTCTCGGCCCGGTCCTCGTTGTGCAGCCCGTGGCGCACGGCGAGCGCCTCGAAGGTGTTGCCCGCGTCCCAGACGACCTTGCCGGTCCGGCTGTCGAAGACGGACCAGCCCCGGGTGCCGCCGCGCCAGTCGCCCTCGTTGGCGGTCGCCAGATAGCGGTCGTCGATCCAGCCGACCGAGTCGGGCTCGCGCGGTACGTCGGTGATCGAGCCGGTCAGGTCGATCGTGCCGTCCTCGACCGTGTCGATGCCGTCGACCGACGCCGTACCGGCGCTGAAGGCCTTGGTGATCCTGCCCGTCGGCAGATCCAGCAGGACGACGCCGTTGTTCTCCTGGAGGGTCACCACGAGCTGGTCGCGGCTGTTGATGGAGACGTACTCCGGCTCCGGGTCGGTCGGCTCGGTGATCCCGGCGGCGACGAGGGCGGGCAGCGCCCTGCCGTCCGGCAGGGTCAGCGGTACGGCCCGGGTACGCCACCGGCCCGGTGCGTCACCCTTGAGGTCGACAATCCGCACGGAGCCGGCCGGAAGCTGGGGCAGGTCGCCCTCCTCGCCTCCGGGCGGGGTCGCCTCCTCGTCGCGCTCGTTCTCGATCGCGATGGCGGCGTACCGCTTGTCCTTGCTGATCGCGATGGAGTCGGGCTGGCCACCGAGGTCATGGCTCGCCACCCGCCGGCGGTCGCGCAGCGAGATGATGTCGAGCCGGCCGGACGGTTCGGCGTTGCTGGCGCTGGTGTTCACCACCACCAGGACGTACCGGCCGACCACGGCCACCGAGGTCGGCTCGTCCTCGGCGTCGCCGAGTTCGGTCAGCGACAGGGTCCCGAGCCCTCGCGGACGATCGGGGCTGCTGATGTCGAGGAAGCCGATCCGCCGGGCCGCCGCGTCGGTGTAGACCAGGGTCCGGCCGTCCTCGCTGACCGCCGAGATCTCGGCGACGGTCGGGGAGGCCGGGTCCTCGCCGGCCGGCCGGTTCTGGAAGACCGGGTAGGTGGCGGTGCGGTCGAAGGCGACGGGCCGCCGCGACTCCTGGTGTGCGCTCGCCGCGCCCGTCCCGGCCAGCGTGCCGGCGGCGACAGCTATGGCTACGAGCGCGGCGTAGGTTCTCTTCGGGGGCATCGTTTCTCCGTTGCACGAGAGTGACGGAGCAAGATCGTCCCACCTGTGGGCGAGCACAGAACGGCGTCCGGGTGAACAGCCGACGAAGCCCACCGCCCCCGCCGCCCGGCTCCCGGCCACCGCCGCGCGCCCGGGGATGTACGGCGGCGGACGGCGGACAGGGCCGGGCCCGTTTGGTCGTAGCGGTACTCGGACCTACCGCCGTGCCGGTGTGGGCCGGCGGTGTGGGTCGGCAGTGTGGCCGACGGTGTGGGGCGACGGTCAGGCGGTGTGGGGCGGCCGTCAGGGGGTGTGCAGTGCGTCCATCGCCATCCCGCGTACGCGTTCGTCGCCGACGGCGATCATGTACTCGCCCAGTTGCCGTGCCTCCGGCGATGTGGAGCGGTGCAGAACGGTGACGGCGTGCACCATCGCCCGCGGGGACGGCGCGACATCCAGGACACGCATGGCGAGCCTCGCGGCGAGGGAGCCGTCGACGAGCGCGACCGCGCCCGCCAGATCGACGAGCTGGGTGGCGAGGTCGAACGCGGGACGCGCCCCGGCCCCGGCGGTCCCGGCGGCCCCCGCGGTCCCGGCCAGGGAACCGACTCCTCTGTCCACGGTCTCCGTGATGTCCGGGAGCAGTGCACGCACCGTCGGTTCGTCCATGAGATCGCCGAGCTGGTCCTCGAAGTACTCGGTGTCGGCGATCCTCACCACTGCCCGGAACGCCGCATCCCGCTGCGCGAGCGTTCCCTTCTCCTCCGCCATCTCCCTGCTGTCGCCCAGGGCCACCGCGAGTTGGGCGAAGGTGCTGTCCACCGAGAATTTCCGGTCGATGAGGATGTCGTACCAAGGGGTGAGCCTGCCGGACTCGGCCGCCCGGACCACCGCTCGGTACCCGGCCGGCTCCCCCCAGGTCGTCAGGGCCAGACAGGCGAGGAAGCGCTCCCGGTCAGGCGCCGAGGAGTCGTCCATGATCGCGACGAGCCCGGGAACCCGTTCCCGGTGTCCCGGGTGGTCGAGGCCTCCGTAGATGACCTCGTCCGTGTCGGACGTCGGCTGATCGTCGAAATCAGTGCCGAGCAACTGGTCGAACCGACTCACCGCCGGCCCCCCTTCCTTGACGTCCCCACGGCTCCCATCATCCCCCGATCGGCTTCCCGGCTCCCGGCCGGCTGATGTAGTCGTGCGGCACGACGCCCTTGATCAGCCACTCTTCGTCCCGGGTCGTGTTCCTCATGTCCTTCATCCGCTGGACGATCTTCGCCGTGTCCTTCCTGTTCAGCCCCAGCTTCTTTGCCTGGGCCTGAATTTGGGCGGGAGTGGCGTTCGGCGGAAGAGTGAGGTCGACGGGACGGCCCGCGATCCGGTTCGCGTCCTGCTGAATGGCGTCCTGCACCTGTTCGGGCGAGATGATCTCGACATCCTTGACCTTGCCCGACGCGATGTCCGCCTTCAGCCGGGGGAGGTCGATCTGGATGCTGTTGGACCCGAAGTCCTTGGCCGCGGCGCCTGCCCGGCTCAGTGACGTGTACGGGCTGTCCGACTTGGCGGGGTCGCGGCCCACGATGTGATCCACGATGGTCGCCTTGCCGTCCGGGTTCGCCGGGACGAGGTTGCCGTCCTTGTCGAGGTGCGACTTCCGCTGCCCCTTGCTGTTGTACTCCGACTCGAAGTCGTCGTCCTGCCGCGTCAGGTTCGGGCAGTCACCGAAGGCCGCCTCCATGGCGTCTTCGGCCTCTTGATAGGTGCCGTAGCCGGGGACGACGGCACTGCCGATCGCCTGGGCGGCATCGGCCGCGCCGCCCAGCCCGGCCGCGACGGTCGCCGCGGTGTCGCCGGGGCCGGCCGCCAGGGCGGCGGGTCCGGCGGGTCCGGCGGAGCCGGAGGACATCGCCATCGACGTCGACAGCGAGATGGTGCCGCCGGTCTTCGGGGAACTCGGGCTGTTGTTGCAGTCCTGCTTGGGCTTGGGTTCTTCGGGTTCGTCGGGCTGCTCCGGCAGCTCGGTGGGGCGTGGTCCTGGTTCCGTCGAGGGCTGGCCACCGGAGCTGGAACCGCCGGAGCTGGAACCGCCCGAGGAGCCACCGCTGTTGCCGCCGGTAGAGCCTCCGTTGCTGGAGCCGCCGGAGCTGGAACCGCCGCCGGAGGGCAGGCCACCGGAGCTGGAACCCCCGCCGGAAGCCAGACCACCTGAACTGGAACCACCACCGGAAGGCAGACCACCGGAGCTGGAACCTCCGCCGGAAGGCAGACCACCGGAGCTGGAACCTCCGCCGGAGGGGAGACCGCCAGAACTGGAACCACCGGAAGGCAGGCCGCCGATCAGACCGCCGTCGGAGCCGCCGCTGCTCCCGCCGGACGCGCCCCCGTTGCTGGAGCCGCCCGACGCTCCTCCATTGCTGGAACCGCCGTTGCTGGAGCCACCGCTGCTGCCTCCGGTGGAACCGCCGGAACTGGAGCCGCCGCTCGAACCGCCCGAGCTGGAGCCGCCACTCGAACCGCCGTCGGTACCGCCGCTGCTGCCCCCGGACGAACCACCCGTGCTGGAGCCGCCGCTCGAACCGCCGGAACTGGAACCGCCCGTCGACCCGCCGTCGGTACCACCGTCCGTACCACCGCTGTCGCCCCCGGACGAACCACCCGAGCTGGCACCACCGGACGAACCACCGGAGCTGGTTCCCCCGTTGTCCCCGCCTCCGTCGGTACCACCGCTGTCGCCCCCGGTGTTGCCTCCGGTCGACCCGCCGGAGCTGGAACCGCCGCTCGAACCACCGGAGGTGGTCCCGCCGTCGTCCCCGCCACCGTCCGTACCACCGCTGTCGCCCCCGGACGAACCGCCCGAGCTGGCACCGCCGGTCGAACCGCCGGTGCCGGTTCCCCCGTTGTCCCCGCCACCGTCAGTGCCGCCACTGGCACCGCCGGACGAGCCACCGTTGTCTCCGCCTCCGTCGGTTCCGCCGCTGCCTCCGCCGCTGCTCCCCCCGCTGTCGCCACCGGACGAACCGCCGGCACTGGCACCGCCGTTGTCTCCGCCTCCGGCGGTTGAGCCGCCGTTGCCCCCGCCGGTCGTGCCGCCAGTCCCGCCGCCCGTTCCGCCACCGGTCCCGCCGCCGCCCGGCCCGCAGGACGAGTCGACGATGTTGCAGACCGTGGTCTGGAGGCCGTCGGCCACGCGGCCGGACACGCCCCCGGTCACCAGGGCCAGGATGATCAACGCGACGAGCACGATCAGCCCCACGTACTCGACGGCCGCCTGACCTCGTTCGCGGCGCCGGAAGAAGGCGCGGGAGAGGGAGAACGGGGAGAACGCCTCGCGAAGGCGCGCGGTCCGTACCGGCACCCCGAACCACTTACGGCTCTCGGGCTGGGTGAGTAACGCCAGGATCAGCACCGGCAGCAGCAGTTGGGTGAGGCCCCGCCACGACCCGCCGGCGATATTGAACAGGCCCCCGAGAATCAGCCACATCTGTAAGGCGACCAGGCCGCCCCAGACGCGCCTGCCGCCCCTGGGGATGCGCCACACCAGTAACCAGCCCAGGATCCCCGGCGCGGCGGCATACAGCGCGAGGCCGAGGAGCCCGGGACTCATCAGCCGGGTGGAGATGGCCGAGCCGATCAGTCCGAGCCCGCCCACGACCGTGAACGCGAAGAGTACGTGCAGCAGGATGCGTACGACATTGAGCAAGGGCGGCAGTGTGTGCCGATCGCCGGCATGCTGCGTGGGGGTGCCGATGTGCGTGTGGAGACCGTACTCGGACATGGGCATCACCCAACGTTTGGTTTCCGCCTGCGGCTTGCCCCCGAAGGGCGCACCCTAGGACGGGACCCGGGCCCAGAGACAGGGCCCGTGGGCCCACTCCCGGACCCAACCGGAAGGCACGCACACCGCCGCGCGTGTCACACCGGGGGCGTACGGTCCCGGGACATGGCGATCAGACGGAGCCCCGGTCCTTGACGACGCCGACGGTGCGAGCGGCGGCGAGCCACTGCGGAAACTCCCTCAGCAACTGGTCGTAGAGGTCCCCGTCGGAAAGACCCTTCGGTGACGGTCCAGCGGCGAAGAACCCGGCGTTGTCGACCACGCGTCGGCCCGGCACCGGCAGCTCGTCGAGCTTGCGCAGAAAGCGGAACTCATCGTTTCCGAACCCGATGAACTGCCAGAAAATCGGGAGCTTCGCCGCCGTACACAGCACATGTTCCGCCGCGGCCCTGGACGTGGGGGAACCGTCGGTCTGGAAGACGACGAACGCCGGATCGTCCGCTCCGCAGGACTCGTAGTGGTCGATGACGGCCTGCATCGCGACGTGATAGTTGGTGCGCCCCATGTGCCCCATGGACTCGTGCAGCGGGTTGATCCGGTCCCGGTAGGCATCGAGGCTGATGTCGGCGGTCCCGTCGATGCCCGTGGAGAAGAAGACGACGGGCACCACTCCGTCGTCGTCGAGGTTGGCCGCCAGGGCGAGAGTCCGTTCCGCCAGGTGCTGCACGGAACCGTCGCGGTAGTACGGGCGCATACTCCCGGAACGGTCCAGGACCAGATACACGGCGGCACGCTGCCCACCGACATCGTGCTTGGCCAACGAGACCGCGGCGGTCTTGTAGAGGCTGACCAGCCCAGGAGCCCGAGCCGCGATCTTCTCCAGACTGATGGCGGCGGCGGGCGCCTTGAGCGGCTTGCGGTAGTCGACACCGGGGCGCTTGCGATAGTCGATGGCCATGCGCCGTGATTGTCCTCCGACCAACCGTCCCGTGTCGGGCATTTGACAACATCTGCGAGGAGAACATCCGCGAGGAGAGCTCCAGGCCGGCGGGCCGGGGCTTCGTTTCGCCCGGGGTGGTCGAGGGGAAGTGCGGCCCCCGCGGGCCCGGCGCCTTCGTAGAAACACTTCGTTCGGGGCGCGCCAATATCTGTGACCGCGGGATGAGAAATGAGCGCAAGGCGCAGTGAGGGTATCTCACACAACGGGCGGACCGAAATAACCGTCCATGCGGAACCGATCTCATCGTGCTACTGTCGATCTCAGTTGCAGTTGTGGTTCCCAAAACTTCAAGTGCCCTCACCCGTACATCCATGCGGGTGGGAGCGCTTTTGTATTTCCGGTCATTTTCCGGGTGGGGCAATCATCGCGGCGACGCGGAGTCCGCACAGTGCGGGTTTCGGCGAACTGCCCCAAAGGAGATAGTGACATGGCTGCTGGTACCGTGAAGTGGTTCAACGCGGAAAAGGGTTTCGGCTTCATCGAGCAGGAGGACGGCGGCGCTGACGTGTTCGCCCACTACTCGAACATCGCCGCCCAGGGCTTCCGCGAGCTGCTCGAAGGCCAGAAGGTGACCTTCGACATCGCACAGGGCCAGAAGGGCCCGACGGCCGAGAACATCGTTCCCGCCTGACGCTGACGCGTACTACGCAGCCGGGGCCCGCATCCTTGGGGGTGCGGGCCCCGGCTGTGCGTGTATTTCAGGGTGGCGCCGCTCCGCCGGGGAGTCCTTTCCCTGTGAGCACTCCCTGTGAGCATTCGGACGGCTTCCCTTTTCGGGTGGTCTCCCCCGCGCCATTCTTCAGTATCTGACTCGCGAACGAACACCTGCTTCCCGGTCAGATTTGTTTTCGCATTTCATTCGGCTCATTCTTGCAATTCCCTGTGCCGCTCATCGCTGCGGGAATTCCTTGATACGTGCCGCATCGAGGAAGGTTCCGTATGAACCGCACACGCACGAACGACCGCTTCGCCCGCACCCGTAAGGGCGGCGCCGGCTCCGGAAAGGGCGGCGGCCGCTTCGGCGCGCCGAGCGGCTTCGGTGCCCCGGCCCGTTCCGGCGCCCCGAGCCGCTCAGGTGCCCCGGGCCGCTCCGGTGCCCCCGGCCGGTCGGGTGGTTCCGGACGCCGCCCCGCCGCGGTGCAGGGGGAGTTCGCCCTCCCCGTGACGGTCACCCCCGCGCTGCCCGCCGTCGAGGCGTTCGCCGATCTCGACATGCCCGCGGAGTTGCTGGCCGCGCTGAACGCCGAAGGCATGACCGTACCGTTCCCGATCCAGGGCGCGACCCTGCCGAACACCCTCGCGGGCCGGGACGTCCTCGGACGCGGGCGGACCGGCTCCGGCAAGACGCTCGCCTTCGGTCTCGCGCTCCTCGCCCGTACGGCCGGACAGCGCGCCGAGCCGCGTCAGCCCCTGGCTCTGGTCCTCGTACCGACGCGCGAACTGGCCCAGCAGGTCACCGACGCCCTCACCCCGTACGCCCGCTCGGTGAAGCTCCGGCTGGCCACGGTGGTGGGCGGGATGTCGATCGGCAAGCAGGCCAACGCGCTGCGCGCACGGGCCGAGGTCGTCGTCGCGACCCCGGGCCGGCTCAAGGACCTCATCGAGCGCGGCGACTGCCGGCTGGACCGGGTCGCCATCACGGTCCTCGACGAGGCCGACCAGATGACCGACATGGGCTTCATGCCCCAGGTCACCGAACTCCTCGACCAGGTCCGCCCCGACGGACAGCGGATGCTGTTCTCGGCCACTCTGGACCGCAATGTCGATCTGCTGGTGCGCCGCTATCTGAACGACCCGGTCGTCCACTCCGTCGACCCGTCCGCGGGCGCGGTCACCAGGATGGAACACCACGTACTCCACGTCCACGGCGCCGACAAGCAGCGGACGACGACCGAGATCGCCGCTCGCGACGGCCGGGTGATCATGTTCCTCGACACCAAGCACGCCGTCGACCGGCTGACCGAGCACCTGTTGAACAGCGGTGTACGGGCAGCCGCCCTGCACGGTGGCAAGTCCCAGCCGCAGCGCACCCGGACCCTGGCGCAGTTCAAGACCGGGCATGTGACCGTGCTGGTGGCCACCAACGTGGCGGCGCGCGGCATCCACGTCGACAACCTGGACCTCGTCGTCAATGTGGACCCGCCCACCGACCACAAGGACTACCTCCACCGCGGTGGCCGTACCGCGCGGGCCGGCGAGTCCGGCAGTGTCGTCACGCTGGTCACCCCGAACCAGCGCCGCGACATGGTCCGCCTCATGGCGGACGCCGGGATCCGCCCGCAGACCACCCAGGTGCGCTCGGGTGAAGAGGTCCTGGGCCGTATCACCGGCGCCCGGACCCCGTCGGGCGTCCCGGTCGTCATCACCTCCCCGGTGGTCGCACGCCCCAGGCGCGGCACGACGGCCTCCCGGGGCCGGGGCCGCAGCGGTTCGGCGCGCGGGCGCGCGCCTCGCCGGTCCGCCTTCGACGCGGCGGCCTAGGCCCAGTTCAAGACCGTGGCCTGGGCCGAGCTCAAGGCCGTGGCCTGGGCCGAGCTCAAGGCCGTGGCCTGGGCCGAGTTCAGGACCGTGGCAAAGACCGTGGCAAAGACCGTGGCAAAGACCGTGGCAAAGGCGGGGGCGGGGGCCGGGCGGGCGATACGACGCCGATGGCCTCCGGCTCTGCCCGTCCCCGACGGACACGGTCGTACCCTCGGTGTCATCACCCCCCGCGCTGGTCCGCTCCCCGTCCCCGGTACGGACGGCCGCCCCTCTTCTCCTCCCCTGCTTCTCCCTGTGAGGCATCATGCGCTGTGTCATCGCCCGATTCCCGTTCGATCTGACCAAGAGCGGCGTGCTTGAGTCGATGAGGGCCGTCAAGCCCGAGCCGGTCGTGGGCGAGTCCGTGATCATCGGCCGCCGCCAGTACCCCGTCAAGCAGGTGGGCCAGGTCATCACCCGCCAGGACCGCCGCGACTTCAGCGCGGGCGAAGTCATCCGGGCCATGACGCTCCTCGGTTTCACCTGCCGCGGTCTTCCCGAGGCCGCCGCGCCCGCGCCCGCCGTCACCCCGCTCCAGAGGGCCTCCGCGATGCTGGGCGCCCGCCCGTCCGACCACGGACACGCCGCCGTCTGACCAAGGCGGGCGCGGGCCGGCCTCCGACCGCGCGCGAACACCGGGCCAGGACCGGACACCGGACCAGGACCGGAACAGTGATGAGGGCCCGACCGGCGCGCGCCGGTCGGGCCCTCATCGCGTGTCCTCGGATTCCCGTCGTGACGGTGGTCGTTCAGTGGTCGGAGTAGCTGAAATCGCCCATGGTCCAGGCGCTGACGTCGTCGATCGAGACGCGGTACATCCCTCCCGTCTCCGGGATCCCGACCGTGCCCTGAAGGATGCGGGCGACGTGGAAGTGGAGATGGGTGGGCGGCCCCTCCTTGCGCGTGGAGGCCGTGAAGACACCGGAGAACTCGCCCAGCCGGGCCGAATCCGTCAGGACCTCCGACACGCGCTGCCTCCACACGGCTTCGGGGGCCAGCCGCCCGGTGATGACCGTGCCACCGGTGACCACGGTCAAGGACATCTGATTGCTTTGCCCGGACTCCACCATGGCGGCGATGTCGACGAGCAGCTCGTCAGGTTTCGACATGAGAGCCGATTGTATTCACCAGTACACCCGGGCGGCTTCGGCGGTGGGGGCGACGGGGCGGGGTGAGGCCGGCGGTTGAGGGGGCGGGTGAGGGGGCCAGGATCCGGATCGGGGCGACGGACCGACGCCTGTGCTGTTCGTGGCGGATTGCCTCACCGTCGAGAACAAGAAAATCTACTCTCGCCGGAGTAGACATTGGATGGTCGCGTGGCTATGGTTTCTGTCGTAGCCAAGGTTCAAGGGCCCGGCAGAGACGAACTGCCGGGCAGCAGTACGGGTGGTACCAGCAGTACGAGCAGGACCAGCAGGACCAGCAGGGCGGTGGGACAGAGGGACTCTCGGTGAAGGCGCCGGGCCGCGGGCGCGCGCGCCGAGAGGTTGAAGGGGTTCGGCAGTGGGGTTCCAGAGCCGGAGCACACGCAGGAAGGGCGACGGGGCCGGCTGCCGGACGGTGTGGCGTTTTCCCAGGCCACCAGCAGTTCGCAGGACAAGCAACACCAGCAGAATCAGCAGTACAAGCAGTACAAGCAGTACAAGCAGGATGCAGTAGAGCAGTGCACAAGACGCAGTACCGCAGGAGCAGTTGAGCAACCTGTCGATCCAGAGGAACAACGGAGGAATCGGACGCCATCAGGATCGTCCGGGCGAGGAACATTCGGCCCGGATGCCGCAAGACCCCGGAATGGAAGGTGGTTCCCGGTCACGCATTCGCGATCCCCGCACTCCCGCCCTGCTCCAGGGCGAGGCCGCGGAAACAGAAGGTCGGCGCAGCACTAGGGCCGACAGATGGTGTTGAATTTCCTTCGGGGCCCTGGTGCCGTACGGCACCAGGGCCCCTCGACGCGTTCCCGAGAAGAGGTGCAGATGACAGCGGATGATTCGCTCGGCGGCCGACTGGACGACGATGACTACCCCGCCTACACGATGGGCCGGGCCGCCGAACTGCTCGGCACCACTCCCGGCTTCCTCCGCGCCATCGGAGAGGCGCGTCTGATCACCCCGCTCCGCTCCGAGGGCGGACATCGCCGCTACTCCCGCTATCAGTTGCGCATCGCGGCCCGTGCGCGGGAGCTCGTCGACCAGGGCACCCCGGTCGAGGCCGCTTGCCGCATCGTCATCCTCGAGGACCAGCTCGAAGAAGCTCAGCGCATCAACGCCGAGTTCCGCCGCGCCGCGGCCGCGCGGAACGACGGCTCCCACTGAACGGCCCCGGTCTCACTGACCTCGCTGACCTCGCTGGCCCCGCTGAACTCGCTGGCCTCACTCATCAGACTGACCTGACCGACCCGACCGCCCTGGTCGGCCTCGGTCCAGCGCCGCTTGGCCTCAGTCCAGCGCCGCGTAGACGATGAGGTTGTTCACCGGGTGCCCCTGGGCGTCGAAGTCTCCGTCGCAGGTGATCAGCCGCAGCGTGGGATCCTCGGTCGCGCCGTAGACCTTCTCGGTGGGGAAGGAATCCTTGCTGACGCTCTCGATGCCCGTCACGGTGAAGTGAGCCGACTCTCCCCGGTCGTTGGTGACGGTGATCTCCGCGCCCTTGGCGATCTTCTTGAGGTCGTGGAAGACGGCCTTGCCGAAGCGGGTGTCGTTGTGGCCGATGATGACGGCGGCACCGGCCTCACCGGGCACGGAACCTCCGGTGTACCAGCCGGCGGTCATGCCCTTCTCGGCCGGTGGGACCTCGACGGTCTCGTCCGCGTTGAGACCCAGCTCCATCAGGGAACTGGTGACCCCGATCGAGGGAATGGCGACCTCGGAGGGAGCGCCGGGCCGCTCGGCCTCCGCGGCGCCGGGCGAGGGGGTATCGGTATCGGGCGACGCGGTTTCGGGTGATGCGGTGCCGGGTGAAGGTGTGCCTGGCGGGAGGGTTCCGACGGCGGCAGGGGAGGCCGGGGCCGCTGGGTCGGGGGCGGACGAGCAGCCGGTGAGCAGGATGAGGGCCGCGGGTACGACGAGGGCGAAGCGGGCAGCCAGGCGGGGAAGGGCCGGCGGGGCAGCGAAGCGCCGTACCGGATACGGAGGGTGCGCAGGGGACACAGCGTGCTCCAAGAGCAGGGCGGGGTGAATACGCGGTGGCGCCGCCCGGCGAAGGGCGGCGCCACCGTTGTGCCGGGTCGACCGTTGTGCCGGGGGCCGGCCGGTCAAGCGTTGTGCCGGGTCGACGCTTGTGCCGGGTCAGCCGTCGCGTCGCTCGGCGGCGCGGCGCCGCAGTACGAACGTGCCGGCGCCCGCGAGCAGCAGCGCGCCGGTGACCGGGCCGACGAGGGTGGTGATGCCGGTGTTTCCGGCCGGGGCCTCGCCCGCGGCGACACCGCCCCGCGGGGCGGTGTCTGCGATGGCGGCGCGCTTGGCCGCCTCGGCCCTCCTGGCGGCCGTGGCCTTCGCGGCTTCGGCCCTCTTCCGGTCGGCGGTCTCGTCGGCGGTGGTCGGCCGTTGGGCCGCCGGTGCGGACGGCGCCGGGGTCCGGTCGGAGGCGACAGCCGCGGAGACCGGGGCGAGCATCGTGCCGGCCGCGACGGCGGTCAGGACAGCGAGACGCAGGCGGTGACGTCGGGACATGTGTGACTCCAGTTCCAGCCCGGCCGTGGTGATACCTGGATGCCGAGTCGCACCAGGTTCCGGGCAGGACTCCACACTGGCGACCGCTTATGAAGAAGCTGTCAGGACGTCATGGTCATCGCATCAGGGCCAAGCAGTGGTCGCTTCCAGGGCCGGGCAGTGGTCGCTTCGACGGCCTCGGTCGGCCCGGGTGGCTCAGGTCGTTCCCGGGCGCTCAGATCGTTCCGGGCGCCTTCGTCACCGTCACCGTCGTCGCCTCGACGCTGTCCGTCGCCGCCCGCTCCGTACCGCCGCCGGGCGCGGCGGGCAGCCGCAGGGTGAAGACCGAGCCCTGCCCCTCGGTGCTGACCACACTCGCCGTACCTCCGTGGGCCTCGGCCAGTTTCAGAACGATCGCCAGGCCGAGGCCGCTGCCGCCGGTGCTCCGGTTGCGGGACTTCTCCGCCCGCCAGAAGCGGTCGAACACGTGGGGGATGTCGTCCGCCGGGATACCGCTGCCGGTGTCGGCCACCTCCAGGACCACCACCTCGTCCCCGGCCGCCCGGTCCCCGGCCGCCCTGGCCCTGGCTGACCCGTCCCCGGCGGTCCCGTCCCCGGTCAGCGCGTCCCCGGAATCGGCAACGTATGAGCGCAGCGTCACCCTGCCACCGGGCGGAGTGTGACGTACCGCGTTGGAGACCAGGTTGCTGACGGCCTGGCGCAGCCGGACCGGGTCGGCGTGCAGTGTCGGCCGAAGGGCGCCGGGCGGCGGTCGAAGGCCGGCGGGCGGCGGCGCGGAGACCGCCAGTGTGACGCCCGCGGTCTCGGCCAGGCCCTGGTGTGCCGCGGCGACCTGGCCGAGGAGGTCGTCGACGTACACCGGCTCCAGGTGCAGGCGCAACGCTCCCACGTCGGCCGCCCCCAGGTCCTGGAGATCGTTGATGATGTGCTGGAGCTGCACCGCTTCCTCCAGGAGCGAGGAGACGAACGCCGGATCCGGCTCGGCCAGACCGTCCTGTGCCGCCTCCAGCCAGCCACGGATATTGCTCAGCGGGGTACGCAGCTCGTGCGCGACATCGCTGACCATCACCTTGCGCTGCTCCTCCAGCCGGGCCCGGTGTACGGCCATGTCGTTGAAGGCCGCCGCCAGCCGTCCGATCTCGTTGTCCGGGCCGACCGGTACGGGCGCCGAGTCCAGGCCGTCCCGCATCCGCTGCGCCGCGCCGGTGAGCGCGTGCAACGGGCGTACGAGCCGGGCTCCGGCGATCACCGAGGCTCCGACGGTGAGGGCGAGGACCAGGGCCGTGACCCCGACGATGCGCGCGGTGTTCGCCGGTGAGAGATCGAACCCGGGCACGCTGACGGCGCCGGGATCCTCGATGAACAGCAGGGCGGGCGCGGCGACATAGGCCGTGAGCTGTTCGCGGCGGGCGCTGCCGACGCAGGAGGCGATGGCCCGGTCGTACCCGCTGTCACGGGCTCCGGGCACACGGCCGCCGGGTGCGCCGACGCCGAGCCGGGCGGCCGCGGCCGCTTTCTCCGCAGCCGCTCGTGCCAGTTCCGCTCGTCTCCCGGCCACCTGGCGCTCGGCCGCCTGCCGTTCGACGGCCTGGCGCTCGGCGGCCTGGCGCTCGGCCTGGCGCTCGGCGGCCTCCTCCTTGCTGATGCCGGCCTCGGACGCGGGGCGTGCGACCGGCAGGCCGGTGTCCGCCGCGTCCTGCCCGTATCCCCGGTCCCAGGACAGATCCAGATTCAGCTTCACACCCGTGCGTCCCTGGCGCTTCAGACAGGCGTCGGCCAGTTGGTTGAGTGCGTGGAGGGCCTTCTTCTCGGTCGCGGTGGGAACGCCCGATGTGCCCGACTCGTGTGCCAGGCACCTCAGTTCCAGGGAGCCGTCGGTGCCGTTGCTCACGAAGTGGATACGGGGCCGGCCGCTCGGGCTCTCGACGACGTCCGCGGCGATGCCCACCTCGTTGAGGCACGCCACGCTCTCGGCAGTGGCCTGACGCAGGGCGGCACGTTCCTTCGCGGGCAGCAGGAACGGCCCCACAGCGCGCGGATCGACACGGTCCGCGCCCGCGAGGGTGGCGTCGGGCACCAGCACGGTGTCCACGGACAGCGGATCGACGACCGCCGAGGCCTGCGCCGGCAGCGGGGCGGCGGACGAGGTCCCGGAGGCGGAACCGGAGCCCGAACCGGAGGCGGAACCGGAGGAAGAGCCGACCGAGGAGCCGCGGGAGGAGGAACCGTTCGAAGAGCCACGGGAGAAGGCGCCCGAGGCCCCGGAAGAGCCGCCGGCCGAGTCCCGTGAGGAGTCGAACAGCAGCCGCCGGTCCTCGGTGGTCAGCGCGATCCGGCGCTGGGACTGCCGGGCCAGTTCCCGTACGGTGTCGCCGACGCCCTCCCAGCCGGGGTGGGTGGCCGCGTAACCCAGCAGCGTGTTGTAGATCTTGGCATCGGAACTGAGGTTCTGCCCCTGCTGCTGACGGATCGCGCCGGAGGTCGTCTGCACCGCGAGCCAGGCGGTGGCGGCGACGGAACACGAGGCCACCAGCACCGATACGGTCAGCAGCCGGCCGAGCAGGCTCTTGCGGAGCGGGAGCCGCACCCGCTGCCTGTCAGGACGGCGCATGGCGTGTGTTCTTCGCGGGGTCCGTCAGTTTGTAGCCGACGCCGAAGACGGTGAGCAGCCGGGCCGGCCGCCGCGGGGCGCGCTCGATCTTCTTGCGCAGATGCATGATGTGTACGTCGACGGTGCGGTCGCCGATGTACTTGTCGAAGCCGTGCAGCTCCTCCAGGAGCCGCTGTCTGGTGAAGACCCGGTCGGGCTCCGTCGCCATCGCGGCGAGGATACGGAACTCCCCGGGCGTGCACACGACCGGTGTCCCCCCGACCGACACCTCGTGCCGGGCCGGATCGACCCTGAGAGTGCCCACCGACAGCACCTCGTCCTCGACGGCGGCGGGCGCGGGACCGGGCGCGGGGCCGGAGGCAGGGCCAGGGCCGCCGGAACGCCGGTTGCGGCGCAGCAGCGTACGGACCCGGGCCATCAGCTCACGAGGGCTGAACGGCTTGGTCATATAGTCGTCGGCGCCGAGATCCAGGCCGAGCAGCAGATCGTCCTCGGTACTGCGGGCCGTCAGCATCAGCACCGGCACCTCCCGGCGCTCGGCCCGCAGGATCCGCACCACGTCGAGGCCGTCCGCCCGGGGCATCATCACATCGAGGACGAGCAGGTCGGGCTCCCTGTGCCGGACCTCCTCAAGAGCGGCACGGCCGTCCTCGACGACCGTGACCGTGTGCCCCTCGTGCTCCAGATAGCGGCGCACCAGTTCGGCCTGCTTCACGTCGTCTTCGGCGACCATGATGTTTGCGCACACGCCGACGATCGTAGCGAGCGCGAAGCCGGGGGCGGAGGCCACCGACTCGGCCCGTGCGGGAGGGGCCCGGCGCGGGAAGCACCGGGCCCTCCGTCGCACACCGTCCGTCAGCCCGCCAACCCGCTATCCCGCTATCCCGTCCGTCAGCCCGCTAACCCGCCTGGGCGGCAACGGCCGGGCGGCGTGGCGCCGGGGAGCGTTCGAGCTGGGTGACGACGCGGGAGTAGAAGTGATCGACGGCGTCGTCCACGCTGCGGATGAATCCGGATTCCGTGTTGCCGCGGGTGCTGCCCATGCCCTTGAAGAGGGACAGGCGGAAGCCGGTGATGGGGGTGTCGTCCTTGGGAAGGAGATCGGCGGGTTCGGGACGCAGACGTTCCAGGGTGCCGCGCGGGCCGCTGCCCGGACCCTCGCCGAGGGTCTCGATGTGAAGGTCCGCGGGCGCCTCGGCGAGTTGCCGGACGAGTCGTTTGACCCAGGTGAGCGGGTAGCCCTGCTCGGGCGCGGGAATCTCGACGGAGGTGCGGAGCCTGCCGGTACGCAGATCGGCCGCGATGGCCAGGATGCCGGGTGTGCCGTCGACACGGAGTTCGGCATGGAGGCGGCCGTCGTCGCAGAGCCTGTCGGCGAGGACGGCTCTGCGTGCGTGGGCGTCGGCTCCGCGGCGGGTGCGCTGTACGGGCAGGACCTTCAGGCCGAGTTCACCGCCCAGGCGGAGGCAGACCTGGCGGATGAGGCGCTCCCAGCTCTCGACGACCTCGACGGCACGGCGGTCGCCCTGGCAGAGGGTCTCGTTGTCGATGCCGTTGCGTACGGGCACCCAGGCGGGGCCCATGTTCTGGAAACCGTGGCAGCCGGAGTTCTCGTGCTGGAGGTAGTGCAGGAGTTCATGCAGCAACCAGGCGTGGGCGGCGTTGCCGACCCCCTCGTGGCGGATCAGCATCTGCGCCTGGTGTGTCACCTCGGCCCAGGACAGGTGCCACAGGGCGACCTTGTGCTTGCGCCGTCCGTCGGTCTTGACCTCGACGAGGGAACGGCCTTCCAGCGCCACGTCGTTGGACAGTGTGATCACCGCCTCGTAACCGCGCCGCGCGGCGATGTCCATATAGGCCTGGACCTGATCGTCCTTGAGCTGGTTGCCGTTGGTCTTCGTCTCCACGAGAGCGGTCCACAACTTGCCGGCCCGCTCGACGCGGATCACCGCGTCCGGTCGCTTGGGCGTGTCCCCGTGGGGCAGCGAGACCTCGGTGAACGTCTCCATCCGGCCGGCCGGAGCGCCGAACGCGGCGGTGAGCCTGCGTCCGAACTCCGGCACCTGAGCCATCACCGACAGCAGCACGGATGTGGCCCTCATCTCGCGCTCACGGTCGCTCTTGAGTGACGGGGCGGGGAAGAGTCTCGCTTGCCGCCATGCCTCGTTCTCGGCGAGGGACTTCTTGGCGGTTCTCGGCAGGATCACCTTCTTCTTCGCCGTACGCGGGCGCCGCGTGGGAGCCGCGGTGGCGGTGGCTTCCGGCAGCGCCGCCTGCGCGGGCACCGTAACCGGCGGCTCGGCGGCCGGAGCTTCCACCGCCGCCGCCACGGGCTCCGCCGCCGCTTCCGCCTCCTCGGAGCTGTCGTCGTCGACATCGATACCGAAGTCCGTCGCCAGGCCCGCCAGCCCGGATTCGTAACCCTGCCCGATCGCGCGGAACTTCCACTCCCCCGCCCGGCGGTAGAGCTCACCGAAGAGGAACGCCGTCTCCGGCCCCGCGTCGCCGATGGCGAACCCGAGCAGTCGCTCACCGCCCCGGTCGGCGATCGCCACGCGCAGATCGTCCAGGTCGCCGAACCGAGCGCCTCCGTACCTGCTGGCCGCGATCACTATCCGCTCCACGGCCGGCGGGATCGCGGTCAGGTCGAGGCTGATCCGGTCCTCGCTGCCGTTGTCGGTCGGCGTCTTGCCGAGGAGGTGCACGCTTCCGTCGGCGGCGGCCGGATTGTTGTAGAAGAAGAAGTCCGCATCGCTGCGCACCTTCCCCTCCGCGTCCAGCAGCAGCACGGAGACGTCCGCGTCCCCGTCCCCCGCCGCGCTGCTCCACGACAGACTCACGACCACCGAGGCCGAGTCCTCACTCAGTGCCGCCAATCCGATATTGGCGCCCTTGACCATCTCGTGCATGTGACCCCCCAGTCGCTTGTGTGACGCTGACCACAGGCGTCAACACAAACCGCACCTTAGCGCCCGGAGGGCATGTTTCGGGTGCTGATCCGACGAACGGGGCTTCCCCCACTCCTGCCGGGAGACAACCCGGGAGACAGCCCGGGAGACAACGGGGACTGTGCGGCGCGTGTGGTCACTGGAAGTTGAGACGGTGGGGGTGTGAGGGGTCCACCGGGCAGGTGAAGACGCGCATCAGGCCGCGCCCGACGTACACGCCGGTCGGATCGTTCGCCCTCCTGGCTCCCATGGTCTCCCGGTCCTCCAGCGGCACCCAGCTCAATGAGCCGCCGTCCCATTCGCGGTCGCTGACGGTCAGCAGAGGACGCATGGGGGAGCCGCAGGAGCAGTCGACCCGGGCGGGGCCGGTGAGGCCCCAGGAGGCGAAGCCGCCGACCTTCCAGCCGGGCGGGATGGACAGGTCGCCCTGATACGAGAGTTCGTACTCCTCACCTGCCGCGTACTCCGTCTCGTCCTCCGCCTCCTCCTCCGCCTCATCCTCCGCCGCGTCGAGCAGTTCCTCCTCCCACGCCTCGATCTCCTGCCGCAACTCCTCGCTCAGCAACTCGATGTCCTCGTGCTCGACCACCTGTTCCGGATCGAGAACACACGGTTCCGGCACACATTCCGCCCGGCCCACCACCACCGGCTCCGGAATGTCCGTGAGGATTTCCCTCACATCCTCCGAACGCCGCCATTTCAGTACCACGTCCATCGTCCGGTCCGGTCCGTGCGCCTCGAACGGACACCACAGGACCTGAAGCAGGTCGTATCCGCTCGGGCCGGTCAGATCCGGAACATCCCGGGTGAACAACTGGACGGCTGCGAGCAGCGGGATGGGGTCGGTGTCCCGCAATTCCGGTGCGTGCAGACCGGCTTCCCGCAGGCCGTCGAGGATCTCGCGCTCCTCGTCCGAGGGGCCCCGCCGCGGATCCCGCCGCCATGCCTCGTCCAGGGTCCGGCGCCGTAGCCGTACGTCGCTCAGCAGATGCCCTCGGCCCTTCTCGTGGACGGCGCGGCACACGGGCCACGGCTCATCCGCGGGCCACAGGAACGGCCCGGCCACCGAGCTCTCGTGGGGCTCGGCAAAGCCTTTTCGGGGGTGCAGACGGGTGCCCGTCCGGCGATATCCGGAGAGCTCCGGAAACAGAGCTTCGATATCGACCGGCCGCTCGGGCGTGGTGCGCGTCATGCTCATCCTCCACTTGCTGATGCGACGCGGATGCTACACGGGGCGTCCGGTTCTCACACCGGCCGCGGGATTCTCCAGGCTATGGGTGAGAGTGAAGTCGCGATTGCCGAAGGCGGTGTATTCGAGCCTGATGGGAATCGGGTTCGTGCCCTCGTAGACGGGCTTGATGACGTACTGCACGATCTCGCCGGCGTCCACCGCGTCGAAGATCTTCTGCTCGACCTCGTCCCGCTGCCGTGGGGAGTTGGTGGGATTGTTGGTCTGCGTCACGAGGTTGTGGTGGGCGTTGCGTCCCTTGCCCGCTCCGCCCAGCCGGTCCGCGAGCAGGTGCCCGCGCGCTTCGTTGAAGGCGTCGCCGTCGCCTCGCCATCCCGGTGGCCACAGCTTGCCGGCCGGCGTCCCGGTGCGCAGCATCTCGGGGCGCAACTGGGCGTAGACACCGGTGGGGCGCCCGAGGTGGTCGAGCCGCCCGTAGCGGATACTGCCGTCCCAGGTGTAGGCGTCCAGCTTGCAGGCCTTGGGAGCCAGACCGAGCGGGTCGGTCCAGGCCCACGGGTTGGGCACATAGGTCCAGGGGTTGGGGGCGGGGGCCAGCCCCAGGGGGTCAGGACTCGTGTAGCGCGCTGTCGCGGGGTCGTAGTGGCGGAAGAAGTTGTGGTGCAGCCCGGTCTCCGGGTCCGCGTACTGGCCCGGGAACCGCAGCGGTGTGTAGGCGGTGGCTCCGGCGCGCCAGGCAGTGGTGCCCCAGCAGCCGGACCGGGCGCTCCAGGCCGTGTCGCCCGTCTCGGACACGAGCTCGGTGGGCGTTCCGACCAGGTCCGTGACGATGGCGAAGAACCGGGAGTCGGCCTCGTCGGAGCCCAGGTGTCTGCGTTCGTACTGGGACAGCGGGCGATGCCCTTCGTACTCCCAGGTGAGAACCGTGCCGGTCGCGGAGTCGGACTGTTCCACCAGCCGCGTGCCGTCCCAGGTGAAGAGGACCGCCTCGACGACCTGCCGGCCGTCCGCCGCCAGGCGGTACTTGGCCGTCCGGCGTCCCAACGGGTCGTAGGAGTAGCGCCACACCGTGCCGTCCGGCGTGGTGCAGGTCTCCAGGCGGTCCTCGGCGTCGTACGTGTAGGTCCAGGCGTCCGGTTTCCGCGACAGCCGTGTGCGGCGGCGCTGGGAGACCCGGCCCGCGGCGTCGTACGCGTAGTGGACCGAACCGGCCGAGACGAGCTGCCCCCCGTCGTAGGCGCGGGCCCCGCAGGCCTCGGCCCGACCGCTCTCCTCGGGCCACTCAGCGAGGAGCTGGTTGCCCGCCGCGTCGTACGCGTAGCTCTCCGCCCAGTCGGGGGCCGTGACGGCCAGGGGGCGGCCGACCGGGTCCAGGGATATGTGCTTCTCGTGGCGGGTGCCGGCCGTCAGGTCCGCCATCGTGACGGGGTGGTGGTCGGCCCGGTAGCCGTACTCCCGGGCCCGCACGGCGAGGCCGTCGGCGGTCAGCGACTGGGTGACGGGGCGGCCGAGGCTGTCCCGGACCGTCGCGAGGGCCACCGGGGCGCCGGCCGTGCCCCAGGACCGGGACAGTTCGCGCCCGAGGATGTCGTGGGTGAAGGAGAGCGCGTGGCCGTCGGTGGTCACGGACACCCGGTCGCCCTCCCTGCTGTACGCCAGCCTGCTGACCGCGCCGGTGGGCGTGGTGCGGGAGACACGGCGGCCGAGAAGGTCGTACGTGTACCGGCTCGTGCGGCCGTCGACGGTCTCCGCCACCAGCCGGCCGAGCGCGTCCCGTTCCATGGCGAGCGTGGAGGTGGCGGAGACCGCCCCGAGGAGTTGGCCGCCGGGGGTGTAGCTGTAGCGGGTGACGGCCCCGTCCGCGCTCTGGGCGGCCAGCCGGTCCATGGCGTCCCAGGAGTAGGTGACGGTCCGGCCGAGCGCGTTCGTACGGGAGGCCAGGCGACCGGCGGGGTCGTACGCGTAGTGGTTCTCCCGGCCGTCGAAGTCGGCCTCGGTGGTGAGCCGGCCCGCGCGGTCGTAGGTGTAGTCCCAGGTCTGCCCGAGGGGGTTGATCACCTGGACGAGACGGAGTTCGGTGTCGTAGCGCATCTCGTGACGGGCCCCGTCGGCGGCGGTGCGCGCGACCGGCTTGTCGAAGGGTCCGTACTCGGTCGTCGTCACCCCGCCGATGGGGTCGGTGTGGGCGAGGCAGTTCCCCTCGCCGTCCCAGGTCCAGGACTCCCGGGTGCCGTCGGGGGCGGTCCGGGCCAGCAGCCGGTCGTCGACGTCCCACTCGAAACGCTCGGCACCGCCCGCGGCGTCCTGGATGAGCGTGGGGCGGCCCTGATGGTCGCGCTCCACCCGGGTGCCGGCGGACCGGGCCCCGGTGATCTCCAGGGGCAAGCCGGCCCGGTCGCCACGGACGCGGGTGACGGAACCCAGCGCGTCCGTGATGCTCGCGACCGCTCCGGTCCGGTCGTGGGTGAAACGGGTGACCGCCCCGTCGGGGGACCTCGTGCTGGTGCAGTTGCCCAGTTCGTCGAAGCTCTGCCGCCATACGGCGCCGTCCGCGTCCGTGATCTCGACCGGCAGAGCCAGCGCGTTGTAACGGGCGGTGGCGACGGCGCCGTCCGGGAACCGGACGGCGGTGAGGTTCCCCGCCTCGTCCCAGGTCAGCTCCGTGGTGTGGCCGAGCGGGTCGGTACGGGTGAGCGGCCGGTCGTAGGCGTCCCAGGTGTGGAAGGTGGTGTTGCCCAGGGGGTCCGTCTCGGCCACGACCTGGAGGTGGTCGTTGAGCTGGAGAACGGTGGTGGCGTCCAGGGAATCGGTGTAGCGGGTGATGTGCTGTCCGGTCTCCGGGTGCACGCCGTACGCGAAGGTGGAGGAGAGACAGCCGTCGGGGCCGATGGTCCGTACGACACGGCCGTCGGAATCGTAGACGTACCGGAACGTCGACAGATTCCGGTCGGTCCATGAGGTGATACGGCCGTCCCCGTCATAGGTGAAGCGCATCGGCGGCCCGGCGGCGCCGGACAGCTCCGTGAGGTCGCCGACGTCGTCGTAGCCGTAGGTGAGCACGGTGACCGGGCCGTCGGCCGAGCGCAGGACGAGCGAGGTGACCCGGGACGCGTCGGCGGTGAGCTGGACCGTGTACCCGCCGGTGTGCGTCACCGTCGTCGGCGCGCCGTCGGGACGGCGGGCGAATCCCACACGGTTGTCGTTGCGGTCGCTCAGCTCGCTGAGCCAGAAGGCGGGAGAGGAGCGGTACGGACTGCCGGTGAACGAACGCGTCGTGCCGGCGCGGGGATCGAGCACGCGATACGTGGTCTCGTCCCCGTCCTGGCCACCGTGGACAAGCGGCAGACGGTCGCCCTCCAGGGGCAGGACCGTTTCGCCGTCCGGCAGCGGCAGCCGGGGGTAGACGAGGAGCGAGCCGTCCTCGCGGGCCCAGACCGCGCCGCCTCCGGCCGGGTCGAGTTCGATGCGCTCGTCGAGGGTCGAGGCCCAACTGCGGCCGAACCAGTGGCCGTAGCGGTACTCGGACGCATGGGTGCGGCGCAGCACGAGCGGGAGCACCCCGGGCAGGGACAGATCGGTCTGCGGCAGCAGCATCTCCCCGGTGGCCACGTCGACCGGGTCGTTCTTGCAGACGGTGCTGTCGAGGGGGACGCTGTTGCGGCGGGCGTCGGCCCTCGCGTCCTGAACGGAGTTCGGCCTCGTCCGGGTGTCCTGCTCGGGGCGCCTCCCGTACGGGAGCCCCGATCGGAGACCGCCGCCGTCGGCGTCCCTGGCACGTTCCCTCGCGAGGCGGGCGCGGATGTCGTCGTCGTTGTTCCTGTGGTCGGTGGATATCTGCTTGACGGCCTTGGGCAGCGTCTCGCCGACATGATCACCCATCGTCCTGACGGCCTTCTCCAGCGCGTCCATGGCCTTGTCCGCCACCGGATCGATGACCTCCGCGATGCTGTCGCGGCCGCGCGTACGGCCATGCGCCGTCCTGGCCTTCGACAGCTTGCCCGCGGTCCTGCCGCGCATACTCACGCTGACACCGCTGAGCTGCGTCGACGCGAAGTCGTGCTCGGCGTGCTCGATATGGAAACCCGGGCCGGACCCGCCGCCACCCCTTCCCGCCCCGCCCGCTCCACCGGCGCCACCGCCGGCCGACGCGAGGTGCATGGCGTCCTTCGAGCCCTGCACACCCTCCGCGAAGCCGTCCGCGCCCGCCCGCCGGGCCTGATCGAGGTCCACACCGCTCTGCACTCCCATGGCGGTCGCGCCGAGTTGAACGACCAGGTCGGCGGCGAGATTCTCCAGGGCGGCCACCGCCGGCTCCGTCATCGCGGAGACGAGGTAACCCACCGCCTCCTCCGCGCCCTCCTTGATCAGCCGCCGCACGACCTCCTGCGTCGCCCGGATCGCGGCCGCCCCGAACAACGCCGACAGCCCCCCGGTCACCGGGATCAGCGACAGCGCGATGCCCGCCTCGGCCGCCAGATAGCCGAGCTGGACGACCGCGGCGCCCTTCATCACCTCGACCGCCGTGGCCGCCGCGTCCAGCCCACCGCCGATGGTCCGCGCCGCCGACGCGATGTCCTTGATGTGCTGGTCCTTGACCTTCCCCCAGTGCCCGTTCAGAGCGTCGAGAGCCTCCCCGTGACCGGACGAGACAAGACGCTGCACATGATTGTTCGCGAGCTGTCCGTCATCCTCCAGATCCTCCGCGAACTCACGCAGCGCGTCCGCCATCTCCCGGTAGGCGTCCTCGTCGACGTTCGGCCAGGACACCCCGATCAGATCCAGCAGAACGTCCGCCCACTCCGGCACCGTGACAGCCATGACCCCAACCCCCCGTACACGCACAGACGTTCGCTGAACGCTCGTTTACTCCATGCTTGTGCGAACAGAGTCTGACATGTGCTCACCATCCGGGGCCGAGGGCATTTTCGGACGGCGCCTTCGGCCGTTGCGCCCGCACGCCGCACACGCATGCCGCACACGCTCCTGGGGCGCCGTTGATCCGTACGCTCGGGGCAGGTGCCGGGTCTTGTCACCGAGGGGCGGAATAGCCGCAGGTCGGCATGGGGTTCTTGTGCTGACCGCTCGGGAGAGCATCGCGTGGACGATGGAGGAGCACTGTGCCGCAGACCTCGGAGCCGTTGCGAAAGCTGGGGTTCTTGACGATCGGGTTGTTCGACGGGGCCGATCCCCGGCGGGGGCACGAGTCGACGCTGGAGATCATCGAGCTGGGTGAGCGGCTGGGGTTCGACAGCGCGTGGGTGCGGCACCGTCATCTCCAGTACGGCATCTCCTCCCCCGTCGCCGTGCTGGCCGCCGCCTCGCAGCGCACCCGCCGTATCGAGCTGGGCACCGCCGTCATCCCCCTGGGCTGGGAGAATCCGCTGCGGCTGGCCGAGGATCTGGCGACGGTCGACCTCCTGTCCGGGGGCCGGCTGAATCCGGGGGTCAGCGTCGGTCCGCCGATGCACTACGACAAGGTCGGGCACGCGCTCTACCCCGACACCGCCGACGCCGAGGACTTCAGCTACGAACGGGTGCGGCGGCTGCTGGACTTCGTGCGCGGCGTGCCCGCCACCGACTTCAGCGGAACCGAGGGCTTCGAGGTCTTCTCCGACCGCGTCCAGCCCCATGCCGCCGGCCTGGGCCGCCGTCTGTGGTACGGCGGGGCGAGCCTGCGGTCGGCCCAGTGGGCCGGTGAGCACGGGATGAACTTCCTCACCAGCAGCGTCGTGAAGGCGGAGGAGTCCGAGGACTTCGCCGAGATCCAGCTCTCGCACGTGCGGACGTTCCGCGCCCACCACCCCGACGGCGGCCGCGCCCGCGTCTCGCAGGGGCTGGTCGTCATCCCGACCGACAGCGCCTCGCCGGAGCAGCGCGCGAAGTACGAGGAGTACGCCCGCAAGCGGACGCCGCGTACCGCCACCCCGCAGGGACCCGCGCGCATGATGTTCGCTCCCGATCTCGTCGGGCCCTCCGCGCGGATCGCCGAACAGCTCTACGCGCACGCGGCCTTCCGGGAGATCGACGAGGTCGCGTTCGCTCTGCCCTTCAGCTTCGACCACGAGGACTACGTCCAGATCCTCACGGACATCGCCACCGTGCTGGGTCCGGCCCTGGGCTGGCGTCCCGGCGCCTGAGCGGGCGGGCGCTTGAGCCGGGCGGCGCCTGAGCGGGCGGGCCCTTGAGCCGGGCGGCGCCTGAGCGGGCGGGCGTTCTGAGTCCATGGTGATCCGCGCCTCGCCGTCGGCGCCTGCGTAGTCACCGGTGCCGCCGACCACGGCGGAGTCCCCGGTGTACGGCCCCCGCCCGAACCGGTCGATCATGGCGCTCAGGGCCCCCCGCAGGGTGACCGCCACCACGGCGCACTTGGCGCTGCCGTCCCCCAGCTTCCGGCCGGGCTTGCCGTCACGACTCTGGTGCAGTGCGAGATAGGTGATCCAACTCGCCCCGAGCGCCAGGCGCTTCGGCTGTGTGTCGGACACCTTCACCGCGACCCATCACTCCAATGGCTCCATGTCGTCATACGACCGTCACCCGACGGCCTTCGTGCCGCGCGCCATTGCCGACGGGCCGTGACATGCCCGTCCGCGTGCGGGGCCGGCCGCAGGCGTCTTTCGACAGCGGGCGGGAATCGCGTAGTGCCTGTGCGTGTACATGCGGCCCGTGGACGCCCCTGAATGGGCCGTCGTCGAAGAATCTTCGCGAGAGCAACACAAGGACTACGCACGGCCTCCCGCAGGTGCCGTTACGTTGTAGCCCGCTCGATCCTGAGTGCGCATGTGAACAGGGCGCCGGAGTTCCCGGTCGCGCAGTCAGCACAGAAAGATCGCGGATGGACTACTGCTCCTCGTGCCGTCGGACCCTCAACGGGGCGCTGGTGTGCCCCGGGTGCGGCGCGTACGCCCCGGACATCGCGCCTCCCGGCCACCGCAACACGGCGACGACCGCGATGACGGACGAGGCGTGGCCCGCCCTGGAGTTCCCGTCCTCGGACGAGCGTTACGAGCGTTACAGCAGGCTGCGCCTCGGCGCCGAGCCGGCCGGACCTGACGGGTCCGAGGACGCGGCGGACGACGTGCCGGTCGTGACGGCCCTGCCGGCGATTGTGTCGACCGTACCCACGACCGTGGTGGCCGTGCCGAACGCCGCGTCGCCCGGGGCGGACACCACGTCGCGGACCGGCGGGCCGGACGCCACATCGGACACCGGCCCCTCTGACGGCTCGGAGCGCACCGGTCGTTCCGGCGACGGCTCGGAGCGCACCGGCTCTTCCGGCGACGGCTCGGAGCACACCGGTTCGCCGGACGGCTGGGAGCACTCCGCCCCCGCAGCGGAGGGCCGCGCCGCCCGGCGTCGCCAACTCGCGCGCTGGAAGAAGCAGCGCCGCCGGGCGGCGGTCGCGTCCACCGTCGCCCTCGTCGGCGGCGGTCTGACCCTCGCCGTCCTGCCGTCGCGACCCTCCACCGGTCACGACGCGCAGGCGTCCTCGGCACCGGAGCCGAAAGCCACGGCCACGACCGGGACGGATGCCGCCGACACCGGCTCGTCCGTACGGCCGCGCACCGGCGAACCCCGGGACTCCGGCATCGGCGCTCCCTCGTCCGCGATCACCAGTCCGCCACGGAAGTCCACCGCCGTGGTGTCCATCACCGCCGCGAAGGGCCAGCGGCAGACCGGCGCCGCGGCCGGTCCCGGTGCGACGACGAGCGCCCGGCCGGGCACCCCGCCCGTGGCGTCCGGCGGAACGTCCACCGCGGGTCCGGGGGCGCCGCAGACCAGCACGCCGCCTCCTTCGTCTCCCACGTCCCCGCCCACCGGCGACCACGCGTCGGACACACCGCCGCCGAGCCCCGCGCCGCCGACGACACCCCCGGACGACCGTCTGTGCCTGCTCGTCCTGTGTGTCGGCTGATCCCTCCGGATGCCGCCCAGGCTCCCGCGCCTGTGCGGCTCCAGGGCGTGTCCGGCTCCAGGGTCTCTCCGGTCGGACAGCACCTAATCGGTCGGCGGAGGGAGCAGGGGGAGCAGGAGGTTCACCACGCGCAGGTCCGCGGCGGGGTTGTAGGCCAGGGCCAGCGGGACCGTCGGGGTCGGGGCGCTGAGATGGCGCAGGCGTACCCCCGGGAGGCGCAGGGCGTGGGCGCGGCCCGCCGGTACGGCGGAGATGCCGTGGGCCGCGGCAACGGCGAGCAGTAGCTGCTCGTCGTCGGGCTCCTCCCTGACGATACGGGGACCGCCGGGCCAGACCTGACGGGTGATCAGATCGTGCATGCCGGGGCCGTTCTCGCGGGGGAAGAGGATCACGGGTTCGTCGGCCAGCAGCTCGCGCGTGATCTTCGTACGTAACGCGGCCAACGGGTGCCCGGCCGGCAGCGCCAGCAGGAGTTCCTCCTCGGCCAGCACGTGGTAGCGCAGTTCCGGGGCCTCGTCGATCGGCGGCCGGACGAAGGCGGCGTCGAGCCGGCCCGCGCGCAGTTCGGCGACATTGTGGGCGGTCCAGCCGGTCTGGAGGCTGAGTTCGATGTCGTGGTACCGGGCGCGGAACGCGCCGACCAGGGCATCGGCCACGCCCCCGCGCGCAGAGCGGGTGTACGCGAGCCGCAGCCGGCCGGCCCGGCCGCGCACCGCGGCCTGGATGCGTTCCTCGGCGGCCTCGGCCTCGCGCAGCAGACGGGCCGCCTCCTCCGCCACCACACGGCCCACCGGGGTCAGTGAACAGCCCTTGGCCTCACGGTGCACCAGACGGGCGCCGACCTGCCGTTCCAGCGCCTGGATCTGCTGGCTCAGGGCGGGCTGGGCGATATGCAGCCGCCGGGCGGCGCGGGTGAAGTTCAACTCCTCGGCCAGCACGGCGAAATAGCCCAGTCTTCGCAGGTCCATGCGGCGATCGTAAGTGGCGTTCCCGCAGGCGTTCCAAGACGTGTTTCCGGTCTGCCGATAAGCGGGGCGTATCGCGAGCCAGGAGCCCGGCGCCACACGGCCCGCGCACGACACGGTTGCCCCTCATGTGCACTGGCGCGCATGCCCCGTTGCCATGGGCGGGCCGCGTCTCCCCGGCGGGCCGCGTCTCCCCAGCCCGGCCGTGTCCCCATAGGCGGGCCGTATCGCTCGCGCGGAAAAGCGTCTTGGACACCGCCCTCGCGGTCCTGGCCTCCTGGAAGGGCATCGGGCGGCCGCCGGGGCCGGGCCGGGGGAATTCTGGAGGGGCCATGAACGCGGACATCGTGGTCGTCGGGGCCGGAGTGATCGGGCTCACGACGGCGGTACGGCTGCTCGAACTCGGCGCGAGGGTGGCGCTGGTGACCGACGAGGCACTCCCCGCCAGGACCTCGTCGGTCGCCGCCGCCGTCTGGTATCCGACCGGGATGCCGGCCACCCCCGAGGTCACCGCGTGGGCGTCCGCCACCTACGCCGAGCTGTCGCGCCAGGCCGCCGACCGCGTGCCCGGGGTCACCCTGGGGCCGTGCCGGATGTACGTGACGGAGGGCGGAGCCGAACCGCCCTGGTGGGCACCGGCCGTACCGGGACTGCGGCGGCTGCGCACGGGCGAGGAGGCGGGGGCCGCGACGGGGGCGGCCAGGGGGGCGGCGACCGCCGGGACGACGACCGCCGGGGGGACGGGGACGGACCCGGGCACGGGGACGGGGACGGGGACGGGTGTCCGGACGGCGAGGTGGACGGACGGGTGGGCCTTCGACGCGCCGACCGTCCACATGCCCGTCTATCTGGGCTGGCTGGCCCGGCGCTTCCGGCGCGCGGGCGGGGTCCTGCTGCACCGGAGGATCAACCATCTCGCCGAGGCCGCCGCATGGGCACCCCTGGTCGTCAACGCGGCCGGGCTGGGCGCCGGTTCACTGTGCGGGGACGACACCCTGTCCCCGGTCCGGGGCCAGCTCGTCCTGGTGGCCAACCCCGGTCTGCGTACCTCCCTGCGCGTACAGGACCACCCCGACGGATACACCTACATCCATCCGCGCGAGAACGATGTCGTCCTGGGCGGTACGTTCGACCTCGGCCGGTGGGATCCGACCCCCGATCCCGCCACCGCCGCGGCCATCCTGGCCCGCTGCACCGCCCTCGAACCCCGGCTGACCGGCGCTCCCGTACTGGCCCACCCGGTCGGCCTGCGCCCCCACCGCCCGGCCGGCGTCCGGCTGGAACGCGACGACCGCCTCCTGCCCGCCGCCCGTGTCCTCCACAACTACGGCCACGGCGGCTCCGGCGTCACCCTCTCGTGGGGCTGCGCGGACGAGGTGGCGCGCCTGGCCCGAGGAATCTTCCCCGGCGACCCGGCCGAGTGACCGGTTCCGCCGACCGACCGGTCCCGCGAGCCGATCAGCTTCGCGAGCCGATCCGTCCCGCGAGTCGCCCAGCCCCGCGAGTCGCCCAGCCCCGCGAGCGCCCAGACCCGCGCGCCGGTCAGCCCCGCGAGCCGCACACTCTCGCGAGCGCTCAGTCCCGCAGACTGATCGTTCCTCGTTGTCTGATCTCGTCGAACTTCGACCGGTCGACCATGGGCCGAGGGGCGGGGGTGGCCGCGGTCAGCTTGATGACGTCCCGTCCCGCCAGGGCCGTCCGCCACTGCCCGAGGTCCGGCCTGGTGCCGAAGTCGCCCGCCGCCTGGCCGAGGAGGCGGCGCACGGCGGCCTCCCGGCGCTCGTCGAGGACGCCCGGCAGCGGGACGAACGGCTTGCCGGGTGCCGCGTACGCGTCCTGTGCCAGGATCCGGGCCAGCGCCAGCGCCGCCTTGTAGCGGTCGCTGTCGACGGTGACCAGACCGGGCGGGGCCTTCGGATCGTTCCAGTCGATGGTGTCCGCCTGGGCCAGTACCGGTTCCCGGCCGGCCGGGCGGGCGCCGTCGCAGTCCAGCAGATACACGGCCGGGCCCGGCCGGACCGTCCAGAGCACGTTCGCCTGCGAGAGGTCGCCCAGCACCAGCCCCATGGTGTGCAGCCGGTCGAGCAGTTCGACCAGGGCCACCACCAGGTCGTACCGCTCGCCGGGCGAGGGCTGGACCACTTCCTGCCAGGCACGTTTCGGGGGACGCAGGAGAAAGGCGAGTTCGGTCAGCTTCGTATCGCCGTTCGACGCGCGCCACATCATGGTCGAGGGCGCCCTGTGCATCAGGAAGCCGGTCACCTGGCCGCCGTCGGTCACCCGGCACAGCGGCCAGGCCGCCTCCGCGTCCAGCCGGTCCCGGTCCCCGGGTTCGAGGGCCCGTCTGACGGCCACCAGCGCGGCGAGGGCGTCGCCGTCGACCCGGCGCGGCTCGCGGTAACTCTTGTAGAGGACCCCTGACCAGCCTCCGAGCGTGTACACCTCGCCCTGGCCCCCGTCGCCGATCCGGTCGAGGAGCCGCAGCGAGCCGAGGGGGACATCGGCCCCGTCGTCCGCGCTCATCCCGTTCCCTCCCAGAGACACACCGCGGTTCTGTCGTCGTCGTACGACTTCACCCGGAACTGGAGCTGCCAGAGGAAGTCCGCGGGCTCGGGCACAGTGCCACGCCCCCAGGACTCACCCAGGAACGCGCGCATCCCGGCGTCACCCGCCAGCGGCGTGGACAGACCGTCCGTGCACAGGACGAAGACATCGCCGGGTTCGGCGGGGCCGAAGACCCTGGCGGCGGCGTACCGCGCCCCCGGCAGCGCCGCCGTCCCGGTGTCGATGACGGCCGATCCGCCGGACTCCTCCCCGAAGACGTCGACGGTCCATACGCCGTCGCGCAGGAGGGCGGCTCCGCCGTCGCCGACCGCGAAGAACCCCCGGTTGCGCACCGTGGCGTCGAGCGGGACCAGCAGGCCGCGCAGGGTGGTGGCGTATGCCTCGGGCCGCTCACCCCTCTGGGCGGCGAGCTGCGCGAGGCGCTCGGCCGTGCTGCCGAGCGCGGAGTTCACCAGCGCGATCAGCTTCTTGTCGTCACCGGCCCGTACCGCGGCGGCCAGTTCGTCGGTGTACTGGTCGAGGAAGTACGCGATCCTCCGGCACACCTCGTTGGATCCGATGTGCGAGCGGCGCGCGGAGCCCACTCCGTCGGCCACGGCGAGCAGGAGCAGACCGTTCTCGTCATCTCCCAGCCTGGTCACGCACAGGGCATCCTGCCGGGGCTCACCCCCGTAGCGATGGGAATCGCCGCGCACGGAGGCGGCCCGTACGGTCAGATGGCCGTGCGTGGCCCCGTCCACGATCATGTCCGGCAGCACCGCGCCGTCGAGGTCGTCCCTGACCGAGGGAAGGCGGCCCGGGTGGGGTGAGTAGAGGGGAGCCCGGGGCCCGCTGTGCCGCGGCACGCCCAGCACGGGCACACGCTCGGACTCAGGCTCGGACTCAGCTGCGGGCCCGGACGCGGGGACGGGCGCGGGCCCAGGTACGGATACGGCCTCGGACGCGGTCGGGGGCGCGGCATCGGGTACGGGGACGGGGACGGATCCCGGCTCCGCCGTGCCCACGGATTCGCGCTGCTGCCCGGACCCGGGCGCCGGGGCCGGCCGGGACGACGGCTCGGTCGTTGGCAGGGCCGCGGCCCCGGCCGTGAACTCCCCGGCCGATGGGGCACCGTGCCCCCATTGCTCCGGCGCGGCCCCCGGCACGGGATCGGGCGCGGACGTGTGGGGCGGTGTCGGCCCCGTCACCCCCGGCGGGAGCGAGCCCCATGCCTCGTCGAGGGCGTCGGCGGTCCGCGGACCGCCGTTCGTCTTCTCCTCGTACATCGCCGGCCTCAGAGCTTGTCGAGGGAGACGGTCGTGAACCCGGGCACGGTCTCGTCCACCGCCAGGTTGAATCCGCCGCTCCCGTCCGCGGAGATACTGCTCGCCGAGCGCACGATGGACCGCGTCAGACTGGCCGCGAACTCGCGCAGGGCCTGGGCGGCCGAGACCTTTTTGTCCTGCTGCATGAAGGCGCGGAAGTTGGCGACATGCCCGATCGTCGCGCGGTCGGCCTCGCCGATACCGAAGGCGATGATGTTCGGACGGTAGCGGGCCTCGATGAGCTCCTTGTGGGCCTGCTGCCAGTCGTCGTCCGTGGGACCGCCGTCGGACAGGAAGAAGACGACGGGGCGGTAGACGTCGTGTCCTTGGCCCTTGAGGGCCGCCACATCCGTCTCGATGCACCGCAGGAGCGTACGGAACGCCTCGCCGTACGAGGTGAGTCCGCCGGCCGCCAGCGCGGGCAGGGAGTCGATGTCGCTGAGATCGACGAGCGGCTGGAGCACATTGGCATCGCTGGAGAAGCCGATCAGACAGAAACGTGTCTTGTCGGCGACCGTCGGATTGGTGCTGATCTCCCGATGCAGCTCCGGCAGTGCGCTGTTGATGCTGTCGAGGGGGTCTCCGTTCATGGACCCCGACTCGTCGCATACCAGGTAGAAGGGCAGTATCTGCACGGTTTCGCGCCTCCGGGCGGGTGGTCAGTAGGTGTAGAAGTAGATCTCTAGGTCCGCGTGACCACCGGAGGATCCGCCCTTCCAGAAGTCACGCGTGGTCGCGCCCTTGAACATGTCAGGACGGGCCTTCTCCAACAGGGTGTTGACGGTGTGGGCGTACTCGCCCCCCGGGCCCGGATCCGCGTGGCGCCCGAAGGTGAGGACGAATGCCGCCCGGCGGCCCTTGTGCGCGGCCGTGACCGCTCGCAGACGCTCCACGATGCGGTCCCGGTCACCGGGCCGGGCGTCGATCGACACCTTCACCGGTTTGCGTGTCACCGCCCGGGGGCCGCTGGGGGACGGCTTCGGTTTCGGGGTCGCCGAAGCGCTCGGTCTCGGGGGCTTCGCCCCCTCGGCGGCCTTGACCGGGTCGCCCTGGTCACCCATCGCGATCAGGGCGAGGACCAGCAGCAGGTCCGCGAAGAGCCAGCCCGCCAGATGCAGCGGGTTGAAGCGCCCGGCTCGGGTCCGGGGCCTCACCGTGCGTCGGCCGGTTCACGGTCGGCGGGATGTCCGGCCGGTGTGGTCGGGACCACGTCGTGGACGGCCGGTGTCGCCGGGGCCGCGTCGCGGACGGCCGGTGTCGTCGGACCGGGGGCCCCGGGCAGCGCGGCCGCGAGCTCCGCGAAGCGCGCGGCGGCCTCGTGCAGGGCCTGTGTCTGGGCGTCGAGCCGCGACACCGCCTGCTGCGACGTGGCGACGGCCTTGGCCGTCTCCTCCGTGACCTCGGTGAGACGGTCGAGCACGCGCCCGGACACGTCCGAGGCGACTTCCGTGGCCGTGGTGAACGAACGCTGCGCGGCGGCCAGGGTGTGCACCGAGTCCTCGACCCGCTCGCCGGCCTGCCCAAGGGTGTCCCGTACTTCGCCGCTCACGGCCCGTACGTCCTCCAGCGCCTGACGCACCATCACCCCACTGCCGCTCACCGCGCTCGCCATCTGCTCGCCGGTGCTCCTGAGCGGATCGGCCAGCGAGGCCACGGCCTTGCCGACCTCTCCCCCGTTGACGCGGACGGCGGTCTCAATCCGGGTCGCGGCGTCCTCCAGCGGACGTACGGCCGTGTCGACACCGGCGAGCCGGCGCTCGGCGCCCTCGACCGCTTCCCCCACGGTGGATGCCGCGGTCACCAGGTGCTTCTGCGCCTTGACGGCCTTGTCGCCGAGGCGTCCCAAGGTGACGGCCGCCGCGCTCAGTTCGGCGGCGAAGCGTCCCGGGGAGGACAACCGCTCCTCGTTCAGGAGTAGCTGAGTCCTCGTCAGCAGCGGTACGAGCCGGGCCATCAGATCGTCGGCGACGCGCTGCGCGGCGACCTCCTGGCGCTCCTCACGGGCACGGCGTGCTCCATGGGCGGCCGTCAGGAGGAACAGCAGCGCGATCACCGCGGTCGCGGCGCTCGCGACATGCCCGAAGGTGAACCAGCCGGTCAGCCGGCCCTCGAAGCCCGACTGCCATAACTGAAGAAACGGCCGGGCCGCCATCCTGGGATCCGCGCCGGTCAATGCCTCATAAGCGCTGGTCGCCTTTGTCAGTCCGAACCAGGTGAGCAGCAGCGGAACGAAAACCAGCGCACCGAGGGCGGCCTCCAGCCGGCCCCATAACGGCCGCTGGGAATCGTCACGGCTCATCGCGCTCAGACTTTCCGGCCGGGCATATGCCTGAAGAAGATCGAGTTCGGTCCACGGCTCCAGATCTCCGTCGCCCAGCCCCTGGAGGGCGTCCGCGAGCGATCTCAACTCATCGCGGCGGGCGGCCAGTTCCTCCTGGTCAGCGAGATCTCTGAGCTGTTTGGCAACCGTGGCACGGTCGGCCAGAGCCCCAACGGGCATTCCCACCCCCATGAAAGAAACGCGAAGCGGCGGCATCCTTGCGCAGCGCCATTCGGCGTGGAGCCACCCCCGTACCCCTCCGCGCCGGAGACTTCCTGACCCGTCGCGGGCGCCGATCGTAGCGCACCCAGAGAGGGACAGGTCGTACAATTCGCTTTCCTGCTGAACGGGCGGCGTCGAGGGGGATCCTGATGAGTACCGATGACCGTAAACGTGGGGTGATCCGCCTGCGGGCACCGCGGATCCCGGAGGAGATCAGGACGCCGGAGAGAACAAGGGCCGTGGAATCGGCCATGGAATCCGCCGTGGAATCGCCGCTCGTCCTCACCAGGAGCGAGCCACGGGCGCGGATCACCGGCCGGGGGGCGGTACGGGCCAATCTCAACTGGCGGTCCGGCACGGGCGTGGATCTGGACCTGGGCTGTCTGGTGTCGTTCAGGGACGGCGGCGGCACCGTGGTGCAGGCTCTGGGCGACGCGTACGGCTCGCTCACGTCGTGGCCGTATGTCGCACTCGACCAGGACGACCGGACGGGTGCGTCGTCCGACGGCGAGACCCTGCGCGTGAGCCAGGAACACCGTTCGCTCTTCCGGCAGTTGCTCTTCTTCGTCTACGTGTACGAAGGCGCCGCCGACTTCCGCCACCTGGGTGCGACGGTCTCGGTGACGGCACCGGGAGACGCGGGCTGCCGCATTCTGCTCGACGACTCACCCGCCGGCGCGACCGCCTGCGCGATCGCCCTGGTCACGCCGGACGGGAACGGTCTCTCGGTACGCAGGGAGGTGCGGTGGTTCACGCCCCGGTGGACGATGTGGATACAGCAGCAGATCGACCGGGCGTACGGCTTCGGTCTGGAGTGGACCCACGCCACCAAGCCGCCCCGCGACTGACCCCCGGTCCCGCCCGTCCCGCCCGTCCTGTCCGCCCCGGGCCGGGCCGGGCCGCCGTGGGTCCGGGGCCGGGCCGCCATGGGTCCGGGGCGGGCAGGACGGGCACCGGGTGCGTCAGCGGGGGCGGGCGCGGGTGCGGAGGGCTCGGGTGACCAGGGCGCGGACCGGGGCGGGGGGCCGGCGGACCCGGAGGGCCTCGCGCAGGGGGTCGTCCAGCAGCGACGCGGCCACCGCCGGGGCCAGCGCGGCCAGCGGGGCGGGGAGCCGGGACGCCAGCAGGCCCCGGCTGGCGGCGTTCCAGAGGGCGCGGCCCTCCTCGGTCGGGGCGAAGCGGCGGGACTCGTAGCCGCGCATCCAGCGCTCCACCCCGGCGGGCCCCTCGGCGCCCGGCGGTTCGGGCAGGCCGAGCGCGTCCGACAGGGCGAGCCGGAAGGCGTACGCGGCCTCCCGTTCCGCGTCCGTGACCGCCCGGTGTCCGTGGTCGTCGATGAACCGCAGCGGGCACACGATGAAGCAGGCCAGGACGTAGTGCATCAGCTCGGGGGTGATGTCCGGCCGGTCGTGGACGCGGCGCAGGCCCTCGACGGTCCTTCGCCCCTCGGGGCTGTCCAGCCCCTTTCCGATCAGGGTGAACATGGCCACGCCGGTCGCCTTGGCCCGCGCCCGGGGCTCGCCGGTCACCCGTCCGGTGCCGTACAGCACACGGGCGATCTCCGGGACGCCGAACGTACGGATGAAGCCCAGGGCGAGCCCGACGCGGGACTCCTCCGGCATCGTCTCCAGCACGAGCCGCGCGTAGGCGCGGTGCGCGCCGCGCGTCCCGGCGGTCATCCGGCCGCGGTGGCGACGGCCAGCGCCTCGCCGGTCAGGGGCGCGTACAGGGAGCGGGCGACCCGTACCAGATGGGCCCGTTCCTCGGCCGGTTCCGCGTCCAGTCCCGGCAGCGGCACCTGCTCCTCGCGCGGGCGGGGCGGCAGCCCGGCGTTGAGCGCGTCGACGGCGAACCGCAGCGCGGTGGCCACGATCAGGGCCGCGCGGTCCGCGTCGTCGAGCCCGGCCCGTTCCGCCGCCGCGGTGGCGGCGGTGACCACCGCGGGATCGACCCAGGGCCGCAGCGTCAACTGGCCGTCGCGGATCTCCAGTCCACGCCGCGCGGTGCGCCACTCCAGATCGCGGAAGGCCAGCCGCTCGGTCCAGGCCGACGCGGGCTCCTCCAGGGCCAGCCGCTCGTCCGCCCGGTACACCAGGTCCCACAGCGGGCGCAGGGCCTGGTAGTCGCGGCGCCGCCGGGTCCAGGCGGCCACGGCGGGCCCGGCGAACCCGGAGGTGATCAGCACGGCCCCGAGCGCGGCGAACACCGGGCCGAGGGCCGTGCTCAGCCACTCCGCCCCGCCGACCCCGGCGAAGGCCGCGCCGATCGCGATGAGCTTGCACACGACATATCCGCAGGCGACGAGCCCGCCGACGGCGAGCAGCCCGATACCCCGGCGCAGCGGTCCGCGCGGCAGCCGGGAGGCGTGCCCGGCGCAGACCCGGCTGATGTCGATCAGCGCGAAGCCGAACTGCGCCTGGTAGAGCACGAGGAAGAGCGCGATGCGCGGGACCGTCGCGAAGGTGGTGTCGAAGGTGAGCGGGGTCTCCGGGCTGTCGGCTCCCCCGGTGAGGAACAGGACGGCCATCAGCGGAATCAGTACGGCGAACACCGCGAGGCGCCCGCGCACCTGCCGCCAGACGTCCGGGCCGGCCACGTCCCACACGCGCGTGTCACCGCGCTCCTTGGGCGGGGTCCACATACGGGCCAGCACCACGGCGCCCGCCGAGAAGCACGTGATGCCCAGATAGACCAGCAGGGTCGCCAGATTGCCGCGGTGCGCGACCCGGTCGATCAGCCGGTACACCACCGGGGCCGCCATCAGGAACGCGGTCGCGGGCGCGGCGATCGTCAGGGCGACGACGAGCAGCCCGGGGGACGGGTCCCGTCGCCAGGCCCGGATCTTCAGACCGGCCACCACCCAGCCCACCGTGCCGATACCGAGGTAGACGATGTCGAACGGGGTGTCGGAGATACCGGACACGTCCGCGACCGGGACACCAGATATGCCGGTCACGTCAGACATGCTGCCCTTTACGGTGTTCCAGCGCGGGCGCCAGTTGGGAGGTGGTCCCGGCACCGGGCGCCAGTACGAGGGTGCGCGTCAGCTCGGCCCCCAGGATCTCCGCCTCCTCCTCCGCCGCCCCGTCGTAGTGGGAGCGGCCGAGGACGAGCCGGATCATGTCGGCGTCGATGGTGGGTAACTCCACCTGGGCGGGGTCCTCCGCGGGGTCCGGGGGCTCGGCGAGATGCCCGCACAGCAGGTGCGCCAGTTCATGGCAGATGATGTGGGCCTGGTGCAGACCCGAGGTCTCCTGCTCGAAATGGATCACATCGGCGTCCGCGCGGCGTTCCACGAACCCCGACGGCTCGCCCAGCCGCATCCGCCGCGGCACCAGCAGGACCGGACGTCCCACCCGCTCCGCGACCGCCGCGCACAGCTCCTCCACCGTACTCATCTCCGGAAGGCCGAGTTGTCGGACCATGGCCCGCATCCGGCGGCGCGTACGTCCAAGATCTCGCACGATGTTCCCATCGGCCGGCCGCCAGTGGCCCAACGGCGTTTGCTGGTACTCGGTCACGCCTCGGGGGCCTCGTGGGCCTCGGGGCCGTCGGGCAGTCCGACCGCCTTCCGCAGTTGCTCCACCACCGTGAGAGCGGCGTCCTGCATCTCGGGGGGCAGTCCGGCCGCCCGCATCGCGATGCGCTCCACACGGGCGTCCCGCAGCGCCTCTATCTTCCTGAGGTCCCGCTCGACCGCCTGGGCGGTGGCGGAGTCGCTGAAGTAGTTCAGCGGTACGCCGAAGAACGTGGCGATCTTCACCGCGTTCTCCAGGCTGGGCTTCTGGGTGCCCTTGCGGAGGTTCCCGATATAGGTACCGCTCAGACCGGTCCCCTCCGCGATCTCCGAGTCACGCCAGGGGCGCCCCAGGTCCTTCGGGTAGATCACCGAGATCACGCGCCGGAAGCGGGCCGCGAAGTCCAGCGTGCCGGTCGGCCCGTCGCCCTCGTCCGGCCGGTTCGCCTGGTCCGGCCGGTTCGCCTGGTCCGGCCGGTTCGGCTGGTCCGGCTGGTTCGGTTGGTTCGGTTGGTCTGGTTCATCCGGTTCGTCCGGTCGCAGAGCCGACGCTTCTGAGCGTGGAGAATCGGTGGCCATGGCCCGGATCATAAGACTCTTCGGCCGTCGGCGGGGGATCTTGCCGTCGCACCGATCTACACGATCGTGGCGAGAGGGCGGGTCGCGAGGTGCGCCGGACGGCAGTTCACCGTGAACCATCCATCAACCAATCAACTTTAGTTGACTTATACGCGGCCCAGGGAGCAGGATCGAGAACGCTGGCGCAGCACCTCAGGGCCGTTCCACAGCCGCGCCCGGTCTCCACGGGCGCTGGGCGCCGCTGCCTCACGGGGGTGGGCAACAGTGCCCGGCGCCGGGGCGCCACCGGATCATGCGCCGCCCCGACCGCGCGCCCGGTGGGCCACCCCGGACATGGGTGTGTGGGGGGAGGGGCCGGCCGGCCCCTCCCCCCACACACCTCGTACAACTCACCCGCCCCACACGCCCCGCGGGCTCGGGTGCCGGGTCAGGTCAGCTTCACCTGCTTCTTGGGCGAGGTGCTGGCGGAGAAGTTGCCGTTCCCGGCGTAGACGGCGGTGACCGTCGCCGTTCCCTTCACCTTCGGCAGCTTGACGGTGAAGCTGAGCACCCCCTTCTTGGCGGCCGTCAGGGACACCTTGGTGGTCGTGGTCTTGCCGCCCGCCTTGGCCGTCACCGTGACCGTGCCGGTCGGATAGGCGGCGCCGCTGTGGCCGGCCACCGAGACCTTGACCGTCTGCGACGCGCCGCGCGCCAGTTTGGTCTTGGAGAGCGTCAGCGACGTCGTCGTCTTCGCCTTCACGACCGTGAGCTTCTGCGAGGCGACCCCGCTGGGCTCCACGAAGTCGGTGCCCTGGTACTGCACGGACACCGTGTGGGCGCCGACGGAGAGCGACGCGGGCAGCTTGAACGTGCCCGCTCCCGACGTCCCGACCTTCGCCGTCAGCGATCCGGTCCCGTACGAGACCTTCACCGTCCCGTTGGACGCGCCGGCCACCGAGAAGATGCCGGAGACCGCGTGACCGTAGCTGACCGACTTCACCGGCAGCGCCATGGCGATGGAGCTGCGGCCCTTGGTCAGGACGAGCTGCACCGGGTCCGACGCCGAGGTGTCGGCCGAGGCGGTGCCGCCGAAGGCCGCGGTGAAGGTGTGGGTCCCGGCCTTGAAGCCGGCCGCGATCCGCAGGGACGCCTTTCCGCCCGCGGCCTTGGCCGTACCGAGGACGGTGGTGCCGTCCCGGAAGGTCACCGTGCCGCCGTCGGACCCCGGACCGGTGACCGCCGCCGTCAGCGTGACCGCCTTGCCGATGCCTGGCGCGGCCGGGGAGAGGCTGAGCGCCGTCGTGGTGGTCGCGAGGACCTCGACGCCCGCCGTCGCCGTGTAGCCGGAGCCCGCGCCGACCGCGCCGACCGTCGCGCTCCCGTACGGCTGGTCCGCCGGGACGGCGCCCTGGAAGGACACCGTGCCGTCGCTCGCCGCGACCGCGCTGCCGAGGACGGCGGAACCGAGCGTGAACGCCACGCTCTCGCCGTCGCGGTAGCCGGCCCCGGTGACCGTGACCGTGGCACCCGGCTCGGGCCTGGTGTCGCTGACGGTCAGCTTGCCGGGCTCGGCGAGCGCCGCGTACTCCGCACAGACGTCGCCCTGGACACCGACCGCGGGCGCGGCCGTGCCCGTACCGGTCAGACCGTCGTCCTCGCGCACGGTGATGGTGCCGAAGTCCCCGCTGCCGAGGACGGCGTCGCTGGAGTTGGACACCCCGACCTTGTAGGCCGTGGTGGGGGCCGCTCCGGCCGCGGTGTCACCCGACGCCGGGATGTCGACCGTCCGGCAGGTCGTACCGGGGGCGAAGGTGACCTCCTGCATCGCCAGTCCGACCTTGCCGGTCGCCGAACCGACCACCGTCACATAGGCGGAGACCGGGGTGGCGGCAGGCCGGGACAGATAGACGGCGGCCTGGGCGGCACCCGGGCCGTTGCCCTCCTCGGTCCTGGTCGAGGCGATGTTGACGGCGGGACGGCTCTGCGGACTCGGCGTGCCCAGGCCCTTGTCCGCGAAGACGAGATCCGAGAGGTACACACCGCCGGCCGCGGTGGCGTCGGCGCCGGCCGCGCCGGTGAAGGTGACCCGGGTGATGTGCTTCAGATCGAGACCGGCCCCGGCCAGGGTCGCGGTCGGGACCGCCACCTCCTGGAGGACGATCTTGCCGAGCTGTGACGCCCCGCTGGCCGGCATCCTGCTGACGCCCCAGGGGTTGAGGGCGGAGACCGGGCTGCTCCAGGTGTGCCCGGCGGAGTCGGCGACGCTCAGCGTGAGGTCGGTGCCCGTGGTGACGCTCTCGTCGGGCGACATGTGCACGGTCATCTCGTCGTAGCCCGAGACGTTCTGCTGGGCGGACGGCAGGGTCACGCCGAGCGCGCCCGTCGTCGCCGTCCAGGTCAGATGCGTCATCACGTTCAGCGGCACGTTCGGCGCGAACGAGGCCGGAGTCCAGTGCGGGAGCTGCTGGTTGGTGAGGGTGCTGCCCGGATTGGTGCACAGCGGGTACGGCTGCGGCACGGTGCGTCCGGACTTGCTGGCGCAGATCACGGCCGTGGCCGTCGACGTGGTGCCGATCAGCGGGCTGGTGGTCTTGAACGCGGTGATGTCCCGGCGCGCCGAGGACGGCTGCTGGGCCACCGTACGGACGTCGGCGAAGGCGGCCACCGACGGCGGGGTGAGCTGCGAGCCGTCGAAGTAGCCCCGGAACTGGGTCCGGCCGCCGAGGGTCGCCTGGAAGAACCCGGCGATGTACGCGGCGCCCAGCTTGTACTGCTGCTCCGCGGTGATCCGGATGTTCTTGCCGGAGGCCAGGGCCGCGGCGCTGGTCCCGCACACGGCGTCGGCGGTGTTCGACCAGTCGTCCGAGCCGCCCGGGGACGGCGGGGTCCACTGCGAGTTGAAGAAGTTGTGGTCGGCGCCCATGACCCAGACGTTGGAGCGCAGCACATCGTCCGAGAACGCGTCGCGCGAGTCCGCGTAGAAGTGCTGTCCCTGCTGGTCGGAGACATCGCCGTCGCAGTACGGCAGCATCGTGGTCATGACCACGTCCGGCAGCGTGGTGCGGGTGAAGTCGACCGGGGCGAGCGGGAGTACGGACTTGATCTTCCACGGGGTCGGCAGGGCCGCGTTGAGGGCCGCCGCGGAGACGACGCCCTCACCGCCGCGTGAGTGGCCCATCAGCCCGATCGAGTCGAAGTCCATGGAGCCGACGAGCTGGGACGCCTTCAGCGTCGAGCCGGGGTGGGTGGCCTCCCCGGCGGTCAGCGCCTGCTCCAGCGTGACGTCCTGGCCGGTCACCGCGTCGTGCTGGACCACGGGCTGACCCGCGTTGGCCTTCTTCAGCATGGCGAGGGTGTCGAGGACGAGCTGACCGCGGCTGGCGGCGCCGTTGTCGGGCGAGAGCTGGTTGTCGTTGGCGTTGATCGCGTTCGCCGAGACCGACACCACGGTCACGCCGTCCGCCGCCAGTGCCTCGGCGGCGGCGTCGTATCCGGCGAAGCTGGGGATCGGCGCGGTGCCCGGCGCACAGGGCCAGCCGCTCGCGCCGCGCAGGGTGGTGAGGTTGTAACAGGAGCTGTGGCGGCCGTGCAGGAAGATCGCCACCGGGTGCGGCCTGCCGTCGGTCGGCAGATAGATGCGCCCCTGGAACTCACCGCGTATGCCGCCGATGTCGGCGAGCGGGACCGACTGCGCGCCGAAGTCGTAGTCGGCGATCGTGTAGGAGCCCTTGCCGATGGTCGTGGGGTCGTCGGCCGACGTGTCGGGGGCCTCGTCCTCCACCAGGGCCCTGGACTCCGTCAGCTTCCGCGCCTTGGCCTGGGCCGACGGCGAGATCAGGGTGGTGGGTCCGGTGGCGGTGCTGTCGCCGCCGCTGGACCACTGCCAGCCGATCTCGTCGGCCGAGGCCACCGAGTCGTCGGCCGTCGTGACCGTCAGGGTCCGCCCGTCGGCGGACTCCTTGGCCGGACCCAGATCCGTCCCGTCCGCGACGAGTTCGGGCAGGTCGCCCTTGACCGGGAGGGGGGCGTCCAGCTTCAGCGACACGACATAACCGCCGGCCGCCCGGGAGACGGTCCATCCGTCGCCCGAGCGGACCACGGGTGAATCGGCCGGCGGCGCGGCGGAGGCGACCGGGGCCGTGAGTACCGACAGCGCGCCCAGCGCCACCAGTCCCGCGACGCCGGCGGCGAGCGGACGCAGACGCGTCCGCGAGGGTCTTGGTATGTCCACGAGTGCCTGACCTCACTTTCGAGCGCGCGGGCGACAGCCGTCCACGCGCGGCGCGTCCGGGGACGCGGTGCATCGATTGATCGAGAGCCGGGCAAACGTTCACATCTCAACTATCTATTTTGGGCAAGGAAACTCAGATGTTTCATATTTTTGATCTCGACGTCATCGAAAACGGACTGAACGATGACGCACCGGATATGTCGCCCAAAGGCCCTGACCTGCGCCTTCGAAAAACGCGAAACAAAGGGCGGAACGCTCCCTTCCGGCCCCGGGGGTTACCTGGGGCGCGGTAACCCGAGACCGCCGGAGCGCCGGCGGCCGCAGTCTCTTCGTACGTGACGATCCATCACCTCGTACGGCGGGAGCCCCTCATGTCCGGTAGCACGACATCCACCACCACATCCACCACCCGCACGCCCGCCCCCGGCCCCGCGGCCGCCGATCCCGTGGCCCCCGACGCTGTCGCCCCCGACCCCGTGGCGCGGACGCTCGCCGCCGCGATCGCCCTCGTGCGGCCCCGGATGGAGAAGGTGAGCCGCGCCCTCCACGCACGGCCTGAGCTGAAGTTCGCCGAGGTGTACGCCCAGCGGGTCCTGACCAGTTGGCTGGCGGAGTCGGGCTTCCGGATCGAGGCACCGGCCGGGGGCCTGGACACCGCGTTCGTGGCGACGCACCGGGGGAGCGCGCCCGGTCCGTACATCGCCGTGCTCGTGGAGTACGACGCGCTGCCCGGTATCGGGCACGGCTGCGGCCACAACCTCATCGCGGCCGGGGGCGCCGCCGCCGCGATCGCCGCCGTGCGTGCCCTGCCCGGCCACCCCGGGACCATCGCCGTCATCGGCACGCCCGGTGAGGAGATGGGCGGCGCGGGCAAGGTGAGACTGGCCCGCGCCGGAGTCTTCGAGTGCGTGGACGCCGCGGTGATGTTCCACCCGGGCGACCGCTCGCTGACCGCCCAGGAAGGGCTGGCGGCGGCGCATCTGCGGGCCCGCTTCACGGGGGTGAGCGCGCACGCGGCGAAGTCCCCGTGGGAGGGCCGCAGCGCGCTGGCGGCGGCCCAGCTCTTCCTCAACGCCCTCGACGCGATGCGTCAGTTCATGCCGCCGACCGCGCGGGTGCACGGCATCGTCTCGGACGGCGGACAGGCCCCGAACGTGGTCCCGGACAGCGCCGCGGTGGACTTCTACGTGAGGGACCGTACGGCCGCGTCGGCCGAGGCGCTGGCCGAACGGGTCCGCAAGGCGGCCAGGGGCGCGGCGCTCGCCACCGAGACCGAGGCGGAGATCACCGAGACCGGCCCGCTGTACGCGGAGCGCCGGAACAACATGGTGCTCGCCGAGCGGTTCGCCGCCACGGTGCGCGCGCTGGGCCTGGACATCGCGCCCGGCGACCCGGACACCCCGGCGGGCTCCTCCGACATCGGCAATCTCTCCCATCTGCTGCCCGTCATCCATCCGTACGTCCAGACCGCCGCGCTCGGTACGCCCAGCCACTCCGAGGCCATGACCGCGGCGTCGGTGACGGACCTCGCGCACGAGCGGACGGGGATCGCGGCGGCGGGGCTGGCCCGGGTCGTCACCGATCTGGTCACGGACCCGGAGGTCCTGGCGGCGGCGCGGGCGGAGTTCCTGGCGGGGACGGGGGCGAAGTGCCGGGCGGCCGAGGCCTGTGCGGAGGAGACGGCGCCGAGGGAAGAGGCGGCGGCGCCGGAGGAGACCGCGACGGCGCGCCCCGGGGAGGCGGCAGCGCGCCCGGAGGAGACGGCAGCGCGTCCGCAGGAGACGGCCCCGGCGCACGCGGGGTCCACGGCCGGCGCCGGTCCGGCCGCTCCCGTCGGCCCGGCCGCTCCCGCCGGTCCCGCCGCTCCCGCCGCTGGAGGGACCGGAGCCGCCGCCCGTACACTCCGCCCATGTCGGTCGTGATTGTCCTGGAAGGGGCCGTTCCCGGCCGCTTCACCGTCGCGGTGTCCCCGCTGGCTGAGCTGGCCGCGTGTCTGCACGTCCTCACCGAACACGGACACCACGCCGATCGCGCGCCCTGGGCCCGGGAGATCGCCGGTACCGCCCCGCCCGCCTTTCTGGCGGGGCTCCGGCGCTTCGCACCGCTGTGGACGGCGCTGCGCTGGCGGGGTTTCTACACCGGGCTCGACGGACCGCTCGCCGCCGGCGCGGCACCGGGGCGGAGGCCGGGGCCGGGACCGGCGCACGGGCCGGGACCCGGTCCCGGCGCGGCACCGGGGCCGGGGCCGGCCGCCCGGTTACCGGCCCTGGCCCGGCTCCCCCTCGACCGGTTCGCCGAACTCACCGCGTACGCCTGCGCCAGCGGCTACCGCGGCTTCGCCTTCGACCGTCTGCTGCACGAGCCCCGTCAGGCCGCCGCGCTGCGCCACGCCGCCTCCGGACTGCCCGAACCGCATCTCGCCCTCGCCGAGGAACTGCTGCGCGGCCCGGAGGCGCTGCGCGCGGACGTCCTGCGCTTCCTCGACCTGTGCCGCGCCGTCTTCTTCGACACGCTGTGGGCCGCGACGGAACCCTCCCTCACCCGCGCCGCGCACCGGGTACGGCAGCGGCTGGCGAACGACGGCCCGGCCGCCGCGCTGGTCTCACTGAGCCCGTCCAGCGCCCGGTTCGCCGACCCGCAGCGGGTCGTCTTCGACAAGGTGCACCACGCGGTGATCAGCCCGGTCCGTACACCGGTGCTGCTCATCCCCACCGTGTACGGCGCGCCGCATCTCGTCGTCAAGGACGAGCCGGGCCTGCCGCCCGTCGTGCACTTCCCGGTCGACGCCCCGGTGGTGGGCATCACGCTGGCCCGCAGCCGCATGCTGGCGCTGACCGACCCGCGCCGGGTACGGCTGTGCCGGCTGATCGCCCGTCAGTCGATGACCACCGCCGACCTCGCGGACCGGCTGTCGATGACGCGCCCGCAGGTCTCCCGCCATCTGCGCACCCTGCGCGATCTGGGTCTGGTGCGGGTGGAACGCAACGGCCGCTATGTGCACTACGGCCTCGATCTCGCGGCGGTCGAACGCATCGGCCACGACGTCGCCACCACGCTCCAGTACTGACCGCCCCGGACCGCCCGCGGTCCGCCCCCCCCGGACCGCCCCAGACCGCACCCGCCGCACCCGCGCGGGAGACGACGGCGCCTCAGCGGGCGGCGCCTCAGCGGGAGAGCGAGGCGAGTGAGAGCAGCAGATGGGCGGACTCCGGGTGCTGGAAGTCCGAGTGCGCCCCGGCGGGCGACAACTTGCTCTTCCAGCCACCCCGGTAGAGCCAGCCCGCGTCCACGTTCACGATCCGGTGGTCGAGCGCCCGCCGCTCGTACGCCGTGCCGGTGGTGAGCATGCGGATCGAGGACTGGGGCACCGGCGTCGCTCCGGTGCCCGAGTGTCCGATCCCCGGCTCTCCCTCCGCCCGCAGATGCCAGAAGCCCGTGGCCCGGTCCCAGCGGGAGTGGGTCAGGACGAGCGGGCCGCGCAGCGGCGCCCCCGGCGCGCCGCCCGACGGGAACAGCGCCGCGAAATGGCGGACGAAGGCGTCGCGCGGCGCGGCCATCTGGAAGATCAGCGCGCTGTCCACGGTGAACGGCCGCCGGGGGTCCGCCGGTGTGCTCCAGCCGAGGACACGCGGCTGTACGGGCCGTTCCGTCGCCCACTGGACGGCCTCGCACAGGAACCGCCCGCCGAACGAGTGCCCGACGAGATGCAGATACTGGCCCGCGCGGTTGGCGAGCACCGCCGGATTCCCGGGATGTGCCCGGTGCACATCCAAATAGCCCAGCAGATGGGCGAGTACGAACGGCGCGTGGCCGGTCCCGAGGGCGCTCATGGCGTGCGCCCGCTCGCGGATCCGCCGGAACCCGCCGAGCGTGGAGACGCTGGAGGAGGGCCAGCGCACCACGACGACCCAGGGGCGGTACGCGCCGGCGACCCCCGGATACCGGTCCCGGCCGGCCGCGCGCAGCGCCTGCGCCCGCTGGACGAGGCGCGCCGCCGTACGCGAGGCCGTGGCGGGCGCGGTCTGCCAGCCGTGCACATACACATAGATGTCGGTGGCGCGCTCCGGGATCCTCAGGTTCCGCGCCAGATACTCGCCGATCCGGTTGGCGGGCACCGGGGTGCGGGTGCCCGTGACCAGCAGCCTGCCGCGTTCGTCGAGGTCCACCTCCACCGGCCGCGGCCCGGTCCGTACCGGAGTCCGCGCCGGGCTCCGCACCGGGGGCACCGGGGTCCGTGACGCGGTGGCGGGCCGCCGCGGGGAAGCGCGTCTCACGAGGCCATCTCCAGACTGCTGTCGATACCGCAGTGCAGCGAGTAGGCGAGGGCCAGCGGGTTGTGGAACTCCTCGGCGAAGCGGTGCACGAGCGTCCGCGCGATCTCGCCCGCGGTGTGCTCGCCCGTGAGATACAGCTCCAGGAAGGCGTACGCGTACTCCGTGGCGAACACCTGGGGTATCTCGATCTGCGGCCCGAGCACCCCGTCCGCCCCCAGCCCCACGAACGCCTTGCCGAGGTGCTCCAGTTCGGGCGCGTCGGCCATCTGCCCGGTGTGACAGGCGTTGAGCAGGATGAACGGTGTGAAGCGCCCGGTGCCCTCCCGGAAGTGGCGACGGTGCCGCCGTACGAGTTCGGCGTCGATGTCGCGGTTGTCGGAGAGCCGGACGGCGAGATGCGGATGGGGCGATCCGTTGGCCACGAAGTGACCGTGGCACCAGAAATACATCACGTCGTCGTCCAGCACGGCTCCGCCGAGCGCCTCCAGGAACGGCCCGGACTCGGTGCACACGGTCAGACTGGACCGTTCTTCGAGGAGTTTGCGCACCTCGGGCGCCCGGCCCACGGATTCCAGGGTGGAGTCGGTGTTGAGACTGGTGACCGGCACCGGCCCCTGCCGCTTCCACGGCCTCTGCGGCGTCACATACGACTGCCCGGTCTGCTCGACCTGGTGCCGATGGCCCAGGAAGGCTCTCCACGGGTCGCCGCCCGGCCCGGGGTCCAGGGCGAGCATGGGCCAGGGCAGATAGATGTCGGAGTCGAAGCTGACGCGCAGGGGCCTGTCGCCGCCGAGCTGGTCCGTCAGGAAGGCCCGGAAGGCGGTCAGTTCGGGACCGGGACCGTCGAGGAGACGGTCGAACAGGTCGAAGCCCTCCTCGGCCAGATCGGTGGTGAGGGGCTCGGTCACGGACGCCAGGCCGGTGAGATCGGCCGAGTCGGTGAGCGGGAAGCCGCCGACGGGACCGGTGTCGGTGGCGTAGCCGTCGGTGCTGTACCCGTCGGTGTCGTACGCGGCGGGCTGGTAGTGCACCAGACGGTCGCGCCAGATGGACCGGAGCCTCCCGGCCCCCCGTAGCGCCTCGTCGGCGGTCATCTTCAGCACGGCGTGATGGGTCCCGGTTCTCGGGGTGCGCTCGCTCGGCGTGTAGGCCCCGATACGGAGTCTGCCGAGCCCCTCGTGGCGGAGCCAGACGACGAGATCCAGCGGCTCCTTGCCGCGTGCGCGCGGCCCTCCCGCGCCTCCTCGCGGCGGCAGCGCGGCATCGGCGTAGTGCAGCGAGGGATTGTGCCGAATCACGATGGTGGCGTCTTGAGGCATACCGGCGGTCTCTTCCTGGGGTGCCCGGATCTACGGGGCGGCGGGAACGTCGAAGTTCGCTTCCAGGTCCTGGAGCACGACCCCGTACTCCCGGTCGTACACGGTGAAGCGGATACGGTGGGCGCCCGGTTCGGCGGCCGTGAAGTCGAAGCGGGGCGGGGCCGAGCCCGGCACGTACTCCGCGACCGGTGGTTCGACGGCCGCCCGCGACTCGACGCCCACGACCACCAGCAGGGGCGGCAGGCTCTCCGTTCCCCGGTCCGCGACGGCCCCGGACGCGGCTTCGGACCCGGCCCCGGCTTCGGCCCCGGACGCGGCTTCGGACTCCACTCCGGCCTCGGCTCCCGCCCCGGCCTCGGCTCCCGCCCCGGCCTCGGCTCCCGCCCCGGCCTCGGCTCCGGCTCCCGCTCCCGTGCCGGATTTCGCTCCCGCTCCGGCTCCCGCTTCCGTTCCGGATACCGGCCGTTCCAGCCTCATCTCGATCGGGACGGCCTGCCCGACGCGTGCCTCGGCGAGCAGGGTGACCCTGGGCACCCAGGCCGGGCTCAACTGGGCGAATTCGAGCCGCAGGGAGTCGAGCCGGGGATGGTCGGGCCCGAGCACCCCTTCCCACGCGCTCAGCAGTTCCTCGAAGTCGCGGCCCATGCCGTCCTCGCCCGACCGCGCGCGGGCGACGGCCAGTTCGGTCCTGCTGTCCAGTGTCTGGGGATGACCGGGGCCGAACACCCGCTCACGGCCCGCGCGCACGGCCTCCAGCAGCCGGATGGCGCTCGCCCAGTCACCCGCCTCGCCGTAGGACCTGGCGAGGCACTCGACCGCGCTGGGAAAGCCGTCGCGCGGCTGCTCCGCGCAGACCACGACCGTGGTGACGAACGCGTCGTCCGTCTCCGCGCTCCCCTCCCGGTGGAGCCGGGCCAGGCCTTCCACGGTGCCGGGAAAGCCCAGGCCGAAGACGCGCGAACGGTCCGCGACGACCGCCTCGTAGAGGGCGGCGGCCCGTCGCGGCTCACCGCTCTGGAGGAGTGCGTACGCCAGCGCCTCCCGGCTGTCGAGCACATCCAGGTGGTCGGGCCCCAGCAGCCGGGTGTAGTCGTCCACCACTCGCTCACAGATCTCGACGGACCGGCCCGGCAGACCGGTCTGTGTGTGAACGAGTGCGAGCCGGCCCAGGGCACGCAGCGTCCTGCGGTGCGTGTCCCCGTACACCCGGCGGCAGTCGGAGACCACGTCCTCCAGCAGCTCGGCCGCTTTGCGGACGTCACCGGCCGCACGGAGACAGAACGCGAGATCGGTCCTGGTGTCCAGGGTGTGGGTGTGGTCCACGCCGTTGATCCGGGAGCGGATGTCGACCAGCTCGGTGAGCTCGCCGATGGCGGCCCGGTACCTGCCGGTCAGCACGAGCACCCGGGTGCGTGCCGCGCGGCTGCCCAGTGCGGCGGGATGTTCCGCGCCGTGGATCCGGACCCGGTCCGCGACCAGCCGGTCCTGGAAGTCCGCCGACCGGTCGTACTGCCCGGAGGCACGGTAGGCGTAGCCGAGCTGGGCGCGCGCGTAGAGGGTGTCCGGGTGGTCGGCCCCGTGCAGACGCGTCTGGTCGGCCACGAGTGCCTCGAACGCCTCGACCGTCCGAGGGAGGTCGCCCGCGTCCCACCAGGCGTCGGCCAGATCGGCCCGCGCGTCCAGTGTCTCCTCGTGGTCCTCGCCCAGTATCCGGATCCGGTCCGCCAGCAGGGACGCGAGCACGTCGGTCGCACGGCGGAGGTCCTGCGCCGACTGGAGGCTGTAGGCGAGGTATTTGCGGGCGTCGAGGGTGTCGGGATGGTCCGGGCCCTGGATCCTGACCCGGTCCTCGACAAGGTCACGTTCGAGGGAGACGGCCCGCCCGTACTGACGCGCCATCCGGCAGACGAAGGCCAGGTTCTCCCGGGCGGCGAGCGTGGCCGGATGATCCACGCCCCTGGCCCGGCGGTAGTCCTCGACGAGCGCGTCGTACTCGGCCGTCGCCCGCTCGTAGTCCTTCGCGAGCTGATAGGTGAAAGCGAGCCAGGTGCGGACGGCCAGCGTGTTCTGGTGGTCGCCGCCCTGGATACGGACATGGTCGGCCACGAGCCGTTCGTAGAGCGCGACGGCCTTGCGGTAGTCGCTCGCCTGACGGTGGGCGGTGGCCAGGTCCTGCCGTGCGGAGAGCGTCGCGGGATGGTCCGCGCCCTGCTCCTCCAGCCGGTCGGCGACCACCGACTCCAGGGCCGCGATGGCCCGCCGGGAGTCCCCGGTCCGCAGGTACGCGCCCGCCAGTGCGTTCCGCACGCCCAGGGTGTCGGGGTGGCGGGGGCCCTGGAGACGGGTCCGGTCGGCGGTGGCCCGCTCGTAGAGCGAGAAGCTCCGCCGGTGGTGTCCGGCCTCCAGACAGGCGTACGCGAGGTTCTCCCGCGCGCGGAGAGTGGCCGGGTGCTCGGCGCCCTGGAGCCGGACCCGGTCGTGGAGGAGGGACTCGAAATCGGTGACGGCCCGTCCGTGGTCGCCGGCGAGCTGGTGCGTGTAGGCCAGACCCGCCCTGGTGCTGAGGGTGTCGAGATGACCGGCGCCCTGGAGGCGGGTCCGGTCGGCGGTCAGCTCCTCGTACAGCCGTGTCGCCCGCCGGTACTCGCCCGCCGATCTGAGGGCGTGGCCGAGCGCGCTCCGGGCGTCGAGCACCTCGGGATGACCGGCCCCCTGGACCCGGGTGCGCAGGGCGACCAATTCCTCCGCGAGCCCGATCGCCTCCCGCCCGTGTCCCGCGGACCGGTGGCTCTCGCAGAGCCCCTCCTTGGCACTCAGCGCCCGGGGGTGGTCGGGCCCCTGTACGCGGGTGACGTCCTCGATCAGGGCCGTGAAGAGCTCGATCGCCTCCCGGTGGTTGCCCGCCCTGTCATGGGCCCGGCCGAGGGATTCCCGGGCGGACAGCACCTCCGGATGGTCCGGGCCGTACGCCTCGGTGAGGTCGTCGACCAGGCTCCGGAACGCGCTCACCGCCGTGAGGTGGTCGCCGGCCAGCTTGTGGGAGTACGCGAGGAAGTCCCGGGTGTGGAACACATCGGGGTGGCGGGGCCCCAGCACCCGGACCCGGTCGGCGATCAGCGCCTCGAACAGGGACACCGCCCGCCGGTAGTCGCTGATCCACCAGTGGGCGGTCGCCAGGCTCGCGCGGGTGGCGAGTGTGGAGGGATGGTCCACGCCCTGGACCCGCCGGCGGTCGGCGAGGAGCAGTTCGTAGTCCCTGATGGCCTGCCGGCTGTCGCCCGAGAGCAGACGCGCGTAAGCGAGCACGCTCCGCGCGCGCAGGGTCTGGGAGTGCTCGGGTCCCCTGACCCGCTTGAAGTCCGCGGCGAGCCGGGTGTACAGGGTCAGGGCCTCGGTGAAGTCGCGCGCCTCCCGGTACACGAACGCCAGGTCGTCGCGTACGTCGAGGGTGTCGGGGTGGTCCGGGCCCATCGCCCTGACGAAGTCGGCCAGCAGGGCCTTGACCTCGGGCAGTGCCGCCGCCGGGCCCCTGGCCGCGTTCAGCGCGTAGATCAGGTCCTTCCGGCTGCTCAGGGTGTCGGGATGGTCGGCGCCCTGGACCCGGGCGCGGTCCTGGGCCACGGCCGTGTACAGCTCGACCGCCTTCCGGTCGTCGCCCGCCTCGCCGTAGGCGTTGGCGAGCCAGCCCCGGCTGGTCAGGGTGTCCGGGTGGTCACGGCCCAGGACGCGGGTGCGGTCCTCGACGGCCTGCGCGTACAGCTCCAGCGCCAGGGCGTGGTGGCCCGCCTCCAGATGGGCGTACGCGAGATTGTTCCGGCTGGCCAGGGTGTCGCGGTGGTCCTTCCCCAGCACGCGCGAGCGGTCGTTGACGACGGACTCGAAGTCCCGTACGGCGTCGGCGTGCTGCCCCGCGGTCTGGCGCGCGTAGGCGAGGGCGTTACGGCTCGCGAGGGCGGCGGGGTCGTCGGGCCCCAGGACCTCGGCGCGCTGAGCGGCGACCGCCTCGAACTCCCTCACGGAACGCAGGGGGTCGTCCGCCTTGCGGTAGGCGTAGGCGAGGTTGTCGTGGCTGCGGAGCGTCGAGGGATCGAGCGGACCGAGGACACGGACCCGGTCCAGCCAGACGTCCTGGCAGAGCGTGACCGCCCTGGCGGGATCGCCCGCCTTGCTGTGGATCTCGGCCAGGGTGTCACGGCTGTCGAGGGTGTCGGGGTGGTCCACCCCCAGCAACCGGGTCCGGCCGTCGACCACCGCCTCCAGCAGCGGCAGGGCGAGCACCTTCTGCTCACGGGCGACGAGTTGCTCGGCCGCGCGCCGGTACATCTCGATGACACGGGGTTCGGGCACCGGGGAGGCGTCGGTGGCGGCCAGGGAGCGGATGTGCGGCAGCAGGGCGAGGCGGCGCCGCTGTCTCTCCTCGGCCTCGGTCTCGGAGTCGGCTTCGGCCTCGGAGTCGGAGTTGGCCTCCGTGGGCGCCGGGTCGGCGGGGTCGGCCGGGTCAGCGACGTCCGAAGCGTCGGCCGGGTGCGAGGCGTCCGCCGGGTCCGAGGCGTCCGAGGCGTCCGCCGGAGTGTCCTCGGCCAGGGCACGCGCCATGACCAGCTTGGCCTGTTCGCGCGAGGCGACATCGGGGGCCCCGGCCCGTAACGCCGCCTGGAGCAGCCGGTGGACGGTGACCGTCTCCGGGCCCAGCGTGATCAGGCCGTAGCCGGCGAGCACGCTCAGCGCGTCCGTCACGGGATGGCCGTCCGCGTCGAGCGGCCGCAGAACGTCCAGGGGCAGTGCCTCCGGCGCGTACCAGACCAGGGTGTTCAGCAGTTCCACGGCGAACGGCTTACGGCTGCGGATCGACGGCAGGCTCGTCTGCCAGATCCGGCCGATGGTCTCGGCGACCTGGCTGTCGACCGCCTCCGCGTCCCACAGGGCGTCCGGTGTGGTGCTGAGCCTCGACCGGTACTCGGCGAAGGTGATCCCCGTCTGCCGCAGATAGGCCGCCGCCTGCGCCAGGGCCAGCGGCAGATGCCCCAGATCGGCGGCGAGCCCGCCCGCCTCCCGCCGCTCCTCGGCACCGACCGCGCGATCGGGCAGGGCGACCCGGCAGAGCAGGTCCACGGAGTCCGTCCCGTCCAGCACGTCCAGGCTCACCACCCGGGCCCGCTCGTGCCATCCGGTCGCCAGCCGGCTGGTCACCAGTTGATGGCCGCGGCCGAGCAGACGGCCTATGGAGGGGTTGAGGGATATCGGGTTCTCGGCGTTGTCGTAGACGAGCAGCCAGCGGCCGGCGTGATGGCGCAGCCAGCGCAGCGCCCATTCGGTGCGTTCCTTGGGCGAGGCGGTCAGAGCCCAGTCCGGGTAGAGATAGACGGCCAGATCGGCGAGTGCGGACCCGATCTGCTCCTCGGTCTCGGCGGCGATCCACCAGACCACGCTGTATTCGTCGAGGCGGCTGTTGGCGTAGTGCAGCGCGAGCGAGGTCTTGCCCACGCCGCCGAGCCCGCGCAGCGTGGCGGCCTGGGTGATGACCCCCACTCCGGCCCCGGCGTCCAGCGCCTCACGGATCCGCGCCAGGGCGTCGCCGCGGCCGACCAGATTCTCCGTCGCCGCGGTGGGCAGATTGCGCACGGCGACGCGCGGGACGATCCGCGCGACGGCGGCCTCCGCCTCGGCCGGCAGGACGGTCGCGTGTTCCTCGGTGTGCGGATTGCCCCCGGTGTGGGTCGCCGTGGACGTACGCCGGGCCGTGAAGCTCTCCTGCTCCCTGGCGCCCACGACACCTGACACGCTGATTTCGCCGGAAATGATCATTTCAGTGAAAACACCCGGGCCTCGGCCCTAAGAACGGTTCACACGCCATTTTTCCCGCTGTCACTGTGTCCCCCCGACACCGGCCCTGCCCCCAGGTTTCTGACGAACCACCAACTCTACTGTCAGCAAACGAAGTTGTCATTGTGTAAGGAAAGGGTCGCTGTAAGCAGCGGCAATACGCGGGAAATCCGCCCCCTGATTCCCGGCCCGCTTCGCTTCGGGCCCTGAGCCGGGCTCCCGGGGGCTCGTGTGACGGCGGTCATGGGAACTTCGAGGGGTGTGGTGGACAGCTCAGGGGGGTGAGCACAGATATGCGTACCCGGGTGCGGGCCGGGGAGTCGAGTGCGTTCGCGGAGCTGTTCGACAGCTATGCGCGCACGGTCTACAACCATGCCTTCCGGCTGACGGCCGACTGGGCCACGGCGGAGGATGTGATGGCCGCGACCTTCATGGAAGCCTGGCGGCTGCGGGACCGGGTGGATCCCGAGGGCGGGTCGTTGCGGCTCTGGCTGCTGGGGATCGCCACCAACTCCGCGCGCAACCAGACCCGGAGCAACCGGCGTTACCGGGCCGCGGCCCTCGCCGCCGCGCGGGCCGAGACCGCCGTGCCCGACCACGCCGAGGAGGTGGCCGGCCGGCTCGACGACCGTCGGCGGCTGGCCGCCGCGCTCACCGCGCTGGCCGCGCTGCGCAGACCGGAGCGCGAGGTCCTGGCCCTGTGTCTGTGGGAGGGACTGGAGTACACCGCCGCGGCCGAGGCGCTCGGTGTCCCGGTCGGTACGGTCCGCTCCCGGCTCTCCCGGGCCCGCGCCAAGCTGCGCAAGCTCGCCGACGCCGAACTGGCCGTGCCGGGAGCGGCGTCGCCGTCGGCGTCGGCGTCCGAGGTGGCGCCGGGGACGGGAGCGGGGACGGCGGCGGGGTCGAGGTCGGGGGCGGGGTACAGGTCGGGGGCGGGGCGGCCGTCCTCCCCCGTGCGCGGGGATCGGGAACCCGGTGCGGGTCCCGGACAGACAAGAGGCGACCGCGCGACCGCGGTCCGGCCCGCACAGGAAGGAATCCGATGAACGCGAACCCGTCCCGGCAGACTCCGGCCGAGTGGGAGGAGAGCGCCCAGCTCCTGCCCTCGGCGGAACGGGACCTGCCCGCGGGCCGTCACCAGTTCCACAAGGAGCGTCTGATGGCCCGTATCCAGCTTCAGCAGCAAGAGCGTCCGACGGAAGACCGTACGGGAGGCGACCGTACGGCGGCCCGGGGGGACGCACCGGCACGGCGGTTCCCGCGCTCACTCCGTGGCATGACCGTGCTGCCCGCGATGGCGCTGGCCCTCGCGGGCGCGGTCGTCCTCGGCGGCGCCGTCGTCGGCGTACGGATGTACGGCACCGACACCGACGGCGGTGGCGGTGGCACGGGCGGGAGCGGGCGCGGTGTCGCCTCCGGTCCCCTCCTGACCACCCGGATCGGCACCGGCACCACCGAGGGCGTGCCCCAGCTCCTCGACCAGATCTCGCTGGCCGCGGCCGACGGCTCCACCCCCTCGGTCGGGCCCGGCCAGTACGTCTACATCGAGTCGCTGACCGCCAACACCCATGAGAGGACCGTCGACGACCGGACCAGCCTGGTCAGCGACGAGCTGCACCCGCGCAGGATCTGGAAGTCCGCCGACGGCACCAGGGGCTGGCTGATCGACCCCGCCGTCAACGACGGTCCCGAGGGCGAGACGCTGAGCCTGCCCGACGAGAAGGGCGATGTCCCGGTGGCCCACATGGGGGCGCCGTCGTACGACTTCCTCGCCGCGCTGCCCACCGACCCCGACGTACTGCTGGCGAAGATCTACCGGGACACCAGGGGCCAGGGCAACAGCCCGGACCAGCAGGCCTTCACCACCATCGGCGATCTGCTCAGCGAGAGCTACCCCCCGGCGGAGCTGTACTCGGCCCTGTTCAGGGCCGCGGCGAAGATCCCCGGTGTGGTCAGGGTGCCGGACGCGGTGGACGCGGCGGGCCGGCACGGGGTGGCGGTGGCCCGGCTGGACGAGACCTCCGGGCAGCGGATGGAGTGGATCTTCGACGAGAAGACGCATGTCTATCTGGGTGAGCGCTCGGTCCAGGTGAGGGCGAACGGCGGCGACGGTGGCCTGATCCGGCCCGGCACGGTGGTGTACACCAGCGCGATCATGAACCGCGCCGTCGTGAACGGCATCAAGGAGACACCGACGGCCTCGGCGCCGACGGGCACCACGTCCGGCTGAGGGCTCAGGGCTGAGGGCTCAGGGCTCAGGGCTGGGGAGGCCGGGCCGCCGGGCGGAGGCCGGCAGTTGTGTTGACGGCTGACGGCTGACGGCTGAGCACCACCCGGCGAGCCCCGTGCCGCGTACGCGCGTTACCAGCGCACCGGGAGTCCGCGCAGACCGCGCAGCAGGCTCGGCCGCCACTCGGGGGCGGCGGCGGGGTCGTCGAGGGCCAGGTCCGGGAAGCGGTCCAGGAGCGCGGGCAGCGCCACCGCCGCCTCCAGCCTGACCAGCGGGGCGCCGAGGCAGTGGTGGAGGCCGTGACTGAAGGCCAGTTGGGCGCGGTTCACGGCCGGGTCGCGCCGGATGTCGAACCGGTCGGGGTCGGGGAAGCGCTCGGATCGCGGTTGGCCGCGGCGAGGGAGATGACCACGCGTTCGCCCTTCGGTATCGGGGTGCCCGCCAGGGTCATGGCCTCGGCGGTGTAACGGTAGGCGGCGATCTGTACGGGCGGTTCGTAGCGGAGCGTCTCCTCGATCGCGCCCTCCAGCAGTCCCGGGTCCGCGCGCAGGGCGGCGAGCTGGTCCGGGTGCCTCAGCAGAAGACCGACGGCGCCGGAGATGAGGTTGACGGTCGTCTCATGGCCCGCGACGAGCAACAGGAAGGCCATGCCGAGGAGTTCCTCGGGGTCGAGATGGTCACCGTCCTCGTCGTGGGTACGGACGAGTGCGTGCAGGAGACCGGCGTCCTCCTCCCCGGCCCCGAGCTTCCGCTTCTCCTCGATGAGGCCGGTGAAGTAGGCGGTCATCGCGGCGGCGGCGCCCGCCGCGGCCTCCGCGTCGTCGAACGCGACGACCTTGCCGGACCAGTCGTGGAACGCCTCCCGGTCCCCGGCCGGCACCCCGAGCAGTTCACAGATGACGGTGATCGGCAGCGGAAAGGCGTACGCGCCGACGAGATCGGCGTGCCCGGCGGGGGCCATGGCGTCGAGGAGTCCGGCCGAGATCTCCTGGATACGCGGGCGCAGCTCCGCGATACGGCGGGCGGTGAACTGGCGGGAGACGAGGGCCCGCAGCCGGGTGTGGTCGGGCGGGTCGACCTGGAGCATGTTGCGGCCGATCGCGTAGCCGCCGTCGCTCTCGTACGCGGCCGAGTGCCGCACGTCGTTGCGCAGCCGGGGGTCCGCGAGCGCGGCGCGGACCGCGTCGTGTCCGAGGACCATCCAGACCGCCTCACCGGCGGGCATGCGCACCCGGCGGACGGGGGCCTCGGCCCGGAGCGCCCGGTAGGCGGGGTAGGGGTCGGCGAAGAAGTCGGGGGCGGCGGAGGTCAGTTCGACGAGGGGGTCGGCGCGCAACGTGGGCTCCTCACTATCCGGGGAACACTCCCCGTTTCCATTCCGGGCCGAGCCTACCAAGAAACGGGGACCACTCCACGGTTATGGGCCCACTCCCTGCCCGGCCGGGTACGCGGCCAGGCCGGGCGGGGCTCCCGGCCGACCGCCCGGAGGTACCATCGGCCGACCGGACCAGGCCGGACGGACAGCGCGGTTTCCCGGACGGGGCCCGACGGAGCCGGACGGGACCGGACCGGACGGGACCGGAGGACGGTCGGGACCGGAGGACCGGTCGGGACCGGTCGGGACCGATCGCCGGGAGGCAGTGGACAGTGGGAGACAGCGGGCCGGTGGACACGGGCGAGCGGAAGACCGCGCCCCTGCGGCGCGACGCCCGGCGCAACCGAGCGCTGCTGACCGAGGCCGCCCGGGACGTCTTCGCCGAGCAGGGGCTGGACGCGTCCCTGGACGAGATCGCCCGCAGGGCCGGTGTCGGCAACGCCACGCTGTACCGGCACTTCCCCGACCGGGGAGCGCTCGTCGAGGCCGTCTTCCACGAGCCCCTCGCCGAAACGGCGCGCGCCGGTGAGAAGGCACGGGAGTGCGAGGACGCGTGGGCGGGCCTCACCACGTACTTCGTCTCCGTCTTCGCGGGCCTGGCCGCCGATCGCGGGGCCAACGACCTCATGACCACCGGGATCCCGGGCGTCCCCTCGCTGGAGGCCCTCCACGAGCAGAACCGGGAGACCGTCCGGCTCCTGGTGGAACGCGCCCAGCGGCAGGGCACGATGCGCGACGACGTCACCACCGAGGACGTGCTCTTCGTACTGGCCGCGCTGGGCCGCACCGTACCCGCCCTCGCGGCCGCGGCCCCCGACGCCTGGCGCCGCTATCTCGGCCTCTGCCTCGACGGCCTGCGCGCGCGACCGTCCGGCGGACTCCCCGCACCGGCCCTCACCCGCGACGAACTCGGCACGGTCCTCCAGGACCTCGGCCCCCACCGCGCCCGCTGAACCGACAGCGGCAGCGACCGCGACAGCAGGAGCGAGCGACAGCAACCGACAGCGAGCGACAGAAATCAGGGCTGGAGCACCCCGGGGCCATGGGCTAGAAAGGCGTGGGGCCCGGTCTCACCGGGGGTCCGGGGGCGGACGCGGGCGGACGGCGAGGGCGGGGGCGGGGCGGACATGACGGCACAGGCGGTACCCGAGGAGTATCTGACGGGGTACGCGCAGATCCTCGCGGCCGCCGCCTCGACGGGGCGCCGGCTCACCCGGGACGAGTTGCTGGCCCGCCGGGAGCTGGGACGGCAGGCCGCCGAAGCCGGATTCGGGCTGCGCGCCCTGGTCGGGGCCCATCTCGCCCAGGCCCGCGCGCACTGGCCGGCCACCGCCTCGGGCCCCGGCGCCTCGGGCCCCGCCGCCTCGGGCCATACCGCGTCGGGCCATACCGCCTCCGGCACCGCCTCCCCCGGCACCACCTCCTCCAGCGCCTCGGGCCGGGGGCCGGTCGACAGTGTCCTCGCCGCCGTCGAGCAGGCCGTCGACGCGTTCGCCGAGGGATACGAACGGGCCCAGCGGCTCGCCGTACGCCAGGAGGCCACCGCGCGCCGGGAGTTCGTCGACGACCTGCTGTACGGGCGCAGCGACCTGGGCCGGCTGGCGGAACGCGCCGAGCGGTTCGGGCTGCGGCTCTCCTACACGCACGCCGTCGCCGTCGCCGAGGGCGCCGTCCCGTACGACGAGGAGGAAGCCGTGCCGCGCGCCGTGGAACAGGCCCTGATCGGCCGGTTCGGCGACCGCAGCGTGCTGCTCACCACCAAGGCCGGGCGGCTGGTGTGCGTCGCCCCGGGCGACCAGGACGAGGTCCTCACCTACTTCGCCAAGCAGGCGTTCGCGGCCACGGACGGCGGCCGGGTCGCCGTCGGCCGGCCGCAGCCCGGCGTGGGCGGGGTGGTCCAGTCCTACGAAGAGGCCCTGAACGTCCTCGACCTCGCCGCCCGGCTCGCCATGGACGCGCCCGTCCTGCGCGCCGCCGATCTGCTCGTCTATCCGGTGCTCACCCGCGACCGGCAGGCCATGACCGAACTGGTCCTCGGCACGCTCGGCCCCCTGGAGTCCGCCCGGGGCGGCGCCCAGCCGCTCGTGGAGACGCTCTCCGTCTATTTCGACGCGGGCTGTGTGGCCGCGGAGGCCGCGCGGCGGCTGTCACTGAGCGTACGGGCCCTGACGTACCGTCTGGCCCGCATCCATCAGCTCACCGGGGCCGATCCCGCCGACCCCATGCACCGGTACACCTTGCAGACGGCCGTCATCGGCGCCCGGTTGATGGACTGGCCGACGAAACCATTCTGAGCCCAGCGGCGTGAGTACAGGTAATCGCACGAGTACAGGTGATCGCGTCAGTACAGGTGATCGACAGCCGGCAGTCCGGCAGCCGACGGCAGCCGACGGCGGCCGGTCGACGGTCCGGCAGTCGACAGTCCGGCAGTCGACAGTCGGCATTAAGAACGCGTCAAGACTGCCGGAAACCGGCAATGCGCACCGCCGTCCACAGATGGGAACATGAGGCCCTGCCCGAGGGAGACCGCGGGGATCCGGGGCAGTGGGGGAGGGGGATCCGATGACCATGTTTCTCGGTCTCGGCATCGCGGGGATCGTGCTGCTCGTCCTTTCATTGATCTTCGACGGAATTCTGGAAGGGCTCTTCGACGGGGTCGGGGTGCTCAACGGTCTCTTCGACGGGCTGCTGTCGCTGCCCGTGATCGCCGGGTTTGTCTCGATGCTCGGTTTCGGCGGGGCGATCGTCCAGGGCACCACGGATCTCGGCACGGGACCGGCCGCCGTCGCGGGGGCGGCGGCCGGTGCCGGGGCCGGGTGGCTGACCTGGAGGTTCAGCAAGGCGCTGATGCGCGATCAGACCGTGGCGACACCTCGGGGCGACGATCTCGTGGGCACCGCGGGCACGGTCGTCACCGCGATTCCGGCGTCGGGGTACGGCGAAGTGCTGCTGCGGCTCGGGGGCCAGCCGGTGAAGTACTCCGCGAAGAGCGAACAGCCGGTGGCGTACGGGGCCGAGATCTGGGTGGAGGCGACGCTCTCGTCGAGTTCCGTCTCCGTACGCCCGGTCCAGCGCTGACCCGCGCGGCCCGTCCGCCCGTCCGCCCGTCCGCCCGTCCCACTCTGCCCGCCCGCCCAGCTCCGTCCGGCCACGGACCCGTCCGGGGCCGTCCGCGAACGGGCCGTCCCTGACCGTCCACATCGACCGGCGGGAACCAGCGGCGACCGGCGGCGGCCCGTGCTGATCAGCGCTCACGCCGTCGGCCCGTACCGGCCCGTACCGGTCGGCACCCCCGCGCACCACCGCGGCGCGTGGAGTGTTCCACGCGCACCGATTCGAGCTGCCGTCCCTCGGGGGGCAGGAGAGAAGCCACTATGAGTCCAGTCGTCATCGCCGTGCTGGGGGTCGTCGTACTCGTCGCCCTGCTGGCACTGGCCGTCATCACGCGCTACAAGGTCGCGGGGCCCAGCCAGGCGTTCATCGTCACCGGCCGGCGCGGCAAGCAGTCGACCGACCCGGCCACCGGCCGGGTGTCCATGGACACCAGCGGCCAGAAGGTCGTGGTGGGCGGCGGTGTGTTCGTCGTCCCGTTCGTCCAGCAGAAGTTCACGCTCGACCTGTCCAGCCGGCACATCCCGGTCGCCGTGCGCGGAGCCGTCACCCTGCGCGGGGTGAAGGCCAACCTCGAAGGCGTCGCGATCGTCAAGGTCGGCGGCACCGAGGACTCCATCAGGGCCGCGGCGCAGCGGTTCCTCCAGCAGCAGGGCGGCATCGTCGGCTTCACCCAGGAGGTGCTCTCCGGCGCGCTGCGCTCCATCGTCGGCCGGATGTCGGTGGAGGACATCATCCGGGACCGGGCGGCCTTCGCCGGACAGGTCGCGGAGGAGGCCGAGGCCAGCCTCTCCGGCCAGGGTCTGGTGCTCGACGCGTTCCAGATCCAGGACATCACCACCGAGGGGTCGTATCTGGAGGACCTCGGCCGTCCCGAGGCCGCCCGCGCCAAGCAGGAGGCCGACATCGCGGAGGCGGTGGCACGCCGGGCCGCCGAGCAGGCCCGGCTGAAGGCCGAGGAGGAGATCGCCATCGCGCAGCGGACGTTCTCCCTGAAGCAGGCCGAGATCAAGGCCGAGACGGACGAGGCGGCGGCGCGCGCCGCCGCGGCGGGTCCGCTGGCCCAGGCGGCGCGTGAGCAGGATGTGCTCGCCGAGCAGGAGAAGGTGGCCGAGCGCCAGGCCGCGCTGACCGACCGCGAACTCGACACCAAGGTACGCAAGCCCGCCGACGCGGCCCGCTACCAGGCCGAACAGGAAGCGGAGGCCCGCCGTATCGCCCTGGTCAAGCAGGCCGAGGCGGACGCCGAGCGCTCGCGTCTGACCGGTGAGGGCGAGAAGGCGCACCGCGCCGCGCTCGCCGCCGCCGTACGGATCGAGGGTGAGGCGGAGGCCGCGGCGATCAGCGCGAAGGGTGCCGCGGAGGCGGAGGCCATGCACAAGAAGGCCGACGCGTTCGCGCGCTACGGCGACGCGGCCGTCCTCCAGATGCTGGTGGAGGTGCTGCCCTCGGTCGTCGCGAAGGCGTCCGAGCCGCTCAGCGCGGTGGACAAGATGACGGTGATCTCCACGGACGGGGCCGGACAGCTCGCCCGTACGGTCGCCGACAATGTCGCCCAGGGTGTCGAACTCCTCAGCTCCACCACGGGAGTCGACCTCGCGGAACTGCTGAAGGGCCTCGCCGCGGGCAGGACGGGCACGGCCGGGGCGGCCAAGGCCGCGGTCGCGGGCACCGGCACCGGCAGTGGCAGTGGCAGTGGCAGTGGCAGTGGCACGGCCAACGGTCGCATCGAGGTCACGGACTGACGGTCCGGCCGCCGCGCCACTGATTCAGGCGGAACGGAGGGGGAAGTAGGGAGCCGCGAGGGGAAGCGCGGAAGGGCCCGGCCGACGGGGGGACACCGGCCGGGCTCTTCCGTCGCACAAGCCCCGACGGCACAGCCCTTAGAGTGCCGGAATGCCGTCGTACAGCATTGGCCAGGCAGCGGGGCTGCTCGGCGTGAGTCCGGAGACCGTCCGCCGCTGGGCCGACAGCGGTCAGCTGTCCATGGAGCGGGACGGTTCGGGGAACCGGGTGATCGACGGCGTCGGCCTGGCCGCGTTCGCCAAGGAGCGGGCGGTGGGCCTCCATCCGGTCCCCGGTGAGGCGCAGACCTCGGTCCGCAACGCGTTCGCCGGGATCGTCACGGCGGTGGTGCTCGACGATGTGGTCGCCCAGGTGGAGATCCAGTCCGGGCCGCACCGGCTGGTGTCCCTGGTGACCCGGGAAGCCGTCGAGGAACTGGACATCCAGGTCGGAGCGACCGTCACGGCCCGGGTGAAGTCGACCCACGTGCACGTGGACCGGCCGGGCGAACGGGCGTAGGCCCCGTCCCGTTCGGAACCGCTCGGACCCGTTCGGACCCGTTCGGACAGCGCCTGGACGGAGCTGGGCGAAGCTGGGCCAAGCGGCACGGCAGCAGAAAGGACAGCGGTCGCTTCTGCCAGCCGACTCCCGCCACTCGGCTCACATCAGCGAGGCCAGGAAGCGTAGTTGGCTCGTATCCGTGGTTCCGTGTCGCGAGGGCTGGGCATCACCTCTGGTGGCAGCGTGTGGCAGCCGCCTCCCGAGGGGGATATCCGATGAGCCGACTCAGCGCCCCACCAGCCCGCACCGTCTCCCTGCTGCTCCGGGGAGAGGTCGAGCGTCCCCTCTCCCTGACCGTCGCGGATCTGCGCGACCGGTGGGAGCAGCACCACGCCGATGTGATCTTCCACTGCGCCACCGCCGGGCCACGGCACCACACCTTCGAGGGTCCGCTGCTCCGTGAGGTGGTCGACGCGGCGAAGCCGGCCTTCGACGCCCGTCGGCGCAAGGACCGTTCACGCTTTCTGCTCGCCGTCTCCGGCGGGGACGGGCACCATACGGTGCTCTCCTGGGCGGAGCTGGACGCCGACTTCGGCAACGTGCCGATCCTGCTGGCCACCGCCATGGACGGACGGAGCCTGGAGTCGGCGGGAAGTCAGCTCGTGGTGCCCTCGGACCACTGCGGGGCGCGGTACATCAGCGCGATCACCAGCGTCTGGGTCGGAGGTCTCACGACCGGGGGCCCCGGCCCCGCCCTCGCGGGGCCCGGCGCCGGGAGCGCCGGTGTCACGGGCATCGCGGGTGTCACGGGCGTCACCACTGATACGGCAGGTACTTCCCGTCGAGCGTGATGACGACCCGGTCACCGGCCGGGTCGGGCACCCGCCGCACATCGAGCCGGAAGTTGATGGCGCTCATGATGCCGTCGCCGCACTCCTCGTGGATCAGCTCCTTGATGGTCGGCCCGTAGACCTGGATCACCTCGTAGAGACGGTAGATGGTCGGATCGACCGGTACGACGGAGTCGAGCGCGCCCCGGGTGGGCTGGAGCTGGAGCGCCCGTACGACGTCCTTGCCGAGGTCGAGCAGCGACGCGGCGGCGGCGGCCTGCTCCTCGCTCATCGGATGCTGGCCGAGCAGTGCGGCGGTCGTCCAGGCCACGGGCCGGCCGACCGCCTCCGCGAGCTGCGTCCAGGTCACGCCCAGCTCGGCTTTGGCACCGCGGACGGCTTCGGCTGCTTGCTGTTTGGTGAGCATGGCGACTCTCCTCACGGCGGCCATCGGCATGGCCTCGACAAGGAGAATAGGAGAACGTGCGTTCTCAGGCAATGACATGGGGACGGTGACCAGGCGTCGTTTGTCGGCGGGCCCCCGCTCTGCCATCATGAGCAAACGGAACTTTGTTCCGTTAACGTCCGACGTCACGGAACACCGTTCCGTACGGCCGGCTCGACGGCGGAGGAAGCGGGGCCGCGGTGGCGGTGAAGGACAGCACTGGCGACAGCACCGGCGACAGCGCAGGCGGCACGGGGCACGCGGCCCGGTCCAAGCGGGCGGACGCCCGTCGCAATGAGGAGACCCTGCTCGACGCCGCCGCCGCGGTCTTCGTCGCGTCAGGTGTGGAGGCGCCGGTACGCGACATCGCGGCCGAGGCCGGTGTCGGGATGGGCACGATCTACCGCCACTTCCCGACGCGGGCGGATCTCATCGTCGCCGTCTACCGCCACCAGGTCGAGACCCTCGCCGAGGCCGGTCCGGACCTGCTGGCGACAAGCGCGACCCCGCACGCCGCGCTGGGGCGGTGGATCGACCTCTTCGTCGACTTCCTGGTCACCAAGCACGGCCTCGCCGCCGTGCTGCGCTCCGACAACGCCGGCTTCGACACGCTGCACGCCTACTTCCTCGACCGCCTCGTGCCCGTCTGCGCCCACCTGCTCGACGCAGCGGCCGGTGCCGGCGAGATCCGCTCCGACCTGGAGGCGTACGGGCTGATGCGCGGCGTCGGAAACCTCTGTATCGGCGCCGACCAGGATCCCCGCTACGACGCGCGTCAACTGGTCGCGCTGCTCGTCGCGGGACTGCGCCGCCCGCACTGACCACCGGCCGGGCGGCGCTCGCCACCGGCCGGGCGGCGCCTACGCGCCTCAGCCGACGCGGGCCACACCCACGTAGAAGGAGCTGTGCGCGTCCTCGGGCGCCGGGGTGTCCTTGTACCACCGCGGCGCCGTCACCAGCCCCGGTTCCACCAGGTCGAGTCCGTCGAAGAACCGCTCGACCTCGGCACGGGTGCGCAGCCGCAGCGAGATACCGCCCTTCCCGTACGTGTCGTTGACATGCCCCACCAGCTTCTGCGGCTGGAAGTCGGCCGTACCGTGCGAGAACAGGAACAGGCTGCCCGCCGGCAGCGAGTCCACCAGGGTGCGGGTGATCCCGTACGGGTCGTCCTCGTCCGGGACGAAGTGCATCAGGGCGATCAGCGACAGGGCGATCGGCCTGCTGAAGTCCAGCACACCGCGGGCGTGGTCGAGGATCTCCTGCGGCTTGCGCACATCCGCCTGGATGTAGTCGGTGATCCCCTCGGGCGTGCTGATCAGCAGGGCTTCCGCGTGACGCAGCACGATGGGGTCGTTGTCGGTGTAGACGACACGGGAGGCCGGGGCGATGCCCTGGACGATCTGATGCAGATTGGGCTCGGTGGGGATGCCCGTACCGATGTCGAGGTACTGGTCGATACCGCTGCGGGCCACCCAGGCGGCGGCGCGGTGCATGAAGGCGCGGTTCAGCCGGGCGTCCTGCTTCGAGGCGTCGGGAAGCTTCTTCCCTATCTCCTGGTCGACCGTGTAGTTGTCCTTGCCGCCCAGGAGGTAGTCGTACACCCGAGCCGGGTGCGGCTTGCTGGTGTCGACCTGGGGTTTGGGGGTGCCTGCCGTCATCGGAACTCCATCAACTCCGTGGTGATTCTGAGCCTGTGTGCGTACGAGGTGTGTGCGAGGCGCGAGGGCGCGGGAACCGGGAACCGGGGGGCGGGGGGCGCGGCGCGTCACAGTTCCTTGCGGAAGTCGGCGAGTATCTCCTTGGTCCGGCGGGCGGACTCCGCGTGGGCGACCATCCGGTCCATCGCCTCCATGTGCTCATTGACCTCGGCGGCGTTGTCGAGATAGAGCGCGCCGGTCAGATACTCGATATAGACGCTGTCCGGCAGCTCCGGTATGGAGAAGCGGAAGAGGACGAACGGGCTGTACGTGCCCGGGTGGTGGCCGGCCGCGAACTCGGCTATCTGGAGCGTCACATTGGGCAGCTCGGCCATGTCGAGCAGATGGTCCACCTGGTCCCGCATGATCGCGGGCGAACCGACGGGTCTGCGGAGGACCGTCTCGTCCATGACCACCCAGAAGACGGGCGGGGCCTCGGTCCGCGTGAGCAGCTTCTGCCGTTCCATGCGCAGTGCCACCCGGCGCTCGACCCGTGCCGGGTCCGACGGGCCGATCTCGCCGAAGGACAGCACTGTACGCGCGTAGTCCTCGGTCTGGAGCAGGCCGGGCACGAAGTGCGGCTCGTAGCACCGGATGGTCTTGGCCGCTCCCTCAAGGCTCACATAGCCGCCGAACCAGTCGGGCAGCACATCGTGGAACCGCTGCCACCAGCCGGGTTTGACGGCTTCCTCGGTCACTTGGAGGAAGGCGGCGCGCTCGTCGTCGGGGAGACCGTACGCGGACAGCAGTATCTCGACGTACGGGATCTTGAGCGCGACCTCGGCCATCTCCATGCGCCGTATGGTCGCGGCGGTCACATGCAGCAGTTTGGCGGCCTGGTCACGGCTGAGGCCCGCGCGCTCGCGGAGGGCCTGGAGCTGTCTGCTGAGGACGAGTTGCCCGATGGTAGGCGCGGAACGCGGCTCGCTCACCCACCACCACCGACCACCACCGCCATGCGGGGAAGTCTCCCACAGCGGACTGATCAAGGGATATGGCGGCTCGAAGATGTGACGGGGGTCCTACGGGGGCCGTAAGGGACCCTACGGGCTTACGGGACAGGGGAGTTGCCCCCAGCGGGCCGAGACCGGGGGGAGCGGCGGGGCGCGGCCGACCCCGGGCGGCAGCGACGCGGCCGGGCACCGGCACCGACGCCGGGCACGGCCCCCGGCGACCGGCGACCGGCGACCGGCACGGCATCACGCGCGATCACCACACCCGCGACCACCACACCCGCGATCACCCTGCCGGAACGGCACCACCACGCACAGCGACCGCCATGTCAGGAGTGTGTGACGGCCAGGAGCAAAAGATGAACTAATGGCGTCGGCCGGGATACCTTGCAGTGGCCGCCGGATGGATGCCGCCGGTTAGCATCGAGTTCCGCCGTTACCGAGAGCTGGGGTGATCCGCGCATGTCCCGACCACGTGTGGGTGTGGCCGTGCTGACCATGGGAACCCGGCCCGTCGAGCTGCGTGCCCTGCTGGACTCCGTGGCCAAGCAGCGTGAGGCCGCCGCGCGGATCGTGGTCGTCGGCAACGGCGCACCGCTGCCCGAGTTGCCCGACGGGGTCGTCGGGGTGGAACTGGAGCGAAATCTCGGGGTCTCCGGCGGGCGCAATGTCGCTCTCCGTAAGCTCCGTGAGGCCGGGGACATCGACGTCCTGGTGGATCTGGACGACGACGGCCTGCTGATCGAGGCCGATGTGATCACCCGCGTCGCCGATCTGTACGAGGCGGACCCGAAGCTCGGCATCGTCAGCTTCCGTATCGCGGACGAGACCGGCTTCACCGCGCGCCGGCATGTGCCCCGGCTGCGCGTGGACGACCCGATGCGCGGCGGCGAAGTGACCACCTTCCTGGGCGGCGGTCACGCGCTGTCCATGCGGATGCTGGACGAGACCGGCGGCTGGCCGGACGAGTTCTTCTTCACCCACGAGGAGACCGACCTCGCGTGGCGCGCGCTGGACGCGGGCTGGACCATCCGTTACGAACCGGAGCTGGTCCTCCAGCACCCGCGCACCTCCCCCGCACGGCACGCCGAGTTCTACCGGATGACCGCGCGCAACCGCGTCTGGCTGGCCCGCCGCCATCTGCCCGCGCTGCTCGTCCCCCTCTATCTCGGCACGTGGATCCTGCTCACCGTGGCCCGTACGCGCTCGGCGAGCGGTCTGCGCGCCTGGTTCGGCGGCTTCTTCGAGGGCGTACGGACGGCGTGCGGCACCCGGCGCCCGATCCGCTGGCGCACGGTGGGCCGCATGACAGCCCTGGGCCGCCCCCCGGTCATCTGACCGCCCCGCCCACCCACCGCCCGCCGCACAGCGCGGCGGCGTCCGGCGCGCCGCACAGCACAGGGGCAGGGACAGGGACAGGTTCACTCGCCCCGGCGCGAACGCCGAGATCCCCTCCACCCGGTCCGGAAACCGAGCCTCACGCCTCCTCAGGCAGGTAGGTGGCCAGCGCCCGCAGACCCTCCAGCACCTCGTCGGCGCTGGGCGCTGACTCGGGGTCGGTGAGGTGCTGCATCATCAGGCCGCTGACGAGGGCGAGCTGCACCGAGCCGAGGGCGCGGATCGTCGCTTCGGGCAGCTCGGTCTCGGCGGTTCCGGTCACCTCTCGCGCCATGCCACTGCGTCCCTGCCGCAGCCCGGCTGCCATCTGCTCACGCAGTTCCGGATCGCGCTGCGCGCGCAGGACCGTCTCCAGATTGGCGATCCAGAAGGTCTTGTTGACCGAGAACGCCTCGATCAGCCGGCCCCACAGTGCGCCGAGGCCGGTGTCGCCCGCCGACGGTCCGAAGATCTGGTCTCCCGAGTTGAGCGCCTCGAAGAGCGCCTGATTGAGCAGCGCCTCCTTCGAGCCGAAGTGATAGCCGATCGCCGCCATGCTGACGCCCGCCGCGGAGGCGAGGTCGCGGACCGTCGTGCGCTCGTAGCCCTTCACGAAGAGGCATTGCCGTGCGGCCTCCAGCAGCTTCTCCCGGTTTCCCATGCGGCAGAGCCTAACAACGATCTGAACGCTTGCACCAGACGAACGCATGAGGCGAACGCATTGGACAAACGTCCCATACGGGCGCCTCATACAGTCGCCTCAGACAGACGCATTGGGCAGACGTCTTAGGCAGGCGTCTTGCGCGTATGCCCAATTCCTGGTTACCGTTCCCGGCATCGAAGACCACGCCGATCCCAGGAGCCCGGATGAGCACCAGGAAGTCCCGCGTCACCGCCCTTGCCGCGGTCGCTGTCTCCGCGACGCTCGCCGCCACGGTGGCCGGCCCCGCTTCCGCACACCCCGGCACCCCCGTCGCCCCCACTCGGGTGATGACCGCCGAGGGCCCGGTGCGGGGCATGGCCGCCGGTGCGGTGCGTACGTTCCAGGGCATCCCCTACGCGGCCCCGCCGACCGGAGAGCGCAGGTGGAAGGAGCCGCAGCCGGTGCCCCACTGGTCGTCGCCGCTGGACGCACGGGCCCCGAAGAACGCCTGCGCGCAGCCGACCGACCAGCCCATCTCGATCGAGGGCGGCGGCAGTGAGGACTGCCTCTACCTGAATGTCACGGCTCCGGCCGGGCGGACGACGGGGCGGCTGCCGGTCGTCGTCTGGATTCACGGCGGCAGCTTCACTTACGGTGACGGCGCCACCTATCGGGCGGCCAAGCTGGCCGCCGCGCGGCAGGGCGCGATGGTCGTGACGATCAATTACCGGCTGGGGGCGTTCGGCTTCCTCACCGCACCCGGCCTGCGCGCACCGGCCAACCTCGGTCTTCTCGACCAGCAGGCCGCGCTGAAATGGGTCAACCGCAACGCCAGTGCCTTCGGCGGCGACCCCCGCAATGTCACGATCATGGGGCAGTCCGGCGGCGGCTACAGCGTCTGCGCCCAGTTGGTGTCGCCCGGAGCCCGCGGGCTCTTCACCAAGGCGATCGTGCAGAGCGCGGGCTGCGTCGGGTCGGACGGCTCGTTCACCCGCACGCAGGCCGAGACCAACGGCCTCGCCGTCGCCAGAGCCGCGGGCTGCGACGACACGCCCACGGTCGACGCCTGCCTGAGGCACAGGTCCACCGCCGAACTCATCAAGGCATCCGCCTCCGGACACAACGGCTACCGGCCCGTGGTGGACGGCAAAGTACTGCCCGAGGCCCCGTCACAGGCGATCACCGCCGGGCGGTTCGCCCGGGTACCGGTGCTGCACGGCTCCACCCACGACGAGATGAGCGGACTGGCCGGACTCGACGAAACCATGACAGGGACGCCGCTGACCGCCGAGGGGTACGCCAAGAAGGTCACCGAGCAGTTCGGGAAGGACGCTCCCGCGGTTCTGGCCGAGTACCCGGTCGCGAACTACCCGGCAGCCGGGGCGGCCCTGTCGGCCGTGCTGACCGACTCGGAGTGGTCCACCGGAGCACTCGACACCCAGCGCGCGCTGGCCCGCCATACCTCCGTCCACGCCTATGACTTCGCTGAAGCCGCGTCCCCGTACTTCAAGGGCGTGCCGCGCCCGGAGAGCTTTTCGCTCGGTACCGGCCACATGATCGACCTGGCCTACCTGTTCGACAACGATCTGTTCGAGCCACTCGACACCGCGCAGGCCAGGCTGTCGGACACGGTGGTCGCCTACTGGAGCCGGTTCGCGGCCACCGGGCAGGTGACGGGGCATGACCTGCCCACGTGGAAGCGGTTCACGACCCGCGCCCCCTCCGTGCAGCGGCTCGCGTCCGACCGCATCGGGCCCACCGACTTCGCGGCCGACCACCACTATGCCTTCTGGAAGGCCCTCGCCTCCGCACGCTGAGACGAAAGGCTCCTGACGGAGTACGCACCAGCCGGAACGCCGCGGTGTGCGGCTGGTGAGACCGTCCCTAGTGGCACCCCGATTGCCGTGGGCGCCCCGCACCGGCCGGCCGGTGCGGGGCGCCTTGCCGTACGACGGCCGCCCGGCCCCGACCCCCATTTCGCTCCTTCAGGGCAACCCCGACCACACCGATATCGAGGACGGGGACGGCGGTGGTTCCCGTCCGTCGTCCGGGTGCGGGGACGACGGCGGTGCGACCGCATGAGGCCGGGTGACGGGTGACGGGAGCACGGGCGTGGCACGGATCGTGGCCGGCGAGGGCAGGGTGACCGTGCTCCGTCTGCTCCAGCGGTGGCCCGACCGGTACGCCGTGCTCGCCTATACGACCACCGGCGCGTACGGCACGACCGCCGTCGTCGGGTACGTACCCGTACCCGGCGTGCCGGACCCGAGCCTCCTCGATGTGGCCGCGCGGCACCGGCCGGCCCTGATGTACGGGTCGACCGGCACCGAGGGTTTCGCCGAGGCCTGCTGGCTGATCTCCGTGGGGTGGAGCGCCCGCACCGTCCCCAAGCCGGGGACCCTCGAACTCCGCCACGCCGCGTGGACCCTGGAAGCGGACGGGACGGTCGAGCTGGGCGGATCCATGTACGGACACGACCGGCTCCACTTCGGCCGCTTCAGCCTCACCGATCCGGAGCTGATGAACCGGGCCCGTGCCCTGCTGGACCCGTCCTGAGCAGGTACGCCGCGTGCTCGTCCGCCAGGTCCACAAGGGTGAACTCACGCAAGCGCATGAGCAGTTGCCCGGCCAGCACCCAGTGGATGAGCCCACTGTCGTACGGGACGCCCCCGGCGGCGTACGCCACGGGCAGGGAACCCCGCAAGCGGTACAACGCCCCCTGGACCCCGCCCGGCACGAACGTCCGGACCCGTAACGCCACATAGCGTTTGCGCAGATGCGGACAGGCCCGTACCGATGTCACCGCACACGGCACGCACACCGGCGGATGCCCGGTGACGAGATCCGCCGCCCACTCGTCCTGGTCGTCCGCGTCCTCGCCCACCAGCCACAGCGTCCCCTCGGGGGTACGGTCCGCCGGACCGCCGCAGACCTGGCACAGCAGCTTCCGCATGGCCCGTCGCTGCCGGAAGAAGTGGACGTTCCCGAACTCCGGCCGGCCCTTCCCCGGGCTCAGTCCGATGCGCTTCCACAGGACTCCGCGCCGGTCGCGGTCGTACGGCAGCTCGTCCGCGTAATGGATGCCCCGGCCGTTGGCCAGGACGGGAACGGGCGGGCATCGTTCCGACGACCACTGCGCGATGTACGGCACCACGTCAGGCCGGGCATACGCCCCCACCGGAGGCCGTTCCGCACCCACGTCCACCAGCCGGTCGGCCAGGAGCCGGTCAGCCATGCCCACGGCCCTCCTCCACCGGAGCGGGCAGCGACAGTGCCGCCCACACCATCTTTCCCGGGCCGCCGCGTGCCGCGACACCCCACTCGTCCGCGAGCGCGTTCACCAGCACCAGCCCACGCCCGTCGCAGGCGTCCGGCTCGGGCGCACGGCGGCACGGGAGGTCGGGGGACGCGTCGTGAACCTCGATCCGCAGCCCGGACGGCCTGCGGAAGTAGTGCGTCTCGATGGTCTGTTCCGGCACCACCTGGGCGTGCCGTCCGGCGTTGGTGAGCAGTTCGGACAGCACGAGCAGGGCCGAGTCCTCCAACGCGGCGAGCCCCCAGCCGGCCAGTGCCTTGCTCAACTCCAGCCGTGCGAGCGCGACGCATCTCGGATGCCTGCTCCACCGCAGCACAACGGCGTGATCGGTTGCCTTGTCGTCCCGCCGCCGGTTCATCTGCATGTCAACGCCCCCTCCACCTTCCTGTTTCGCTCTCTGTGACGATTCACTCACAGCGTGGTGGGTATTTCGCTACGCTGGCCAGTAGTGGGGGGTTGACAACGGTCGCTTCAGATGAAGGAGTTGATGGCATGGCGGAGGTCAGCAAGCCGCGCACCCCTCGGCAGAAGTACGGCGAGGAGCTGAAGCTGCGTCGCATAGCAGCGGACATGACCCAGGAGATGTTGAGCGAGATCGTGGTGTGCTCGCCCACGCTGATCAGCCACTTCGAGGCGGGTCGTCGGCTGCCGAACCCGGACGACGCGAAGCGCATCGACGCTGCGCTGGGGACGGACGGATTCTTCGCGCGGTGGTTGGGGGACCTCGACTCCAGGTACGCCAACTTCTTCGTCCTGGCGGCCGAATTGGAGCAGCAGGCGACGGAGATCAGGCAGTTCGGCTCGCTGCTCATCCCCGGCCTGCTCCAGACGGAGGCGTACGCACGGGCGGTGTTCAGTGTCTACGACCCGAACCCTCGACCCGAAGATCTTGACGAGTTCGTGGTCGTTCGCACAGGACGGGCCCAGGCCCTTGAGGGCCCGTCAGCCCCCGTAGTGTGGACGCTGTTGGACGAGGCGTGTCTCCGGCGAAGGGTCGGCGGCCCTCGCGTCATGGCCGAGCAGCTTCGCAAGATCGCGGGCATGGTTGAGGCCGGACGTCTGCGACTGCATATCCTGCCGTTCGGAGCGGGAGAGCACGCTCTCATGGAGGGCATGCTCTACCTGATGAGCTTCGAGGACGCCGCACCAGTCGCTTACGTCGAGGGGTACCACATGGGGTACTTGAAGGACGATCCCGCCCAGGTGAACAAGTGTCAGGTGGCCTACAGTCTGGCCCTTAGCGATGCATTGCCACACAAGGAGTCACTGGCCCTGATCAAGGCCATAGCGAAGGAATACGAAGATGAGCTGCAGTGAGCGCTTTGTCGGGTGGCGCAAGTCAAGCTACAGCGGTGCCGCTCAGGGCGAGTGCCTCGAAGTCGCGGACGGATACGCGAACATCCCGGTCCGCGACTCCAAGAACCCCACCGGCCCCACCCTGCTCTTCCAGCCTGCCGACTGGACCGCGTTCATCGCGTCACTCAAAGCCAAAAACCTGACCGCCTGATCCCACCGGGCGGCTCACAATCTGGAGGACTCCGCGAATGAGCACCAGTGAGCAGTTCGTCGGGTGGCGCAAGTCCAGCTTCAGCTCCGGCAATCAAGATGAGTGCCTCGAAGTAGCCGACGGATACGCCGATATCCCCGTCCGCGACTCCAAAAACCCCACCGGCCCTACCCTGCACTTCCAGCCCACCGACTGGACCGCGTTCATCGCGTCACTCAAAGCCAAAAACCTGACCGCCTGATCCCACCGGGCGGCTCACAATCTGGAGGACTCCACGCATGAGCAGCAGTGAGCGCGTCATGCGATGGCGTAAGTCCAGCTACAGCTCGGGACAGCAGGGTGAGTGCCTCGAAGTCGCGGACGGATACGCGAACATCCCGGTCCGCGACTCCAAGAACCCCACCGGCCCCACCCTGCACTTCCAGCCCACCGACTGGACCACGTTCATCGCATCACTCAAAGCCAAAAACCTGACCACCTGATCCCACCGGACGGGCCCACAAACTGGAGGACTCCACGCATGAGCAGCAGTGAGCAGTTCGTCGGGTGGCGCAAGTCGAGCTACAGCTCCGGCAACAACGACAACTGCCTCGAAGTAGCCGACGGATACGCCAACATCCCGGTCCGCGACTCCAAGAACCCCACCGGCCCCACCCTGCACTTCCAGCCCGCCGACTGGACCACGTTCATCGCATCACTCAAAGCCAAAAACCTGACCGCCTGATCCCACCGGGCGGCTCACAAACTGGAGGACTCCACGCATGAGCACCAGTGAGCAGTTCATCGGGTGGCGCAAGTCCAGCTACAGCTCGGGCGAGCAGGGTGAGTGCCTCGAAGTAGCCGACGGATACGCCGACATCCCCGTCCGCGACTCCAAGAACCCCACCGGCCCCACCCTGCACTTCCAGGCCGCCGACTGGACCGCGTTCGTCGGTGCCGTCAAGGGCGGGAGCCTGAACGGCTGACTGACCGGTCGGCCCTTCCCGCTGAGGTCCGGTGGTGAAGGCCGGGGCTGCGGCGTGACCGGGGAGGGCGCGGGCAGGGGGGTGCTCGGCGACACCGACGGGGGCGCGGGGCTGGCCGGGCCCTCCTGGGGGCGCTCCCCCGGTACGACAAGCAGTACGCATGCCACGGCCGCCGCCAGCGCGAGCAGCGCCAACGCGGCGGCCCGGAGCGGCGGTCGGCGGGACTCGGTGGCCGACGGCGGGGCCGCGCGGCGCAGGTCGGGGAGGCCGACCGTACGGGATCCGGCCTCCAGGGCGTCCCGCAGTCGGCGTTCCAGCAGGTCCCGGTCGCTCATCCGGATGTCTCCAGCTCTCTGCCCAGGGCGTCCAGCGCCCGGCTCGCGGTGGACTTGACCGTGCCGCTGGAGACCCCGAGGGTGTCCGCGATCTGGGCCTCGGTGAGGTTCGACCAGTAGCGCAGGACGAGCACCTCGCGCTGGCGTCTGGTGAGGCGGCGCAGCGCCGCGAGTACTTCCCGGTGTTCCTCGCGGAGCAGTACGTACTCCTCCGCCGGGGGCACATGGCTCTCCCGTTCCGGTATGTACGCGCGCACGGTCCTGCGGCGGCGCAGGACGGAACGCGCGGCGTTGACCACGCAGGTACGGACGTACGCCTCGGGGTCGTCCAGGCCCGTCAGCCGTTCACCGTACCGCCGGAACGTCGCGGCGAACGCGTCCTGCACGACGTCCTCCGCCGTCGGGAGGTCGTCCACGAGGAGCAGCGCCAGCCGGACGAGCTGGAGGCGGCGATGGTGGTACAGGTCGTCGATCGCGGCCGTCGTCCAGGGCGGGCCGGTGAGGGCGGTCGGCAGGCCGCGTCTCTCGGAGAGGCTGCGCAGCAGCAGGCGCCAGGTCCGGCGCAGCGCACCACCGGCCTTCGGGACGGCGGAGGCCGGGTACGTCGCAGTCGCTGTCCTCATGGGTCTCCTGGACGGGGCGGGGAGAGCCGGGGCCCGCCGGATCGTCACCCGGCGGCCCCCGAAGGGAGTTGCTACTTCGCCGGTGCCGGTGCCGGTACGGGCTTGGCGGGCGCGGGCTTGCCCGGTACCGGCTTGGCCGGGGCCGGGGCGGGCTTCGCCGGGGCCGGCTCGGCCGGGGCCCACGCGGGCGTGCTCGGAACAGGCCTGACGGGAGCCGGCGCGGGCTTGCCCGGTACCGGCTTGGCAGGCGCCGGGGCGGGCTTCGCGGGGACCGGCTTGGCGGGGGCCGGAGCGGGCTTGCCCGGTACCGACGGCTTGGCCGGGACGGGCTTCACCGCGTCCGGGACGGGCTTCGCGGGCGCGGGCACGGGCGTCGGCTTCGACGCGTCGGCCTGGGCGGTCACCGCTCCGCCGACGGCCAGCGCGGCGACGGCCGCGGACGTACCCAGGACCAGCCGCAGCCGGCTCCGGAGGGCGTTGCGTACAGCGGTGTGACGTGCGGACATACCGTTCCTCTTCATTCTCGCGATTCTCGATTCTCGCGATTCTCGCGACGGACAGCCGAACCAATCGGCTGATGGACGGAGGCGCTTCCACCCCGACAGACGTGCATCCCCCGCCGAGGTTGCGGGTGGAACGGAAGACTTTTCCCGCCGGGCCGGACCGCTCTCATGACGTGACGATTCCGTCGCTCCGCGTAGGAAAAATGCGGCTGTTAGGCTCTGAAAGAGCGCTTTTGTGGTGATTCCCGAGGAGCGGTTCGATGTCCGAGACTTTTCTGCTGGTCCACGGCGCGTGGCACGGCGGCTGGGCCTGGCAGCCGGTGGCGGCGCGGCTGAGGGCGGCCGGTCATCGTGTACTGGCACCGACGAGCCCGGGACTCGGCGTCAACGACGACCCGCGCGATGTCACCCTTGATGACTGCGTCGACGCCCTCGTCGGCTTCGTCGAACGGCTGGACCTGTCGAACGTGACGCTCGTGGCACACAGTTGGGGTGGCTACCTCGCGGGTGGCGCGGAGAAGCGGCTCGCCGGAAGACTGAAGCAGGTCATCTTCTTCAGCGCGTTCGTGCCGCGTGCGGGTGAATCCCTGCTCGATGCCGTCGGGCCCGACCACGGCGCACTCTTCGAGGAACTGGGGCGTGCGTCGGAGGACGATACGGTCACCCTTCCCTTCGAGATCTTCGCGTCCGGCTTCATGCAGGACGCCGACGAAGCGACGGCGCGGGCGATCTACGAGCTGCTGCGCCCGCAGCCCTACCGGACCGTCGCGGATGTGGCGACCGCCGACGCCGCTCCCACCGGCGCCGATGTCCCGAGCGCCTATCTGCTGGCCGCGGACGACTGCTCGCTGCCGCCCGGGGAGTACGGATGGCTGCCCCGGTTTCCCGAGCGGCTGGGGGGCGTGCCCGTCGTCCGGACTCCGGGGAGCCACGAAGCGCTCTTCACCCGGCCGGAGGAGCTGTCTCGTACGCTGCTCGGTCTCGCCGGCTCTGTCTGACCTGGCCGGGCCGGGGCCGATCCGGCCGAGCCTGGGTCGACCTGGTCGCCCTTCGCGCGCGGGCGGGTCCGGCGCGCGTCCGTACCCCGTGCGTGGCCCATCGCCCGTCCCCCCACCGGGCTTGGCGCGACAGTGACTTGTGAGCCGGGCGCCGCCGAGGTTAGGTTTCCCTTACTTGCACCCGGAAACGTCCGGGCTGTCGTCAGGGAGGCCTCCCCACCGTGTCCAGAACCCTCACCCGCCGTATCACCGTGGCCGCCGCCGCCACCGCCTTCGCCGTATCGCTCAGCGCGTGCGGCGGCAGCGGCAGCGGGGACAAGGGCGCGCCCGGCACGGACACGGCGGCCGGCAAGGGAGGCGACACGCACACCGTCAAGACGGTGATGGGCGACGTGAAGGTCGGCGCCGCGCCGAAGCGGGTCGTCGTGCTGGACACCGACTCGCTGGATTCGGCCATCACCCTCGGGGTGACTCCGGTGGGCGCCACGACCGCCGTCGACAAGGCGCCCTTCTCGACGTACCTCCCCGCCGACAAGCTCAAGGACATCAAGCCCGTCGGCCTGATCGCGGCTCCGAACCTGGAGGCGATCGCCGCGCTGAAGCCGGATCTGATCCTGAGCAGCAAGGTCCGTGACGAGAAGAACTACACCTCGCTGTCGAAGATCGCGCCGACCGTCTTCTCCGACACCACCGGGCCGGCCTGGCGGGAGAACTTCCAGCTCCACGCCGACGCGCTGGACCGGAAGAACGAGGCGGCCACGGTGGTGGCGGACTACGAGGCGCACGTCGAGCGGCTGACGCAGGCGCTGGGCGGGGCGGCGAAGGCGAAGGGGACGAAGGCCGGCTTCGTACGGTTCGTGGAGGGTGCGGACACCCGTCTCTACCTCAACGACACCTTCGTCGGCTCCCTCTTCAAGGACCTCGGGTTCGGCCGGCCCGCCAACCAGGACACCACGGGCTTCTCGCTCGACGTCAGCCCGGAGCAGATCGACAAGGCCGACGCGGATGTCATCTTCTACTCCACCTACGGCGACGCGAAGAAGGCCAAGGAGACCGACATCACCGGCGGTCCCCTCTGGAAGAACCTGGAGGCGGTGAAGAACGGGAGCGCCTTCAAGGTCGACGACAACCTGTGGATGCTGGGCATCGGATACACCGGGGCGGGCCAGATCCTGGACGCGGTGGAGAAGAACTACGTCTCCGCCGCGCGGTGACGCCCCCGGTCCGGTCGGCCTTCGCGGTCCTGCCGGCCTTCGCGCTCCGGTCGGCGTTCCCCGTCCTGCCGACGCTCCCGGTCGACGTTCGCGGTCGGCGTTCGCGGTCGGCGTTCGCGGTCGGCGTTCGCGGTCGGCGTCATGGGTGGTGGTGCGGCGTGGCCGTTGTGGTGCCGGGCACTCCGAAGGTCGTCCAGGCGGCGCGCTCGGGCACCCGCAGCACCGTGCGGCCGGCCGCCGCGTTCAGGATCGTCGCCGCCCGCCAGGCGCCCAGGGTGAGATCGGGGGCGCCGACCCCGTGTGTGTGCAGTTCGGCGTTCTGGACGTAGAGGACACCGGTCACCCGGGGGTCGAGCGCCACCCGGTACTCGCCGTCGATCCGGTACCGGCCCTTCTCGTCCCAGTCCACCAGCTTCGCCAGCGTGTCCAGGAAGTCCGGGCGGGCCGCCGCGTATCCCGTGGCCGAGACGATCGCGGACGTACGCACCTGGAACACCTCGTCCCGTCCGGTGTGGCGGCACGTCAGCAGATAACCGCCGCCCACCGCGCCTGGGGGAACGACCTCGACGCCCTCGACCACGACGCCCGGATGCAGGGCGGCACGCGGTTCCGTACCGCCGATCGTCCGCTCGTACAGCTCGTCGTGGATCTCGCCGAGCGTCTCCTCGCTGACGCCCTTGTAGAGCTGCCACTGTTCCCGCACGAGCCGTTCCCGCCGCTCCTCCGGCAGTGCGCGGAAGTAGCGGATGTAGTCGGGCGTGAAGTGCTCCAGACCGATCTTCGAGTACTCCATCGGCGCGAAGGCCGGGGTACGGGCCAGCCAGCGGACGAACGGACCGCCCCGGCCGTCCCCGTCCTGCCGGCGCAGCAGATCGAGCGCGACCTCGGCGCCGGACTGACCGGCCCCGATGACAGTGACGTCGTCAAGTCCGGCCAGCCGTGTCCGGTGGGTGCGGTAGTCGGCGCTGTGCAGTACCCGTCCCTCGTGGTGGTGTGCGAGCAGCGGGCGCAGCGGCTCCGGGACGACCGGCGCCGTGCCGACGCCCAGCACCACCTGACGTGCCCGTACCCGCGCGAGCGAACCGTCCGCCGAACGGTGGGTGACGGCGAACACCGCTTCGTCCTCGTCCCATTCCAGCTCCGTGACCCGCGCGTCGAAGCGGCAGGACGGCAGGGCCTCCGCGACCCAGCGGCAGTAATGGTCGTACTCGCGGCGCGGTATGTGGAACCGCTCGGAGAAGAAGAACGGGAACATCCGGTCGTGCTCCCGCAGATAGTTCAGATACGACCAGGGGCTGGTCGGGTCCGCCATCGTCACCAGGTCGGCGAGGAAGGGGACTTGGAGGGTCGTGCCCTCCATGAGCAGCCCGGGGTGCCAGGAGAAGGCGGGCCGGGCGTCGAGGAAGAGGGTCCGCAGCTCCGGGGCGCCGTCGCAGAGCGCGGCCAGCGACAGATTGAACGGGCCGATGCCGACGCCGACCAGGTCGTACACCGTGGGGTCGGGACGTATGTGCTCCGTCCGCGCGTGCCCGGTGGGTATGTGCGCGGGCCGCGCGTGCTCGTCGTGTGCGTGCTCGGTCGTCACCGGTGGGCCTCCGCGAGGGGGTGGGGGAAGGTCGATGTGGACGGACGGGGCGGAAAGGGGTTCACGGGGTGGAAAGGCATTCGTCGCGGCGGGAGTTGGTGATCCGCACACCGAGGGATCCGCACACCGAGGGAGAACGTCAGCAGGACGTCGTCCTTCAGCATGACGTCGGTGCCGGGACGGTGCACGGCCGGGGTCACCGTGCCTCCTCCTCCGCGCGGCCGGCCGCGACGACGGCGTGCAGGAGCCGTTCCACCTCGGCGGGGGTGGTGTGCGGATTGAGCAGGGTGAGCTTGAGACGTACGCGCCCGGGGCCCTCGCCGGGGAGTTCGGTACGGCCGACGACGGCCCGGCCCTCGCGCAGCAGCCGACGGCGCAGCGCGGCGTTGATCTCGTCGGCGCGTTCTGCGGCGGCCTTGTCGGCGGCAGTCTCGCCGGGGCGGGGCGCGTCAGTGCGCGGGGCGGGCACATAGCGGAACAGGAGGGCCGTCAGGACCGGTTCGGCGTGCAGATCGAGCCGGGGATGCGCCCGTACGGCCCCGGCCCCCGCCACCGCCAGGTCGTGGCAGGCGTCGACGAGCCAGCCGAGCCCTTCCCTGCCCAGTGTCCGCAGCGTCACCGCGATCTTGAACGCGTCGGCGCGGCGGGTCGTGCGCAGGGAGAGTCCGAGCAGGCTCGGATAACCGGCCTCCTCGTCGTCGGCCGGGTTGAGATAGACGGCCCGGCGCGCGAGCGAGGCGTATGTCTCGGACCTCCGTACCAGGAAGACCCCGGCGGCGGCCGGCTGCCAGCCGAGTTTGTGCCAGTCGAGCGAGACGGAGTCGGCGAGGCCGAGACCGTCCAGCAGGGGCGCGAGCCGGTCGGAGAGGAGCGCGCCGCCGCCGTACGCGGCGTCCACGTGCAGCCACGCGCCGTGCTCGGCGGCGAGCGCGGCGCAGGCGCGGAGCGGGTCCACGGCGCCGGTGTCGGTGGTCCCGGCGGTCGCCACGATCGCGACCGGCAGTTCGCCGCGTGCGGCGCAGCCGTGGAGTGCGGCGGCCAACGCGTCCACGTCCATGCGGAGTTGGCGGTCGACGGGGACGGGGAGTACGGCGTCCTCACCGAGGCCGAGCAGGGCGGCGGCGCGCTGCACGGAGAAGTGCGCGGCGGCGGAGGCGAGGATACGGGGCCGGAGCGCGGCGGGGGTGCCAGTGGCGGCGTCCGGTCCGGTGGCCGTGGCCGGTCCGGTGGCGATGGCCGGTTCGGTAGCCGTAGCTGTAGCCGGTCCGGTAGCCGTGGCCGGTTCGGTAGCCGTAGCTGTAGCCGGTCCGGTAGCCGTAGCCGGTTCGGTGGCCGCTCCCGCTCCCGCCAGGCCGGTCAGTTCCACCTGGCGTCCGGTGGCGGCGCCGAGGATCCGGTCCCGGGCGAGCATCAGCCCCATCAGATTGGACTCCGTACCGCCGGAGGTGAGCACACCGGCGGCCAGGTCCGGTTCGTAGCCGACGAGTCGCGCCAGCTCCTTGAGCAGCAGGGTCTCCAGCGCGGTCGCGGCGGGCGCCTGGTCCCAGGAGTCCTGGGAGGGGTTGAGCGCGGAGACGGCGAGGTCGGCGGCGACGGCGACGGCCAGCGGCGGGCAGTGCAGATGGGCGGCGCAGGCGGGATCGGCGGGATCGGCGCTCCCTTCTGCGAGTAACGCGACGAACCGCGCGAGCACGGACCCGTCCCCGGTCGCACCGGCGGCCCCCGCCGTCTCCGCCCCGACGCCACCCGTCGCCTGCGCCCCGACGCCGGGCAGAAGCGGCCCGCCGTTCCCGGCCGACGGCCCACCGTTCCCGGCCGAAGGCCCACCGTTCCCGGCCGAAGGGGCGGGGCGGGGGACAACCGGCACACCCCCTCCGAACACCTCCGCCACCGCCGCCGCGACCTCGCCCGGCCGCCCGGAGGCGATCGGCCCGCTCCGCCGACGCGCGCCCTCCGCAAGGGCGTTCAGCACCGTCTCCACCAACGGCCCCAACGCCTCGGCGCCGCCGACACCGCCCGACAGGGCCGTATCACCGGCCTGGGCAGGCCGCGTCAAGGCGTGGACGAAGTCGTCCACCGCCCCCAGCCCCGGCACGAACCCCGCACCCGGCCCAGGCGCGGGCACCGGCCCCGGGTCCGCCCCGAGCCGTCCCTCCCCCGCCGCCGCTCCCGCAACCGTCTCCGGCTCCGCCACGTCCAGCCACCCCGCATCCGTTGTCATGAACGCCGACCTCCTCGCTGCGCCGACTCTGACGCAGACACGGCCACCAGCGCGTCCGTCAGCCGGTCGAGCACCGCCTCCGTCTGCTCGTCCGTGATCACGAGCGGCGGCAGCAGCCGCACCGTCGCGTCGAACCGTCCGCCCAGTTCGACGATCAGGCCACGGTCGAGGCACGCGGCCCGCACCCGTTCCGCCAGTTCCGGGGCGACCGGACGCGCCCCGCAGGAGTCCACCGGCCCCTCGGGGTCGACCAGTTCGACGCCGATCATCAGCCCCCGTCCCCGGACGTCACCGATCACCGGCAGCTCGGAGCGCAACCCCTCCAGCCGGTCCCGCATCCGCGAACCCACCGTCGCGGCGCGCCCGACCAGGCCCTCCCGTGCCACGTACCGCAGTGTCGCCGCGCCCGTGGCCATCGCCAGCGTGTTCCCCCGGAACGTCCCGGTGTGGGCGCCGGGCAGCCAGCCGTCGTACTTCTCGTCGTACACGATCACCGCCAGCGGCAGGCCCCCGCCGATCGCCTTCGACAGAACCATCGCGTCCGGCACGATCCCGCTGTGCTCGACCGCCCAGAACGCCCCGGTGCGGCCGACCCCCGTCTGCACCTCGTCCACGATCAGCGGGATCTCCCGCTCGGACGTGATCCGCCGCATCTCCCGCAGCCAGCCGTCCGGCGCGGGCACCGCGCCGCCCTCGCCCTGGACCGCTTCGAGGATCATCGCGGCGGGCGGCACGACCCCGCCCGCCGGGTCGTCGAGCAGCCGTTCCGTATAGGTCGCGGACAGTTCGGCGCCGCGCTCGCCGCCGACCCCGAACGGGCAGCGGTACGCGTACGGATACGGCAGCCGCGTCACCTCCGCCCCGCCGCCCGCGACCCGCTCCTTGACCGCGACACTGCCGGTCGCCGCCAGCGCCCCGGCCGTCATCCCGTGGTACGCGCCGGTGAACGCGAGCACCCCGCTCCGCCCGGTCGCCGTCTGCATCAGTTTCAGCGCCGCCTCCACCGCATCCGTGCCCGCCGGTCCGCAGAAGTGGATGCGCGCGCGGTCGGCGAAGGCCGGCGGCAGGGTGGCGAACAGTACGTCGGTGAAGTCGTCCTTCTCCGGCGTCGCCAGGTCGAGGACATGCAGCGGCGCCCCGCTGTCGAGTGTGCGGCGGATGGCTTCCAGGACGACGGGATGGTTGTGGCCGAGCGCGAGCGACCCGGCGCCGGAGAGACAGTCGAGATAGCGGCGGCCGTCCGTCCCCTCGATCGTCATGCCCTTGGCGCGGACGGGGACGATCGGGAACGAACGGGCGTAGGTGCGGGCGGACGATTCCCTGGCGCGCTGGCGGCCCAGGATGGCGCCCGCGTCCGCGGCTCTGTCATCTCTGTCACCTCTGTCACCGGTTCCGGAGGTCCCGGTGGTCGGGTTCTCGGCGGTCTCGGCGGTCGGGTTCTCGGCGGGGCGCCCATCGCTGCGCCAGGTGATGCGGGGCACGGTCATGACACGGCTCCGGAGTCTCGGCAAAGAAGGGGGAGAGAAAGAAGAGGGAGAAGAGGAAGGGGAGAAGAGGAGGCAAGGGAAGAGGAGGCAAGGGGGAGGGAGAAGAGACGAGGCGGATCAGCGGGTCACAGGCGCCCGGCGACGGGACAGCCGGGCAACGCGTGCCCCGCGAGCAGTTCCCCGTTGGCCCCGTAAGCCCCGTACGCCCCGTACGCCACGTACACCCCGCATGACGTCCGGGCGCCCGTCGCCCCGGCCCCGTACCGACCGCGTTCCGCGACGGGGAACCGGCCCGGTTCGCGTACGACCTTCACTCCGTCAGGTGGTGCGATCCGTCCGGCCGGTTCACCGAACCGGGTGACGCCGACGTCGACCGGACGGATGGACCGGGGCGCGGCGGAGGGCGGGAACGGGTGGGACACGGCGGGCTCTACCTCGGGGTGGGGGGCGGTGAGGCCGGGAGGGACAGGGCGGAACGGAACGGATCAGACCGAATGCTCCGGGTGGAGCGGACGTCCGCCAAACGGCTCACGCCCGCCTCCGGACCCGTCGGGACCCGGGAGGATCCGTCAGGTCACGCGCGACGGAGGCCGCACGGTCGGGCCGCCGCAGCCGCCGGAGCCGCCAATGCCGCCCGAGCCGCCGGTGTCGCGCGGCAGTACGCACGGGACCGTGGCCATGGCGGTGTTCGTCGTCGCGGTGTCCGATGTCGTCGCGTGATCCGATATCGGCATGGTCCCCCCAAAAGGTCGGAACGGCCGAGTACCCCCGATTCGGCCCGATACTTAGGTGAGCCTAACCTAATCACCGTACGTGAGCATACCAAGCCTCTCCGAACGGCTGGGGCACCTTCCCGGGAGTACGTTGGATGGAAGGAGGCGAGCGCGTCATGAGCAACTGGATCAGCGTGGTAGTGATCCTGGGCCTGATCGCGGTGGGATTCGCGGTGATCCATCTGCTCAACGGACAGCACCGGGACCGTATCGCCGCATACTCCTTCGCCCGGTCCCTCTGGAATCCCCAGAACCGCCCGGCCCCCGGCGCCCGCACCGGCACCGCCCCCGACACAGGCACCGGCACCGGGACTGGCGCCGACACCGAGGCTGACGCCGATGCCGTCAGCGGTGGCGAAGCACCCCCGGAACAGGGCGAGCGGGGCGAGCAGGGTCCTTCACGCGGCGAGCGGGGTCCACACGGCCGGCGCCGGCAGGGGGGTTCACTCCAGGATCCGCCCCAGGGCCGTCACCAGCGACTGAGCGCCCTGAGCGACCTCATTTCGGGGCGTGCTCGCCGACGTAGAAAAGCAGCCAGATGAACCCCGCGAAGAGGTGCGTCCCGAAGATGTAGAAGAAGACGCGGAGGGCCACTCCGCGCTCCTTCCAGCTCTCGCTGTCGCTGCCCTCGCGATCGCCGCCGCCGTCGCTCATCCCAGGCCTCCCGCCGAGTCACACCCAGGATCGCATCCTGGACCGCGCCCGGGGCCATGGCCCTGTGGAATCCCCTCCGGTGGGATCCCCTCCGGAACCAACCCATGGAAGCCCCTCCTGGAATCTCCTGGAATAGGGGGCGGGGTGGCACCGTTAGAAGTGACAGTTTAAGATTCAACCAATCTGTCCTTCGAGAGGTGAGCGCGATGCAGTTCGGGATCTTCACCGTCGGCGATGTCACGGCCGACCCGACGACGGGTCGTACGCCGACCGAGCACGAGCGGATCAAGGCGATGGTCGCCATCGCGCGGAAGGCCGAGGAGGTCGGCCTCGACGTCTTCGCCACGGGCGAGCACCACAACCCGCCGTTCGTCCCCTCCTCGCCCACGACGATGCTCGGCCATATCGCCGCCACCACGGAGCGGCTGATCCTCTCCACCTCCACCACGCTGATCACCACCAACGACCCGGTGAAGATCGCTGAGGACTTCGCGATGCTCCAGCACCTGGCCGACGGGCGCGTCGACCTGATGATGGGGCGCGGGAACACCGGCCCGGTCTACCCGTGGTTCGGTGAGGACATCCGCCAGGGCATCCCGCTCGCGATCGAGAAGTACGCGCTGCTGCACCGGCTGTGGCGCGAGGACGTCGTGGACTGGGAGGGCAAGTTCCGTACGCCCCTCCAGGGCTTCACCTCGACCCCCCGGCCGCTGGACGGCACCCCGCCGTTCGTCTGGCACGGCTCCATCCGCTCCCCCGAGATCGCCGAGCAGGCCGCCTACTACGGAGACGGCTTCTTCGCGAACAACCTCTTCTGGCCCAAGGAGCACTTCCAGAAGCTGATCCGGCTCTACCGGAAGCGCTACGCCCACTACGGCCACGGCACCCCGGAGCAGGCCATCGTCGGCCTCGGCGGCCAGGCGTTCATCCGGAAGAACTCGCAGGACGCGGTGCGGGAGTTCCGCCCGTACTTCGACAACGCGCCGGTGTACGGCCACGGGCCCTCGCTGGAGGAGTTCACCGAGCAGACCCCGCTCGTCGTCGGCAGCCCGCAGGAGGTCATCGAGAAGACGCTGACCTTCCGTGAGTCCTTCGGTGACTACCAGCGCCAGTTGTTCCTGATGGACCACGCGGGTCTGCCGCTGAAGACCGTGCTGGAACAGCTCGACCTGCTGGGCGAGGAGGTCGTGCCCGTCCTGCGCAAGGAGTTCGCGAACCTGCGGGCGGCCGGGGTCCCGGACGGGCCCCTCCACCCGGCGGTCGCCGCCCGCACCGATCGCACTGCCGAGGAGGTCTGACCATGGGAGCGCTGAAGCTCGTCGCCGTCTCGGCCGGGCTGAGCAAGCCGTCGTCCACGCGGCTGCTTGCCGACCGGCTGGCGGAGGCGACCGTACGCGAACTGGCCGCCGCCGACCGCAAGGTGGAGATCGAGTTCGTGGAACTGCGCGACCTGGCCGTCGACATCGCGAAGAACCTGGTCACCGGTTTCCCGGCGCCCGCGCTGAGCGCGGCGCTGGGCCGGGTGACCGGGGCGGACGGTCTGATCGTGGTGACTCCGGTCTTCGCGGGCTCGTACAGCGGACTGTTCAAGTCGTTCTTCGATCTGGTCGAACCGGACGCGCTCGGCGGAACGCCCGTACTCCTCGCGGCGACCGGCGGCACGGCGCGGCACTCGCTCGTGGTGGAACACGCGCTGCGCCCGCTGTTCTCGTATCTGCACGCGCTGACCCTGCCCACGGCGGTCTTCGCGGCGACCGACGACTGGGGCACGGGGGCCGACACCTACGCGGGCGGGCTGCCGGCCCGGATCGGGCGGGCGGGCGGCGAGTTCGCCCGGCTGCTGGGGACGGACAGGACGGACGAAACCCGTGGGACCGACGAGACCGACGGGACCGACGAAACGGACGAGGCCGACGGGACCGACGAGGTCGACGGGACCGACAGGACGGGCAGGGCAAACGAGGCCGACGGGACGGACGAGGCCGACGCGGCCGACGCGGCCGACGGCGTGGTGCCGTTCGAGCAGCTTCTCGCGCGGCTCACCCAGGACGGCTAGGACGACGCGGCCCGCGGGCCCGGAGAAAACCTCCCGGCCGACGGGCGCGGACATCAGCCCCCGTAATTCCCGGGGGCGTTGTCAGTGGTGCCTTCTATCGTTTCGGTATGACCCCTGCCTTCATCGGGCGTGACCACCCCGCAGGCGTCCTCCGGGCGGAGATCGACCGGGCGACGGACAGCCGTGGGGGCCTCGTGCTGGTCACGGGCGAGGCCGGGATCGGCAAGACCACGCTCGTCACCCACGCGGCCCAGGAGGCACGGCGGCGCGGGGCGCTGGTCGTCGGCGGCTCGTGCTGGGACTCGGACAGCGCGCCCGGGTACTGGCCGTGGGTGCAGGTCGTGCGGGGACTGCGGCGCGGGGTCGGCGAGGAGGAGTGGGCGGAGGCCGAGAAGGCGGCGGGCGGGCGGCTCGGGGTGCTGCTCGGCGAGACGCCGGGGGAGGACGACGACGCCAAGGAGGCGTTCCAGGTGTATGACGCGGTGACCACCGCGCTGGTCACCGTCTCGCAGGACCGGCCGGTCGTGGTCGTCCTGGACGATCTGCACTGGGCGGACACGGCCTCGCTCAGGCTTCTCGAATTCGCCGCGCAGCACGCCTGGTTCGAACGGCTGCTGCTCGTCGGCACCTATCGCGACGCCGAGGTGGAGGCGGTGGACCACCCGCTCCAGCGGCTGATCCTGCCGCTGGTCGCGCGGGCGACGGCCGCGGTGACGCTGACCGGGCTCGACCGGGACGAGGTGGGCGCGCTGCTGGCGTACACGGCGGGGCGCGAGCCCGAGCCCGCCGTGGTGGACGAGGTGCACCGGCGCACGGGCGGCAATCCGTTCTTCGTCGAGCAGACGGCCCGTCTCTGGCACGGTGGAGGGGCGGTGAGCGCGGTCGCGCCCGGGGTCAGGGAGGCGGTGCGGCGGCGGCTCACCCTGCTGCCCGAGCCGGTGAGCGAGTTGCTGACGGCGGCGGCCGTGCTGGGCCGTGAGTTCCACCGGCAGGTGCTCGCGGCGGCCACGGCCGCGCCCGTCCCGCAGGTGGACCGGCTGCTGGAGCGCGCGGTGACGGCCCGTCTGGTGGTGGCGCGGCGCTCGGGGCGGTTCGCCTTCGCGCACGATCTCGTCCGCGAGACGCTGTACGAATCGCTGGAGGAGACGGACGCGCGGCGGCGCCACAGCGCGGTCGTCCGGGCCCTGGACGACAGTCCGGCGCTCGGCGAGAAGGTGTTCCCGGCCGAGCTGGCGCGCCACGCCCATCTCGCGGGGGACGCGCTGGAGCGGGGCCGCCGGCTCGATCTCCTGCTGGCGGCGGCGCGGGACGCCTCCAGCAGGCTGGCGGGCGAGGAGAGTCTCGTCCACTACCGGCGGGCGCTGGAGATCGCGGAGACGTCGGGGGAGGGCGATCCGCGCCGCGCCGTGCTGATCGCGCTGGAGCTGGGGGGCGAGCTGCGGCACGGCGGGGAGGAGGACGAGGCCTGGCGGTATTTCGAGCGGGCGACGGCGTTGGCGCGGGCGCTGGCGGACGCCGGGCTGCTGACGCGGGTGGCGATCACGCTCCATCAGAACGTCGGCGCCGAGCGGGAGCGGCAGACGGCCGAGCTGCTCGGGGAGGCCCATCGCGCGCTGATCGACGGCGGTGGGGATCCCGCGGAGCTGACGCCCGAGCGGCTCGCGCAGGAGCTGGCCGTACGGTCCACGGCCCTGGCCCGGGACGACGAGGACGACGACGCGCTCGCGTTCGCCCTCTGGGCGCGGCACGATCTGGGGGCTCGGCACCTCGGACGAACGGCTCGCGCTCACCGACGAGATGGCCGCGGTCGCGCGTCGTACGCGCAATCTCGACATGGAGCTGCACGCGACGGCGATGCGCTGGGTGACACTGCTGGAGCTGGGGGATCCGCGCTATCTGGACCAGTTGCGCACGTTCACCACGCTGTCGGAGCGGACCGGGCTGCGCCGGTTCCAGTTCGGCAAGGCCATCGACCAGAGTCTGGTCGCCGCGCTCACCGGGCGTTTCGACGAGGCGGAGGACCATCTCGCACAGGCGCTGGAGATCCGGCACGAGCACGCGCCCTTCGGTTTTCTCGCCCCCCATCTCGACTGGGCGCTCAAGCTGCTGCGGGGGCGTTTCGACGAGGCGGCGGCGGTGGTCGGGACGCTGGACGAGGCGGGTTATCCGTTCCCCGGGCTGCTGGCGGGACTCACGGCGGTGGAGCGCGGGGAGACGGCGGAGGCGCTGCGGCTGCTGCGTGAGCTGGAGGCCGGTCCCGACGGCTTTCCCCGGATCTACACGCCGTTGTGGCTGCGCTTCCGCGCCCAGACGGCCGCCGTCTCGGGCGATCCGGCCCTGGTGGCCGACGCGCAGGAGGCGCTGGCGCCGTACGCGGGCCAGTGGGTGGTCTCGCTGTACGGCTGCGACATCGGCGGCCCCGTCGATCTCTGGCTCGGTGTGCTGGCCCTGGCGGGCGGGCGATGGGAGGAGGCGGTGAAGGCGCTCACCGCGGCCCGCGCTTCGGCGGACCGTCTCCGGGCCGGACCCTGGTCCCTGCGTGCGCGGGCCGCCCTGGCGGAGGCGCTGCGGGGCCGGGGCGCGGAGGGTGACGCGGCGTCGGCGGCGGCCCTGGAGGCCGGGGTCGCCCGCGACGCGGCGACGCTGGGGCTGGCGGCCCACCCGGCCACACGCCCGCGCCCGCGCCCCCACCCGAGCCCGAGCCCGCAGCCGCGCCCGACCGACCAGGTGGCCGGGGCGGGCGGGGTGCCCGGAGTGGCCGGGGTGGTTGGAGTGGCCGGGGTGGCCGGGGTGGTTGGGACGGGCCCGTCGGGCGGGCGTGGGATCGGTGGCCCGGGGACCGGCCCGGCACCCGCGAGCGCCGAGCCCGACCACGGTGCCCCGGCCCCGCCCCCCGGGCAGCGTCCACCCGCCGGACAGGAGATGCCGACCGGGCAGGGGCCGCCCGTGGGGCAGGGACCGCTGGGCGGACAGCGGCCGCACGTGGGGCAGGGATGGCCCGTCGGACAGGGGCTGCCGGCCGGACAGGGGCCACCCGTCGGACAGGGGCCGCCCGTCGGGCAGGGGCTATCCGTGGGGCAAAGGCCGCCCGCCGTACAGGGACCATCCGCCGGACAGGTGCCGCACGTGGGGCAGGGACCGCCGACCGGACAGCGGCCGCCCGTGGGGCAGGGACTGCTGGGCGGGCAGGGGCTACCCGCCGGGCAGGGCGAGTTCCGGCGGGACGGCACCGTATGGGCGCTGGCCCTGGCGGGCCGGCGCATCCATGTGGCGGACGCCAAGGGTCTGCGCGATCTGCACATCCTGCTCGGCCGGCCGGGCACTGACCTGCCCGCCGTGGAGCTACTGGCCCCCGGGGCCGGCCGGGCGGTCGTGGAGACACGGCGCCTCGGCGGGGATCCGGTGCTCGACGAGCACGCGAAGGCCGCGTACCGACAGCGCCTTGAGCAGTTGGACGACGAGATAGACCGCGCGGGCGCCCGGGGAGACGGAGCGGCCGCCGCCAGGGGCGAGCGGGAGCGTCAGGCGCTCCTCGACGAACTGCGCCGGGCCGCCGGCCTCGGCGGCCGCACCCGCCGCCTGGGCGACGAGGCCGAGCGCGCCCGCAAGACGGTCACCGCCCGTATCCGTGACACCCTGCGCAAACTCGACACCCTCCACCCGGAACTCGCCGCCCATCTGCGGGCGACGATCTCCACCGGCTCCACCTGCGCCTACCACCCCACCCGCACCACCGCCCCCACCCCCATCACCTGGCACCTCTGACCCACCTGGCACCTCTGACCCGGGCCCCGTGCCGCAACCGGACGGACACGGGGGCCGGCACGGCCGTTCGGACGAGGGAACGAGGAGCGGGGGCGGAGGCGGTGGTGCGGGGGCGGGGGAACGAGGAGCGGGGCTCACTTACGGTTGTACAGCCGCATCGTCACCGAGCCGAACACCACCACCAGCCCCACCGCCCACCCCAGGGACCAGGCGATCGCCGACGTCGGCCAGTCGCCCTCCATCAGCCCCCTGACCGCCGTGGCCACATGACTGACCGGGCTGTTGTTGACAAAGGCCTGGAGCCAGCCCGGCATGGTCTTCGGGTCGACGAAGACATTGCTGAGGAAGGTCAGCGGGAAGATCACCATCATGCTGACGCCCATCACGGACTTCTCGCTGCGCAGCATCAGACCGAACATCGTCCAGACCCAGGAGAACGAGAACGCGAAGGCCAGCAGCACCAGCAGACCCAGCGCGATACCGACCACCCCGCCGTCCGGGCGGTAGCCGATGATCATGCCGACCGTCAGCATCACCAGCGAGGCGATCACATAGCGGACCACATCGCCGAGGAGATAGCCCACCATCGGCGCGGGCCGCCAGATCGGGAGCGTACGGAAGCGGTCGAAGACGCCCTTCTCGATATCGGTGTTGACCGCGACACCCGTGTACATCGTGATCATCACGACGCTCATCACCAGAATGCCCGGCAGCAGGAACTGGATGTACGCCGAGACCGAACCGGCCAGCGCCCCTCCGAAGAGATACGCGTACATCAGCACCATCATGATCGGGAAGGCGGTGACATCGAAGAGCTGCTCCGGCACATGCTTGATCTTGAGCATGGCCCGCCAGCCGAAGGTGAGCGAGGCGGAGAGCGCCGTCGGCCGCGGTGGGCGGTCCTTGCTCACCAGCAGGGCTGCGAGATCCTCCGCTCTGGGGGCCGCCGGATCGAGATCGGCCGGATCGGTGTTCTTGGACTTCGTGGCCACGGTGCTCATGCCGCCGCCCCCTCCTTCTGGTCACGCTGGTCCTGGTCACGCTGGTCGCGCTTCTGGTCGCGCCGGTCGTGCTGCTTCCGGTCGGTCAGGGCGAGGAACACCTCGTCCAGGCTGGGCTGGCCCAGCGAGAAGTTGTCCACGGTGATCCCGGAGCGCGCCAGCTCGGCCAGGGCACGCCCGGCCTGCTCCGCCGCGCCGCGCTCGGTGGCACGGCCGTCGACCGTGGCGGTCAGGGCGACGGGGTCCGGGTCCAGTTGGACGGCTGTGCCGAGCGCCTGTGCCAGCACCCGCTCGGCCTCCGGCCGCTGCGCGGCGTCCCGCAGTCGCAGATGGACGGATCCGGCGCCGACGGACGCCTTCAGCTCGCCCTTCGTGCCCTCCGCGATCACCTTGCCGTGGTCGATCACCGCGATACGGGACGCCAACTGGTCCGCCTCGTCCAGATACTGCGTCGTCAGCATCACCGTCGTGCCCTGGGCGACCACCGCCCGCACGATGTCCCACACCTGATTGCGGCTGCGCGGATCGAGCCCCGTCGTCGGCTCGTCCAGGAAGAGCAGATCCGGCGTGTTCAGAATGGACGCGGCGATGTCGATCCGGCGCCGCATGCCCCCCGAGTAGTTCTTGACCTGCCGCCCCGCCGCCTCCACCAGCCCGAACGCCTCCAGCAACTGGCCGGCGCGCCCCCGCGCCGCCGCCTTCGAGTGCCCCAGGAGCCGTCCGAGCAGCACCAGGTTCTCGGTGCCGGTCAGGTCCTCGTCCACCGAGGCGTACTGCCCGGTGAGGCTGACCCTGCTCCGTACCGCGTCGGCGTCCTTCCGTACGTCCTTGCCGAAGACACGGGCCTCGCCGCCGTCCGGCCGCAACAGCGTGGCCAGCATCCTCACGACGGTCGTCTTGCCCGCACCGTTCGGACCCAGCACCCCGTAGACCGTGCCCGCCGGCACGGCGAGATCGACCCCGTCCACGGCGCGGTTCTCACCGAAGACTTTCACCAGCCCTGCGGTCTCGATCGCGAGATCAGTACTCATCATCTGTTCCTTGTCGTCCTGCTCTGTCGGTCGGAGGTCTGTCGGTCGGAGGTCTGTCTGTCGGTCGGTCGGGGAGACGTACGGGCGGTCGTGGAGACGTACCGGCCAGGCAGACGCCAGGGGAGACGTACGGGCTAGGAGACGTACGGGCGCAGGGCGCGGGCCTCCCGCAGCGCCAGCCCCCACCAGCCGAGCTGGTCGAGCATCAGCCCCGCCGCCCGGTCCCGCCGCTCGCCCCGCTCGTCCGGCTCGCCCTTCTCGGCCGCGCCGTCGAGGGAGTCCTCGAAGAGATTGATGCTCACGCCGTTGCGCAGCGTCACGGTGTGCAGCTCGGTGAAGACCGAGCGCAACTGCTCGACGGCATACAGCCCGCCCGAGCCGTGGCCGTAACTCACGAACGCGACCGGCTTGGTCCGCCACTCGTCGTACGCGAAGTCGATGGCCTGCTTCAGGGAGGCCGGGAAGGAGCGGTTGTACTCGGGAGTGACCACCACGAACGCGTCCGCCCGGCCGACCTCCGTGGTGAACTCCGCCATCCGCGCGGTCGGCCGGTCCGGGTAGTGCGCGGGAAAATCGAAGTCGATCAGATCGACGACCGAGAGCTCCAGCTCCTCGTGCCGGGCCGCCCGCTCCATGAACCAGCGGCCGACCGTGTCACCGACCCGGCCCTCGCGCGTGCTGCCGATGATCACCGCCACCCTCAGCCGCTCCTGCGCGCTCGGCGCGCGCTCCGAGTTCGACGCGCGCTCCGGGCTCTCAGGGCTCTCCGGGCTCCGCTGCCGGTACGGAAACCGCACCGGCCGCTGCCGCGACTGCCGCACGGGACACCTCCCTCCCGGGCCCAGGCCCTGTCCCCTGTCATTGCCACCGCCACTGGCACTGGCACTGGCACTGGCCACTGCCACTGTCCGCCGTACGTCTCACACCTCAGGCGCGAGACACGGCCGCGCGGCCCGCCAGATCTGATCTGGCGGGCCGCGCGGCCGAAACGGAGTCGCTGGGACCGGTCAGTCCCGCGGTACGGCGACATGACCGCCCAGTCCGCCGTCCACCGCGAGCTTCACCCCCGTCGTGAACGTCGCGTCGACCGCCAGGAACACGGCGGCGCGCGCCACTTCGTCGGGCGAGGCGTGGCGCCTCATCGGGGTCTGCTCGTCCCCGATCCGCTTGAACTCCTCGCGCTCCTCGTCGGTGATGCCCTGGACCCCGATGCCGGGCGTGTCGGTGTAGCCGGGCGCCACCGCGTTGACCCTGATGCCGCGCCCGACCAGCTCGGAGGCGAGCGTCTGCGCGAACGACCAGAGGGCGGCCTTGGTCGCCGCGTAGACCCCCATCCCCGGCACGCCCATGGTGTCGGCGACGGAGGTGGTGAAGACGATCGCGCCGCCCTCGCGCAGCAGCGGGATCAGCCGCTGAACGGTGAAGAAGGTGCCCCGGGTGTTCACCGCGAAGAGCCGGTCGTACTCCTCCTCCGTGACCATCTCGACCGGCGCGAGCCGGGCGATGCCCGCGTTGACGAAGAGCAGGTCGACCTGGCCGAGCGTCTCCTCGACGGTCTCCCCGAGGGCCGCGGCGGCGCTCGGATCCGCGAGGTCGGAGCCGATCACCCGCGCCGACGGGCCCAGCCGCTCGGCCGCCTCCTTGAGATGCCCCGGGTCACGCCCGGTCACCAGCGCCTCGGCGCCGCCCGCCACCAGCCGCTCGGCGATGGCCAGTCCGATGCCCATGCTGCCGCCGATGACGACGGCCTTCCTGCCCGTGTACGTACCCATGTCGTCGTCCTGTCCCTGTTTCTTTTCGTTCGCTGCGTTCGCTGCGTTCGCTGCGGTGTCTTCGCACCGGCTGCAACCCTGGGCCCGCCCGCTGGCGGGCGGCTGGCGGTCCGCTGACGGGCGCCTGACGGTGCCACCGCCAACCGGCCGAGGAGACTGGTCGGAACCGGCCGAGGACTGGCCGGGGACCAGCCGGGGACGGGTCGGCCGCGTGCGATGGGTACGGTTCCCGTATGCGATTCGGGGTGCTCGGTCCACTGACCGTGCGGGACGGGAACGGACCCGTCGCCGTCACCGAACCGAAGGTCCGCGCACTGCTCGCCGCCCTGCTGGCGCACGACGGCGGACCGGTCTCCGCGGACCGGCTCATCGACGACCTCTGGGGCCCCCGCCCGCCCGCCAAGCCCGCCAACGCCCTTCAGACCAAGGTCTCCCAGCTCCGGCGCGCGCTCGGCCGCCGCCGGATCGTCCACGGCCCCGGGGGCTATCTGCTCGATCTGACGGACGCCGAGGTGGACGCGGACCGGTTCGGGGCCCTGCTCGTACGCGCCGGAGCCACCGGCGCGCCGCGCCCGCGCGCGGATCTGCTCGCCGAGGCGCTCGATCTGTGGCGGGGGCCCGCGTACGCCGACTTCGCGGACGAGATATTCGTACGTCCCGCGGCCGAGCGGCTGACGGAGCTGCGGCTGACCGCGCTGGAGGAGCAGGGCGAGACCCGCCTCGAACTGGGCGAACACGCCCTTCCGGCCGGAGAGCTGACCGCGCTGGTGGCCCGTCATCCGCTCCGTGAACGGCTGCGTGCCGTCCAGATGCGGGCGCTGTATCTGACGGGTCGTCAGAGCGAGGCGCTGGCCTCGTACCACGAGCTGCGGGAGCGGCTCGCGCGGGAGCTGGGGGTGGACCCCGGGCCCGCGCTGACGGCGCTGTACGAGGCGATCCTGCGCCAGGATCCGGCGCTCACCGCGTCGTTCGGGGGCCACGCGCCCTCCACGCCCCTGTCATCCCTGTACCCCTCCGCCCCGCCGGGCCCTCCCGGTCTGCCCGCCCCGCCGGATCTGCCCGTCCCGCTCACCCCGCTCATCGGCCGTGAGGAGGCCGTACGCGCCATCGGCCGACTGCTCCGTACCGCACGGCTGGTGACCGTCACCGGGCCCGGCGGGGTCGGCAAGACCCGGCTCGCCCTGGCCGCCGCCGCCCGTATCGCGGCGGACTCCCCGGCCGCGTTCCCCGACGGCGTACGGCTGGTCGAACTGGCCGGACGGCACACGGACCCGGTCGACGCCGTGGCCGTCGCGCTCGGTCTGCGGGACGACACGGGGACCGGCCTCCCGGCACCCGGCACGGGGCAGGCCGGCCCGGCCGGCGCGCGGCCCACCCAGGACTCCACCACCCGCCGGATCGCCGCCGCCCTGCGCGACCGGCGGACCCTGCTGGTCCTCGACAACTGCGAGCATCTGGTCGAGCCCGTCGCCCGACTCGCCGGTGCCCTGCTGCACGCCGCCCCCGGTCTGCGCGTCCTCACCACCAGTCAGGAGCCGCTCGGGCTGTCCGGCGAGGCGCTGCACCCCGCCGAACCGCTCCCGCCCGCCGACGCGGCCCGGCTCTTCACCGAACGCGCGCTCGCCACCGCCCCCGGCCTCGTCCTCGACGCCCCCGCCCGCGCCGCCGTCGCCACCGTCTGCCGCCGGCTCGACGGCATCCCGCTCGCCCTGGAACTCGCCGCCACGCGGGTACGCGCCCTCGGCGTCCAGGAGCTTGCCGAACGGCTCGACCGGCGGCTCGACGACCGCTTCCGGGTGCTGACGGCGGGTGAACGCGGCGCCCCCGCGCGCCAGCGCACCCTGCGCGCGGTGATCGACTGGAGCTGGGAGCTGCTGACCACGCCCGAACGCGTCGTGCTGCGCCGCCTCGCCGTCCACTCCGACGGCTGCGCCCTGGAGGCGGCCGAGGCGGTCTGCGCGGGCGAGGGCGTGGCGCGCGAGGACGTGCTCGAACTGCTGGCCCGGCTGGTCGACCGTTCCCTGGTGGTCGGGGCGGACGGCCCGGCGGGCACCCGCTACCGGCTGCTGGAGTCGGTCGCCGCGTACGCCGGCGAGCGGCTGCGCGAGGCCGCCGACGACACCGCCGCGCACAAGCGCCATCTCGCCCACTACCTGGAACTGGCCGAACGCGCCGAGCCCCTGCTGCGCGGCCCCGGGCAGCGGACCTGGATCCCCCGGCTGGACGCCGAGACCGGGAACATGCGCGAGGCGCTCGCCACGGCCGTACGGCTGGGCCGCGGCGAGGAGGCGCTGCGGCTGGTCACGGCGCTGTCCTGGTACTGGCTGCTGTCCGGCCGGCTCTGCGAGGCCCGCCGCTCGCTCACGACCGCGCTGAACACGGCGGCCCCCGCCACCGCTCCCAGCACCAGCACCAGTACCGGCACCGGCACCCCACCAACCACCACCTCGGCCACGACCACCGCCTACGCCACGACCACGGCCACCGCCACGACCACCGCCGCCGAAGCCGCGGCATACGCGGAGGCGCGCGCCCTGCACACCGCATTCGCACTCCTCGCCGGTGACCCCACCCCCCTGCCCGTCCCCCGTACGTACGAGGACATCGAGCGCCCCGACCGGCGCGCCCGCGCCCAATGGCTGCTCGCGTACGGCCTGTTCAACGCGGGTGATCTCGCCGCCGCCGAGGAGCTGACCGCACAGGCCCTCGCCACCTTTCGCGCCGTCGGCGACCACTGGGGCATCGCCGCCTCGCTCGGCCGCCGCGCCCAGCACGCCGTGCTCCGGGGCGATCTCGCCGCCCTGCGCCGGGACGGCGAACGCAGCGCCGCGCTCTTCCGGGAACTGGGCGACCGCTGGGGCCAGTTGCAGTCCGTCGCGCCCCTCGCCTCGCTCGCCGAGATCAACGGGGCGTACGCGGAGGCCGCCCGTATCCATCACGAGGGGCTGGAGATCGCCGAGGAGCTGGGTCTCGGCGCCGAGATCTCCTCACGGCTCTCCGGACTCGGCCGGCTCGCTCTGCTCACCGATGACCCGGACGGCGCCCGTGACCTGCACGAAAGCGCCCGTCGGCGCGCCGCGGAGCAGGGCTACCGGTTCGGTGAGATCCACGCGGAACTCGGTCTCGCCCTGGGCGCCCGCCGCTCCGGCGATCTCGCCACGGCCCAGCGGTATCTGCTGCGGATCCGCGACTGGTACGCGGAGGTGTCGAGCACGGCGGGCAACTCGCTCGTCCTGGCCGAGCTGGGGTTCGTCGCCGAGCGGCGCGGTGACGCGGCGACGGCGCGCGCCCTCCATCTGGACGGTCTCACCGCCGCCCGCGCCGTCGGCGACCCGCGCGCGGTGGCGCTCGCCGTGGAGGGGCTGGCCGGTGCGGAGTCACTGGCCGGGCACCCCGTACGCGCGGCCGTACTGCTCGGCGCGGCGACCGCGGCGCGGCGGGACGCGGGCGCCCCTCTGCCGCCCGCCGAGCGCGGTGACGTCGACCGGATCACGGCCGCGGTACGGGGCGCCCTGGGCACACGGACGTTCGACGAGGCATTCGTACGGGGGGAGGAGCTGGGCGCGGACGCGGCCCTGGCCCACCGGGAAGGACGGCCGTCCCCCGGGAACCCGCCGGAGCCGTCCCCCGGGAATCCGCCCGGAAGGACGGGCCTCGCTCAGGGTTCGTGCATGTAGAACGCGTAGAACGTGATGATGACCGTACCCACGGCGATCGCGAGCCCGATCCCCGCTGACAGCAGCACGCTGTGCCCGGTCAGGCTGTACAGGAAGCCCATCGCCCCGCCGACCAGCACACCCCAGGCCGCGGCGCGGACCTCCCGCATCAGGGCGTGCTGCACGCGGAGGAGCCCGAAGAGCAGAAGGGCGAGGAGCGCCCCGGAGATCAGCGCCAGGGCGAGCTGTCCGTAGGTGGCCGGTCCGCCGGAGCGCGCGATATAGGACGCGTACGCGCCGTAGACGATGCCCACGACCAGAGGTATCCCCAGGATCAGCGGAGAGAGATGGAACCGCTCCAGGGGGGACATGCGGGGCCGCGTCGGCCGCGTCCGGGGCCGCGTCGGTGCCTGAGTGGACATGGTGGGGCGCTCCTTCCCTCGAACCCCCGCTGAAACCCCCGCCGTACCCCCGTTCCGCGACACCCCCGCCGTACCGCCGCCGCGCCCCCGTTCCGCGACACCCCCCGCTCCTCCAGGGCACACCCGGCCGCCGTAGCCGTCAAACCCTGCGCTCACCGGGTCGGCGGCGCACCGCTCGCGCACCGCGCCCGTACCGCGTTCCCTTGAGGAGTGCGGAGCTATCTCTCCACGGCGCTGATCGTCCTGCTCGCGGTGCTCACGCCGCTGAGCGCGATCGCGGCCTGGGCCGATCTGGAGATCGGCGACACGGGCCGCTTCGTCTCGACGATGGCGCCGCTCGCCTCCGACCCGGCCGTGCAGGGAGCCGTAGCCGACCGGGTGACCGACCAGGTCATGACCCAGATCGACGTGGGCCCGCTCCAGGCGGGTGTGCGCGAACTGCTGCACGAGGCCGTGCTGTCGTTCTCCACCTCCGAGGCCTTCAAGAACGCGTGGACGACGGCGGCCGGTGCCGCGCACACCACCGCGCAACAGGTCCTGGCCAGCGGCGGCGGGGACGCCGTCGCCATCGATCTGGCGCCGGTCACCGAACAGGTGAAGCGGCAGTTGATGGCCGACCGGGTGCCGTACGCCGACCGGATCCCCGTACGGCACAACGAGATCACCGTCCTGAAGGCCAATGGGCTCGGCGTCTGGCGCGATGTCGCCCAGGCGCTCAGAACGGCCGGTCTCCGCCCGGCCATGGCGACGGTCGCGCTCGCCGCGGCGGCTCTGCTGCTCGCCGGGCGCAGACGCCGGGCGCTGATCGGCCTCGGCCTGTCCTTCGCGGCGGGCGCCGTGGCGCTGGCCGTCGTGGTGGCGGTGACCCGGGCGACCACCCTGGAGAATCTGCCGGACAACGGTGACCGTTCGGCGGCGGCGGCCATCTTCGACGCGCTGACCGCCTCCCTCCGTACGACGGCCTGGTGGGTCCTCGGCGCCGGGCTCGCCCTCGCCGCGGTCGCCTGGCTCATGGGCCGGCGACGGCGAGCGCCGCCAGCTCCCCCAGGGCGTACTCCAGTACCGGTGGCGGCGGGGACGCCAGACCGATCCTGACCGCGTCCGGCGCGGCGCGGCCGGCGACGGCGAAGGCGGAGCCCGGGGTGACGGCGATGCCCCGGGCCGCCGCGGCGGCGACGAAGGTCTCGGCACGCCAGGGAGCGGGCAGCTCCCACCAGCAGTAGTAGGCGCGCGGATCGGTACGGACGGCGAGGCCGGCCAGCCGTTCGCGCACCAGGCGGTGTCTGACGGCGGCGTCGGCGCGCTTGGCGGCGACGACCGCCCGTACGGTTCCGTCGGTGGTCCAGCGGGTGGCCGCGGCGAGCGGGAAGGCGGCGGCGGTCCAGGCGCCCGAGCGCAGCGCCCGCGCGAGCCGCTCGCCGTAACCCTGCGGACCGGCCTCCGGCAGCACCAGATATCCCACGGTGATCCCGGGCGCGAGGCGTTTCGACAGGCTGTCGACGAGCACCGTACGGCCGGGCGCGTAGGCCGCGAGCGGCGGCGGGGCGTCCGGTGCGAGAAAGGCCCAGGTGGTGTCCTCGATCGCGGTCGGCCCCCGGTCCCCGAGCACCGCCGCGAGACGGATCCTGCGCTCCTCGCCCGCCGTCACCGTCAGCGGGTTGTGCAGGGTCGGCTGTACGTACACGGCCGCGAGCGGCGCGGCGCGGTGCGCGACCGCGAGGGCGTCGGGCCTGATGCCCTCGTCGTCCACGGCGATCGGCACCAGACGTACCCCGAGCCGTTCCGCGACCGCCTTGACCAGGGGATACGTCAGTTCCTCCACGCCCAGCCGGCCCCCGGCCGGGACCAGCGAGGAGATGGCGGCGGCGATGGCCTGCCGTCCGTTGCCCGCGAACAGGATCCGTCCGGGCGCGGGCCGCCAGCCGCCCCTGGCCAGCAGCGTGGCGGCGGCCTCGCGCGCCTCGGGGGTGCCGGCCGCCGCCGCGGGCCCCGTCGCCCCGCCCAGCACATCGGGCCGTACGAGGGCGGCGAGCCCGCGCGCCTGGAGCGCGGACTGGCCTTCCGTGACGGGGTAGTTCAGCTCAAGACCGACCGGAACGCGCCCGGCGGGCTCGACCAGGGCCGGCCCGGGTCCGGGCGGCGCCGCCCGGACGAAGGTGCCACGCCCCACCTCACCCACCACCAGCCCCCGGCGCACCAGTTCGCCGTACACCCGGATCGCCGTGGAGTCCGCGATCCGGTGGCGGCGCGCGTAGGCGCGCTGGGTGGGCAGCCGGTCGCCGGGGCGCAGCCGTCCGGCCGCGATCTCCGCCGCGAGCGCGTCGGCCAGTCCGAGATAGTCCGCCATGCCGGTCCTCTCCCCGCCCGGGGCGTATGGCACCGAGAGGCGTATTGCTATTGCACCGAGAGCAAATGATTCTATTGCACCGAGCACAGGGGCCTGCCTACGCTCCTGACCATGCCTTCCGTACTGCTCGGCACCCGCACCACCGGCTATGACGACACAGGCGGCGAGGGGCCGGGGCCCACACTCGTCCTGGTCCACGGCCATCCCTTCGACCGCACGATGTGGGCCCCGCAGCTCGCCGCGTTCTCGCCCGCGCACCGGGTGATCGCTCCCGATCTGCGCGGGTACGGCGCCTCGCCCGTACCGCCCGGCGGGGGCGACCTGACCCTCCTGGGCACCTTCGCCGACGACCTCGCCGCCCTCCTCGACCATCTGGGCGTCGGCCGCTTCGTGCTCGCCGGTCTCTCCATGGGCGGTCAGATCGCCATGGAGTGCTACGCCCGCTTCCCCGAGCGCGTCGCCGGTCTCGTCCTCGCCGACACCTCGCCCGCCGCGGAGACGCCGGAGGGCAGACGGTGGCGGAACGCGCTCGCCGACCGGCTGCTGCGGGACGGCATGCGCGGGTACGCGGACGAGGTGCTGGACAAGATGGTCGCCCCGTACAACACCGAGGCCGCGAGCCAGGTGCACCGCATGATGTGCGCGGCCCCTCCGGAGGGCGCCGCCGCCGCGCTGCGCGGACGCGCCGAACGCCCGGACTACCGGGACCTGCTCACCCGCGTCACCGCGCCCACGCTGGTGGTGGTCGGGCGGGACGACGCCTTCACCCCCGTGGGGGACGCGGAGGCGATGCGCGCGGCGATCCCCGGCGCGACGCTCGCCGTCATCGAGTCGGCGGCCCATCTGCCCAACCTGGAGAGGCCGGAGCGGTTCAACGCCGCCCTGCGCGGCTTCCTCGCCGGACTTTCCGCGCCACTTCCCGCCCCGCCTTCCCCGCCGCTTCCCCCGCCCCTCTCCCTGCCGCTTTCACCACCGCTTCCCCCGCCGCTTTCCCCGCCGTCCGGACTTTACTGAATCTTTATACCGATCACCCCTGGCCAAATGTCCCTTTTGCTCCATTTGGAGCACCATGGGGTTATGAGCCAGAACACAGCACAGAGGCCCCCCTCCACGGGCATGGGCACAGGCGCAGGCACAGGAATGGGCACGGGGACCGGCACCGGCTACGGCGCCGGCACCGGCGCGCATACGGAGAGAAAGGCCGCCTGGGCCGTCGGCGGCAGTTTCTTCGCCGGTGTGCTCATGGTGGTCATGGGCGCGACGGCCATTCTCCAAGGGGTGGCCGAGATCAGAAGGGACCGGATCCTCAACAGCGTCACCGGCTACGCCTACACGTTCGACCTCAGTGCGTGGGGGTGGCTGCACGTGGCCCTCGGCATCCTGGTCGCCCTGGCGGGGATCGCGATTCTGATGCGCGTCCGGCCGGCGCGGTACCTCGGTATAGCGGTCGCCTCGCTGATCCTCGTGGCGCAGTTCATGTATCTGCCGTACCAGCCCGTCTGGGCGGTGGTGGGAATGGCGCTGGCCGCCTGGATCATCTGGGCGCTGGCCACGGACCGCGGCCCCTTCGGATCAGGAGCGGGGGCGGGCGGTGCCGGCGGCGGATCCGGCGGAGCGAGCGGATCCGGCAACAGGGCCTGACCGGACGCGACAGGACCTGACCGAACGACAGACGCCGGCCAGGCGTCGACCACCCCTTCGTGAACCACCGTACGCGCGTACGGGAACAGTGGCCCCGGCTGCTGTCTCCGTACGCGCGTCCGCGTATGCGCACGGACGCGTACCAGGGGGCACGGGGCGGTGAAGGTGCGCGGGGGCGGGTACGGCGGGAGGATCGATCCATGAACGCCGTCGGCAGGAACGACGAGATCCTCGACACCATCGGCGCCCTCGTCGCCGAGGAACGCGCCCTGCGCAACCGCTCGTCGCGGAATCTCGGGCTCGGGGACACGGAACAGGAACGGCTGCGCGCCGTGGAGGTACAGCTCGACCAGTGCTGGGATCTGCTCCGCCAGCGCCGTGCGAAATCGGAGTTCGGCGAGAACCCGGACGAGGCGGCGGTCCGTCCGCCGGGTGAGGTCGAGGGGTATCAGGGCTGACCAGACCCCCGGCACCCCCGCGGCCCCGGACCCCACCCGCGCAAGAAGACGCCGGCACCCGCCCACGAAGACGGCGGCGCGCGCCCTCGCCTCTCCCCGGTCTCGGACGGCGGTTCGGACGGCAGTCTCGGACGGCACTCAGCGATCGGGCACCTTGAGCGTCAGCCACACCCGCTTGCCCGGCCCCCGCCGGGGCGCCACCCCCCAGTCGTCGGCGAGCGCGGCGACCAGCGCGAGCCCCCGCCCGCACTCGTCCTCCAGCCCCGGATCGCGCGGCCGGGGCAGCAGATCCCCCGCGTCCTCGACCTCCACTCTGAGCAGCCCGTCCCCGCGGTGCAGGGTGATGGCGACCTGCCGGCCGGGCGGGCTGCCGTGGCGCAGCGCGTTGGTGACGAGTTCCGACAAAAGAAGGGCGGCAGTCGCGGCGAGCTCCTCCGGCAGTGCGAAATGCGCGTGCAGAGCCTCGCGTGCGCGGCCCACACTGCGCGGGTGACTGGGCAGCCGGAACGTCAGGTGCTGGTCGCGCCGGTTGCGATGGTCGTACTGGTCGAGCTGCTCACCGTCGAGGTTCATGGGAAGGACCTTCCCTGAAGTACGGATTTTACTTTCCGTGCAACGGTGATGACTCAGCGGAGTGGGCTCCGGGTGTTGGACGAATTCCACAACAGCCTTGGGGACAAGGGGCGTTAGGGGAACGGCGCCCCCAAGAATTCATCCGGGGCCCGAACGCCTCCGGAAGCCGGGCGCCCCGCAGCGCGGACGTACCCACGGCTCACGCGCCCCCGCGCCCCGCGCGCCTCCCGCCCCGCGCGCCTCCCGCCCCGAGCGCCTCCCCCCTTCGCGCCCTCCGGCCCCCGCGCGCCCCCGGGACCGGAGGTGCCTGCGGGGCCGGTGCGCCACCGGGGCCGGTGCGCCGCTCCGTGCCCGTGCGGCCGGTCCGGCCCCTGCCCGTGCGACCGGTCCCGCTCAGTGCCCGTGCAGCCGGTCCAGATCCCTGCGGTCACGCTTGGTGGGCCGGCCCGCGCCCCGGTCGCGCAGGGCCACGGGCACCGTCAACTCGCGCGGCGGGGGCGGCGGACTGTTGTCCACGTAGCACTCCACCGCCACCGGGGCGCCCACCCGCTTCCGCACGGTCCGCGCCACCACCACGATCCGCTCGCGCCCGGCGTGCCGCAGCCGGATCTCGTCGCCCGCCTTGACGGTGTGCGCGGGCTTGACCCGTTCTCCGTTGACCCGCACATGGCCCGCCCGGCAGGCGGAGGCCGCCTGGGAGCGCGTCTTGGTGAGCCGTACGGACCAGATCCAACTGTCGACCCGTACGGACCCCTCGCCCGATACCTCAGAAGCCACAGAAGCCATACATCGAGAGTAAGCGCGACACCCCCGCTTCCCCTACCGAAACAACTCCGCAACGCAACCGTGGCATCGCGCCGCACACCGGCGACTACGATGCGCTCGATCTTCCTTTACAGAGACATCTCTCCGGACATGTCTCCGGACGGGGAGTCTGTTTCTGATATGTCGACACATGTCGTGCCACCAAAGGGCATCGGCGCAGGACTTCGGCGCGGGCCACAGGGTGCTCCCGGCGCGGTACGACACCCTCCGGGAAGCAGTGAACGCCATGCGCAACAACCCCGGCAGAGGGCTCCAGCCCAATGTCCTCGGCACGTTCGACACCGTGGTCATGGCGGTCGCGGGCAGCGCGCCCGCCTACTCACTCACCGCCACCACCGCCGTACTCGTCGGCGCGGTCGGTCTCGCCAGTCCGGCGGCCCTGCTCTACTGCGCGATACCCATGCTCGGCATCGTCCTCGCCTACAGCAGACTCGGCCGGCTCGACGCCAACGCGGGCGCCGCCTACTCCTGGGTGGGCCGTACGCTCCACCCCGCCCTCGGCTTTCTCTCCGGCTGGGCGCTGGTGGTCTCCGCGACGATCTTCATGGTGGCCGGCTCGCTGCCCGCCGGTGCCATGACGCTCGCGGTCTTCGACCCCGCCCTCGCCGATGACACCGGGCTCGCGCTGCTGGTCGGAGCGGGCTGGTTCCTGCTCATGCTGCTGGTGGTGCTGGGCGGCGCCCGGCTCACCGTACGGGCGCAACTCCTGCTCACCGGCGTGGAGTTGACCGTACTGCTGGTCTTCATCGGGGCGGCCGTCGCCCACAACGGCTCCGTCCACGCCTTCGACTGGTCCTGGCTGGGGTTCCAGCACTTCGAGGGGCCGTCGGGCTTCGCCTCCGGCGCGCTGGTCGCCGCGTTCTACTACTGGGGCTGGGACGTCACCAGCAATCTCAGCGAGGAGACCCGCGACAGCCGCAGGACCGCCGGGCTCGCCGCGCTCATCGGGATGGGCATCGTCTTCCTGATCTTCGAGGCGTTCACCATCTCCGTGAACGTGATCCTCTCCGCCGAACAGATCCAGGGCGGCAGCGCCAATGTGCTGGGGGTGCTGGGCGAGGAGATCTGGCCCGGGATCGGCGGCAAACTGCTGATCGTGGCGGTGATGATGTCCACCGTCGCGACCCTGGAGACCACCCTCATCCAGGTCACCCGCTCCCTGTTCGCGATGGGCCGCGACCGTACGATGCCCCGGGTGCTCGGCAGGGTGCACCGCACCTGGAACACCCCCTGGGTGGCGATCACCGTGGTCGGTGCCGTCGCCCTCGGGATGCTCGCGGCGGCCACCGCGCTCGGCTCGGTCACCGAGATCATCTCCGCTGCCGTCACCGCGATCTCCCTCCAGATCTGCGTCTACTACGGTCTTGCGGGCATCGCGGCCGTCGTCGCCTACCGCAAGGTGCTGCTGCGCTCGGTACGGGACTTCGTGCTCGCCGGTCTCTGGCCGCTCCTCGGCGCGCTCTTCATGTTCTGGATGTTCTACGAGTCGCTGAGCGAGCTGACCACCACGGCGATCACGATCGGGGTCGGCGGTCTGGCCGCGGGCCTGGTGCCGATGGTCTGGTACTGGCGCCAGGGCAGCTCGTACTACCGTCCCGCGCGACTGGACGCGGCACGCGCCCCGGACGACGACGTGCCGTACGCGGACTCCGGCGCGGACCGGCCCGCGGAGGCCGGCGGGGCGCTGGCGACGGACTTCTGAGCGACGGGACGGGGGAGGGCAGCCATGGCGGAACAACGTCACCGGGCCCCCCGGGGCCGGCTCCCGGGCAGACAGAGCGCGCCCGACTTCGACCCGGACTTCGGGGACCGGCCGCTCACCGAGGCTCGGCACGACATCGTCATCGGCCGCTGGCAGGGCATCCGCGATCTGCTGCGGGCCACCGGCGAGGACTGGCCGCGGCGCACCCACCGGGTGCGGCTGCTGGCGCACGCGGCGGCGGGCAGTTCGGCTGTGGAGAACTGGCGGACGGCGGAGCCCGACAGCCCCGACGCGGCGGTGCTCCGGGCGGCGACCGAGGTGGTACGGGCCTTCAACCTGGCCATCGCCGCCGGGCGCGGCGTCGCCGTTGACCGGGCACGGCTCGACGCGACGGTACTGGTCTGTCTGCACGCGGCCGAGGCCTGTCCCGCCGACCCGATGCCCTGGGTGTCGCTGCTCACCGTGGCCCGGCTGTACGAGGAGGGGGTGTCCCGGGCCGAACTGCGCGGCTGGTGGGACGAGTTGCGTCGGCGGGACCCGTACAACACCGAGGGCCACACGCAGATGCTCCGTTATCTCTCGGCGCGCTGGCACGGGACGCACGGCCGGATGTACGACTTCGCCAGGGACGTGGCGGGCGCGGCGCCGCCCGGCTCCCCGCTGCCGGTGCTGGTGCAGATCGCGCGGGTGGAGGAGTTCCGCTATGTCGCGGAGGGCGTGCGGGGACGCAGGCCGCTGCCGGACTTCGGACAGCACTGGCGCCATGAGCTGGCGGTGACGGAGGTGCGGCGCACGGTCGACCGCTGGCTCGGGGGCCGGCCGGCCGGGCCGGTCGTCCCGGAGGAGATCGGCGAGCTGAACTATCTGACGCACGCGGCCTGTTACGCCGGACTGGCCGACGAGGCCGGCCGGCTCTTCACCCTGCTGGGGTCGCGTGCGGCGCGGGTGCCGTGGTCGTACACCGGAGATCCGGCGGAACAGTTCACGGCGTTCCGCCGCGGACGCGTATGAGGTGCATGACGCGTCTCACACGTCTCACACGTCTCACGTGTCTGAGCGACGAAGCGGACGGGCCTGAGCGGGAGCGGTACGAGCGGGCGGACAGGGGCGAGGGCGGTACGGGCGGGGTGACCTGGGCGAGGGCGGTACGGGCGGGGTGACGCCGGTCCGGGACGGCGCCACCCCGCGACCCGCCGGACGGCCTCGCGCGCCGGTCAGACGCCGATGTCGCCGCCGTCCTTGCGCCAGACCGCGACGACCGACGGGCGGACGATCCTGCCCGGTCCGTCCGGCCAGGCGCTCGCGGGGTTCTCGACGGTCGCGCCGTCGATCTCGCCCGGGTGCTGCACGGCGACCAGGACCCGGCGGTCCTGGATGAGCGGGCCACAGGTCTCGGCGCCGTTCGGCACGGTCAGGAACTGCTTCAGCTCACCGCGCCGCTCGCCCTGCGTCGCGACACCGAACAGGCCGTCGTGGGTGCCGAGGGCGTTGCCGTCCGTCGAGAGCCACAGGTTGCCGTGCGGGTCGAACGCCACGTTGTCGGGGCAGGAGATGGGGCTGACCTTCTCCTTGGGGAAGCCCGCGAAGTAGGTCGACGGGTCCTTCGGGTCGCCCGCGACCAGGAAGAGCCGCCAGGCGAAGCCGTCACCGGCCGGGTCGTCCCAGTTCTCGGCCAGCTCCAGGACATGACCGTGCTTGTTGAGGTTGCGGGGGTTGGCCTCGTCGGCGCCCGCCTTGCCCTCCTTGCCGCGGTCGGTGTTGTTCGTCAGCGCGACATAGACCCGGCCGGTGCGCGGGGACGGCTCGACGTCCTCGGGACGGTCCATCTTGGTGGCGCCGACCTTGTCGCCCGCGAGACGCGTGAAGACGTACACCTCGTCGGCGGTCATGCCCTCGACGTGTGAGACATCGCCGGTGGCCAGCGGGATCCAGACGCCGGAGCCGTCGAACTCCCCGTCGTTCGGGAGCTTGCCCGTGCCGTCGATCTGGCCGGCCGGGCTGTCGCCGGTCAGCTTGGCGACATACAGCGTGCCCTCGTCGAGGAGCGTCAGATTGTGCTGGTGGGCGGCGCGCCCGCCGCCCGTCTTCATCCGCTTCGACGAGACGAACTTGTAGAGGTAGTCGAAGCGCTCGTCGTCGCCCATGTAGACGACGGGACGGCCGTCGGCGGTGAGCCGGGGCTGCGCGGCCTCGTGCTTGAAGCGGCCGAGGGCGGTGCGCTTCTTCGGCGTGGAGTCCGGGTCGTACGGGTCCAGTTCCACGACCCAGCCGTGGCGGTGGGCCTCGTTGGGCTCCTGCCTGAGGTCGAAGCGCTTGTCGAACAGCTCCCACTTGCGCTCACTGGCGGCCGTGCCGATGCCGTAGCGCTTGTCGGTCGCGGAGGAGCCGTAGGCGAAGTACTGGTTGAAGTTCTCCTCGCCGTGCAGCGTGGTGCCCCAGGGGGTCGTGCCGCCGGCGCAGTTGTTCAGGGTGCCGCGGACCCGGCTGCCCGTACGGTCGGCGGAGGTGCGCAGCAGCTCGCTGCCCGCGGCGGGGCCGGTGAGCTGGAACTCACTGGTGGCGGTCAGACGGCGGTTCAGCTCATGACGGCTGACGGCGGTGAGCCTGCCGCTCTCGCGGTCCTCCTCGACCACGACGACGGAGAGGCCGTGGGCGGCCCACGCGATCTCCACCTGCTCGCGGGTCGGCGCCGCCGCGTCGTACCCCTTGAACATGAGGATCTCGTCCGTGTACTCGTGGTTGGCCACGAGGACCTGACGGCCGCGCTCGCCCTTCAGGGGCAGCAGGCTCAGGAAGTCGTTGTTGTAACCGAACTGGCCGGCCTGCGCCTTGGCGGTCTGCCGGTCCGGGTTGAAGGCCGGGGCACCGCGCAGGATCGGGTCGCCCCAGCGGATGACCACGTTCTGGGCGTAGCCGGAGGGAACGGTCACCTTGTCGGCGACATTGGGCGCGACGGGGGTGAAGCGGAGACCGCGGGCGCCGTCCGGGGTGGGGGTGTGGCCGTGGCCCTTCCCGTTGAGCGGGGACGCGGCGGCGACGGAGTCACCGGGGCCGCCGACCACGACCGCGCTGCCCGCGGCGGCGGCGACCGTCACGACGGCGGCGGCGCGCACCATGGAGCGTCTTGACAGGGCACCGGCGATGATGTCGCCCGCGTACTCGTTGTCACTGGTGTTGGGGACCTCGTGGAAACACGCGTCGCCACAGCGGAAACGGCAGGTCAGAGCGGAACGTCCGCCCGGGTGTGAGTTCAGCAGCGGCAGCAGTTTGCGCACTTTTCGCCTCCGGTGGTGTGGTCTCTCGGCGCGCCCCGCGCCGACATGGCCGACAGGCTGTCGGGATGTCTCGGCCGTGACGGTAGGTGCGGAGCCCAGCAGGGCGGAGGCGCCGAGGTGAACTCGGCATGAACGGGGGCCGACCGCGTGGTCTGGGGCGGGTAATGCCGTACCGGGCACGGGACATGGCGACCGGCGCCCGTGGGGGCGCCGGTACCGTCCTCCCCCATACGTGGGTCCCGCGAGGCCCGCGGAGGCCGCCCCTGCCGTAGATCATCGGGGTGGCCGCTAACCTTACGTATCCGCCCTGGCCAGGGATGCGCGTTTTTTCCCCGGCGGCGGACACCGCACCCAACTGATCTGAAAGGCCTCGCCCATGGGCATTCGGAGCTTGCTGCGCAAGGTGTTCGGACGCGACCGTGCGGAGGAGCGTAACGAGTCGGCGGCCTCGGTGCCGTCCCAGGCCGACCGTACGGAACCGGCGGAAGCGACCGGCGGCACCGGCACGGCCGACGCGGCCGACGGGACGGCCGTGACCACCGGCCAGGGCGCCACGGCGCCGAAGAAGACCACCCGGAAGACATCCCCGGACGCCTCGGACACGTCCGGCACCCCGGACGCCCCGGACGCCCCGGGTGTCACGGACGCCTCGCGTGTCACGGAGACCTCGCGTGTCGCGGACGCCTCGCGTGTCACGGAGGCCTCGGAATCCTCGGTCGAGGCAGCGGCGGCGGATCTGGTGGCCGCGGCGTTCGACAACCCCCGCGCGCCGGAACCGGACCTGAGCGTGCCGTCCCAGGTGTCGCGCGCGCACACGGCCGAGGACCCGGAGCCCCCGAAGCCCCCGGTCACGGCGACGGTCCCGGCGCAGACTTCGGCGGAGCCGGACCCGGCGCCCGCCCCGGACGCGGAGATCCCGGCGGTACGGAAGCCGGAGCCCGAGTCCGAGGCGGCACCCGAGACGGCGCCCGCGCCGGACGCGGACGTGACGGAGACGGCCGACCCGGAGCCCACGCCCGAGTCCGAGCCCGCGCTCGCGCCGGTGGCCGAGCCCGCCGCGACGCCCGTACCGGAGGCCGAGGTTCCGTCCGTACCCGAGCAGCGTCCCGCGCCCGTGCTCGCGGCCGAGGCCGGGGCCGATGTCACGGCCGAGGCCGAGCCTGAACCGGTCCTCGCGGCCGAGCCCGCGGCTGAGCCCGTGACCGAGCCCGCGGCAGAGGCCGACGCTCCGGGCGAGGCCGACGAAGAAGGCGCCGTCGCGGCCGGGACCGTCGGCGACGGGCGGCCCGCCTTCTCGCTCGCCCGCGTCAAGTCCCGTGCCCCCGGACTCGCCGAGCACTACAAGGCGGCCGGTGCCGCGCTCAAGAAGCTCGGTCTCACCGGCGAGCGCGCCACCGTGTATCTGGTCCTCGACCGGTCCGGGTCCATGCGTCCGTTCTACAAGGACGGCAGCGCCCAGCACCTCGGTGAGCAGGCGCTCGCGCTCGCCGCGCACCTCGACGAGGCCGCGACCGTGCCCGTCGTGTTCTTCTCGACCGAGATCGACGGAACCGGCGAGATCGACCTCGGCTCGTACGGGGGGAAGATCGACGAACTGCACGGCTCGCTGGGCCGTATGGGCCGGACGAACTACCACCGTGCCGTCGAGGAGGTCGTGGCGCTCCACGAGAAGTCCGGTGCCACGGGGCCCGCGCTGGTGATCTTCCAGACGGACGGCGCGCCCAGCGTCGTACGCGCCGCCGAGCAGGCGTTCGCCGAGGCCGCGAAGCTGCCGCTCTTCTGGCAGTTCGTGGCCTTCGGCGAGGAGGACGCCAAGGGCTTCGACGTCGCGCGCAGGCTCGGCGCGGACGCGGCCGTCAAGAACGTCGGATTCCTCCACGCGGGCCCCGCCCCGCGCGAGCTGCCCGACGCCACGCTCTACCGCGAGCTGCTCGCCGCCTGGGGAGCCTCCCGCACGAGCTGACCCCGCCGGGCCTTCCGCCCCGGGACCGTCCAGTCCGGACCGTCCGCCTCGGACCTTCGATCCCGGACCGTCCGCCTCCGGACCGTCACGCTCCCGCTGCCGCCGGCCGCGTCGTCACCCCGACGCGGCCGGCGGCAGCGTCACCGTGACCGTCAGACCACCGCCGGACCCGCCCGGTACCGCCGCGACCCGGCCCCCGTGCGCCACCGCGATCGAGCGCACGATGGAGAGCCCGAGTCCGGCGCCCCGGCCCATCCGGTCGCGCCCCTCCCCGCGCCGGAACGGTTCGAACAGCGCCGGGATGTCCTCCTCCGCCACCACGGGCCCGGTGTTGCGCACCACGAGCACGGTGCCGATGACCTCCACGTCCACCGACCCGCCCGGCACGTTGTACGTCACGGCGTTGGCCAGCAGATTGCCCACGAGCTGACCGAGCAGCAGCCGGTTCCCGCGCACCGCCTCGCCGCCGATGACCGCCACGGACCCGTCCAGGCCGAAGCGGGCCGCCTCCTCGGTGACCGCCTCCCCCAGATCGACCAGCTCCTGGTCGTCCACCTCGCGCTCGCTGCGGGCCAGGACCAGCAGCCCCTCGATGAGCTGCTCGCTGCGCCGGTTGTTGTCCAGCAGGGTCTGCTTCGTACGGGCCAGTTCGTCCGGCGAACACAGGTCGTCGAGACCGACCTGGATCGCGGCCCGCTGGGTCGCCAGCGGCGTCCGCAGTTCGTGGGAGGCGTTGGCGATGAACCGGCGCTGGCTGTCGAAGGCCTTCTGCAACCGGGCCAGCAGCGCGTCCAGCGTGTCGCCCAGCTCCTTCAGCTCGTCGTCGGGACCGCTCGCCCCGATCCGCTCGTGGAGATTGTGCTCGGAGAGCCGGCGGGCCTTCGCCGTCATCGTGTGCACCGGCCGCAGCACCCGTCCCGCCGTCCACCAGCCGACCACCACCGCGCACGCCGCCATCACCAGCAGCGCGGCGACCGACCAGAAGAGCATCTCGTCGGAGGCCGCGTCGGTGACGCTGTCGGTGAGCTCGTAGACGGTGACCGGCGCGATCCGCTGCTCGCTGATCAGGCCGCGCACCGAGGGGGCGGGCAGCGCGGGCCCCACCTGGGCGGGCACCACCCGGGCCACCATCTCCTGCGCCTCGTTCTGAGTGCCCGCGGTGGAGAGCAGATTGACGACGGTGAGCAGACAGCCGCCCAGGACGACGAACACCCCGCCGTAGACGAGCGCTATACGGGTACGGATCGTGGAGCGCGAGCCCACCGGACGGGAGCGCGGACCCGTCGTGGCGGAGCGGGAGCCCACCGGGCCGGGACGGGAGCCGGACGGGCCGGAAAGAGAGCCGCCGGGGCGGGAGCCGGACGGACGCGCGGTCATCTTCACAGCGCGTATCCCACACCCTGCACCGTGCGGATGAGCGGCGGTTCGCCGAGTTTGGCCCGTAGTTTGCTCAGACAGACCCGCACCGCCCCGGTGAAGGGGTCAGCGTGCGCGTCCCAGGCGCGCTCCAGCAGTTCCTCCGCCGAGACCGGCGCCCCGTCCGCCTCCAGCAGGATCTGGAGCACCGAGAACTCCTTCGGCGAGAGATCCAGCACCCGCCCGTCCCGCGACACCGTCCGCCGTACGGAGTCGAGCCGTACGCCGTGCCGCTCCAGCAGCGGCGGTACGGGCCTGGCGCTGCGCCGTCGCAGGGCACGCACCCGGGAGACCAGCTCGGGGAAGTCGAAGGGCTTGCCCAGATAGTCGTCGGCGCCCAGATCGAGCCCCTCGACCCGGTCCTCCAGTGAGGCGGACGCGGTGAGCATCAGAATGCGCGTACGGGACGACTCGGCGACGAGCTTGCGCGCGACGTCGTCGCCGTGGACGCGGGGCAGATCGCGGTCGAGGACGACGACGTCGTAGTCGTGCAGTCCGAGATAGGCGAGAGCCGCGTCACCGCTGTAGACGGTGTCGACGGCGAATCCCGCGCGCCGCAGTCCGGTCGCCACCAGCTCGGCGAGAACCTGCTCGTCCTCGGCGACCAGTACCCGCATGCTGTCGTCCCCTGCCTCGTGCCCCGACCCGTGCATGATGCCCTTCTCCTCCCAGGATGGGCCTGTCTACGGCACGGGGTGTTTCGCAAAGCTCTCCGCGCCCCGCGCCACCCGAACTCGGGCGACCCGTATCCGGAGGGTCGGATACGATATTGACATTCCGTAGACCAATTGGTCACACCATGTAGCGACTTGGGAGCAGCCTGCAATGGCTCGACACCTCATCACCAGCGCCCTTCCGTACATCAACGGGATCAAGCACCTGGGCAACATGGTGGGGTCCATGCTCCCGGCGGACGTGTACGCCAGGTACCTCCGCCAGCGCGGCCACGACGTCCTCTACATCTGCGCCACCGACGAGCACGGCACCCCCGCCGAACTCGCCGCGAAGGAGGCGGGTGTTCCGGTCGACGTCTTCTGCGCCGAGCAGCACGACGCCCAGAAGGCCGTCTACGACGGCTTCGAGCTGCGCTTCGACTACTTCGGCCGCAGCTCGTCCGCGGAGAACCGCGAGATCACGCAGCACTTCGCGCGCAGGCTGAAGGAGAACGGCTTCATCGAGGAGCGGGCGATCCGCCAGGTCTTCTCGGTCGCCGACGACCGCTTCCTCCCGGACCGCTACATCGTCGGCACCTGTCCGCACTGCGGCTACGACAAGGCGCGCGGCGACCAGTGCGAGAACTGCACCCGGGTGCTGGACCCGACCGATCTGATCGAGCCGCGCTCGGTGATCAGCGGCAGCAGCGAGCTGGAGATCCGCGAGACCAAGCATCTCTTCCTGCTCCAGTCGAAGCTGGCGGGCGAGGTCGAGGCCTGGATCGACGAGGCCGGCACGGAGTGGCCGCAGCTCGCGTCCTCCATCGCCCGCAAGTGGCTGACCGAGGGGCTGCACGACCGCGCGATCACCCGTGACCTGGACTGGGGCGTGCCGGTCCCGGCGGACACCTGGCCGGAGCTGGCCGCCGAGGGCAAGGTCTTCTACGTCTGGTTCGACGCCCCGATCGAGTACATCGGCGCCACCAAGGAGTGGGCGGACGCCGCCCCGGACGGCGAGACGCGCGACTGGAGGTCGTGGTGGTACGAGGCCGAGGACACCGTCCGCTACACCGAGTTCATGGCCAAGGACAATGTCCCGTTCCACACGGTGATGTTCCCGGCCACCCAGCTCGGCACCCGTGAGCCCTGGAAGAAGGTCGACTACGTCAAGGCCTTCAACTGGCTGAACTACTACGGCGGCAAGTTCTCCACCTCGCAGAAGCGGGGCGTCTTCACCGATGCCGCGCTGGAGACGCTGCCCGCCGACTACTGGCGCTACTTCCTGATCGCCAACGCGCCCGAGTCGGACGACACGTCCTTCTCCTGGGAGCACTTCACGTCGACGGTCAACAAGGACCTCGCCGACACCCTCGGCAACTTCGTCAACCGCGTGCTGTCCTTCTCGCGCAAGCGCTTCGGCGACGCCGTGCCGGAGGGCAGGGCGGCCGGCGAGGCGGAGGCGAAGCTCGGCGAGGAGATCGCGCGGCTGCTCGCGGAGTACGAGGGCCACATGGAGTCGCTCCAGTTCCGCAAGGCGGCGGCGGCCCTGCGCGCGCTGTGGTCCGCGGGCAACTCGTATCTGGAGGAGAAGGCCCCCTGGCTGGAGATCAAGACGGACGAGGACGGCGCGGCGCTGACGCTGCGCACGGCGATGAACCTCATCCACCTCTACGCCGTGATCTCCGAGCCGTTCATCCCGGCCTCCGCGCGGGCCATGCGCGAGGCGTTCGCGCTGACCGACGACACGGCGGCCTGGGTCACGGCCGACGAGGCGAAGTCCCTCGCGGCGGTCCCGGCCGGTACGGCGTTCACCGTTCCGCCGGTGCTCTTCGCCAAGATCACGGACGATGACCTGGCGGCGTACAAGGAGCGCTTCGGCGGCGAGGAGCAGGCGGCGCACGCGGCCTGACGCACGCGGCCTGACGCGGTCCGCTCCCCCGCGCGCGGGGGGACGGGCCGCGTCGGCGCATCGGGGTGTCGGCGCATCGGGGCGTCGGGCCGGGGACTGTCAGAGGGTCAGGGAGGCCGCGTCCCCCATCACCACCACCGGCCGCTTCGCCGGGTCGAGCGTGCGCAGCAGTTCCCGCATGCGCGGGCGCGGCAGGGCGACACAGCCCTGGGTGGGCCCGCCGTGGTCCACATGGAGCCAGATGCCGCCGCCCTTCTCCTGGCCGAGGGGCCGGGTCCAGTCCAGCGGGGTGGTCCCGGGGACCCGGTTGTAGTTGATCGCGATCACATAGTCGAACGTGCCTTCGAGCGACTCGCCCTCGAACCCGGTGCCCTCCGCCTCGAAGGCACGTCCCCGGTCGTACGGGAGCTTCGACCCCGGGTCGGGCAGCTTCCCGCCCGCGTCGGTCAGGTCGAACACTCCGATGGGCGAACGCAGATCGCCCTCGACATGGTCGTCGGTCCAGCCCTCCCGGGCGTTGTGCGCCGGCCACTCCCCGGAGGTCCGCCGCCAGCCCGTGACGGGGTCCCGCTCGTAGACCATGACGACGGACCGGTCGGAGTCGGCGTCGGCGCCCCGTACCACCACGGCCTGACCTGCCGTCTGGGGGATGCGGGAGCGGGTCTCGGGGCCGAGGCCTTCGATCTCCTTCGGCTCGACGGCCGGCTCCTCGGGCACGGCCCCCTCGGCGGACCCCTCCGAGGAGTCGCTGTCCCCCGCCGCCGAGGCCGTCCCGCCCGGCGCGGACCCGACGTTGTCGGCGGTGTCCGTCGTGCCCGCGCAGCCGGTGAGAAGCAGGCCGGTGACCAGCAGTGCGGCGACCTGCCGCGGTCCTCTGAGAGCGGGACGGAGAGAGCGGACGGACATGGACGGGCCTCTCATTTCTCGTTCAGGGGATGCTCGTCGGTCGGAGTCGGCGTGGGAGCGGTCGTGGTTCCCTTGCCGAAGTCTGCGCCGGTGAGCATCGCCCGGACGTCCTCGACGGTTCCCGGCGCGTCGCCGGAGACACAGAGGGTGACGGAGATGGCCGAGGAGGAGGCGGCTGAGGCGGCGGAGGCACCGCCGATCAGGGCGCTGAACTCCCGGGTGCCGCGGATGCCGCCGCAGGTCTTGGACAGTTCCCCCGACGCGTACAGCACCGGAGGCCGCTGGATCTTGCCCGACATATCGGTCCCGCCGAGGGGGGTGAGGGTGAGCAGGGCGCCGCCGCGCGCGAGGGCCTTCACCGGCAGACACGCGTCCGGCGTCTTCACCGGGCAGGGCTGTCGGTACGGGGTCAGCCGCCCGGACGAGACGAAGCCCCGGGCCGCCACCTTGAACGTCTTGTCGTACGGCATCTCCAGCGCCTGCCAGCGCTCGGGCAGCCGCAGGGTCAGACCGCCCAGACGCTCGAACCGGACTCCGGCGGCGGTCGAGTCCTGGCCGGGGGCCGGATCCTGACCCGGGGCCGGATCCTGACCCGGGGTCGGACGCAGGCCCCCGGCCGGGTCCTGGCTCCCGGTCCCCCCGGAGCTTCCGGTCACCGAGGGCCCGGGGGCCGCGGGCGGCGCCGCTTCCTGCCCGCCGCGCAGCGCACCGGGCAGGAACGTTCCGGCCAGCACGAGCGTGGTCACGGTCACCGCGGCGCCGCCCGCCGCCCCGCGCCGTCGCCGGGTCCGCCGGACCCGCTCCCGTACCCGGCCGAGCCGCCCCTCGGGCGCGGGCAGCCGGGGCACGGCCCGCTCCAGCAGGATCCGCAGCTCCCGTTCGTCCTCGGCACTCGGCTCACGCCCCGGCCTCGACGGCGACACGTCCCCCGGCTCATCCACAGCGCTCACCGTCCGCCACCGACGCGGGCAGCGCGGCCCGCAGGGAGCGCAGCGCCCGCGCGGACTGGCTCTTCACGGTGCCGGGGGAACAGCCCAGGGTCGCCGCGGTGTCCTCGACGCTGAGGTCCTCGAAGTACCGCAGCACGACCACCGCGCGCTGGCGCACCGGCAACGCCCGTACGGCCGCCGCCAGCGACTGCTCCAGATCCACGTCCGCGTACGCGTCGACGGCACCGGCGGTGTCCGGGAGTTCCCCGTACGGCAGCTCGCCGCGCCACCGGCGCCGCCACCAGGACGCGTGGAGATGTACCAGCGCCTTGCGCACATAGGCCTCCGGACGGTCCCCGGCGATACGCGGCCACTTCGGCCACACCTTCGCCAGGGTGGTCTGCAACAGATCCTCCGCCAGATGCGCGTCTCCGGTGAGCAGCCACGCCACCCGCAACAGCCGCGGCCCCCGGGCGGCGACGAACGCCTCGAAGTCGCCCTCGCCCGGATCCATCGTGCCGCCCTCGCCATCCTGTTCGGTTTCCCACGCCTGTGGAACGCGGCGGCCCACCGATCGGGTTGCCTCCGGGCGAGAAGTGCTCCGCGGCGGGAGGGCCGGGAACGGGAGGAGGCCCGGGACCTTCCGGGTCCCGGGCCTCCGTCAGTCGTGTCGCCGACCATTCGCGGGCCGACCAGCGTGAGCCGACCAGTCGTGGGCCGACGTGAGCCGACCAGTCGTGGGCCGACCAGCGCGGGCCACCGCCCGCCGGACTACTCGGCGGACCTGGTGACCGGCTTGCGCACGGCGATGTGCAGCTCGCGGAGGCGGGACTCCTCCAGCTCCGTCGGAGCGCCCATCATCAGGTCCTGCGCGTTCCCGTTGAGCGGGAACGCGATCGTCTCGCGGATGTTCGGCTCGTCGGCCAGCAGCATGACGATACGGTCCACGCCCGGGGCGATACCGCCGTGCGGCGGGGCGCCGAGGCGGAAGGCGCGCAGCATCCCCGCGAACTCCTGCTCGACGGTGTCGCGGTCGTAGCCGGCGATCTCGAACGCCTTGAGCATCACATCGGGCTCATGGTTCCGGATCGCGCCGGAGGACAGCTCGATGCCGTTGCAGACGATGTCGTACTGCCAGGCGAGGATGTCCAGCGGGTCCTTCGTCTCCAGATCGGCCAGACCGCCCTGGGGCATCGAGAACGGGTTGTGCGAGAAGTCGATCTTCCCGGTCTCCTCGTCCTTCTCGTACATCGGGAAGTCGACGATCCAGCAGAACCGGAAGACGCCGTCCTCGAAGTGCCCGGCACGCCTGGCCGCCTCGACCCGGACCGCGCCCATGATCTTGGAGACCTCGTCGAACTCGCCCGCGCCGAAGAAGACGGCGTGGCCGGGGGCGAGACCGAGGCGCTCGGTGAGGACCTTGACGTTCTCCTCGGTGAGGAACTTGGCGATGGGGCCGCTCAGCGAGCCGTCCTCGCCGACCCGCACCCAGGCCAGGCCCTTGGCGCCGTGCTCGACGGCGAACTCACCGAGGCCGTCGAAGAACTTGCGCGGCTGGGCGGCGGTGTCCGGGACCGGCAGCGCGCGCACGTGCTTGCCCGCGAAGGCCTTGAACTCGGAGCCCTCGAAGACGTCCGAGATGTCCGTCAGCTCCAGCGTGGCCCGCAGGTCGGGCTTGTCGTTGCCGTACTTCAGCATCGATTCGCGGAACGGGATCCGGGGGAACGGGGAGGTGACATGACGGCCGCCGCCGAACTCCTCGAACAGCTCGGTCATCAGCTTCTCGATCGGGCGGAAGACATCCTCCTGCTCGACGAAGCTCATCTCGACGTCGAGCTGGTAGAACTCGCCCGGCGAGCGGTCGGCGCGGGCGTCCTCGTCGCGGAAGCACGGCGCGATCTGGAAGTAGCGGTCGAAGCCCGAGATCATCAGGAGCTGCTTGAACTGCTGCGGGGCCTGCGGCAGCGCGTAGAACCTGCCGGGGTTGAGCCGGGAGGGCACCACGAAGTCACGGGCGCCCTCGGGGGAGGTCGCGGTGAGGATCGGGGTGGCCATCTCGTTGAAGCCGAGCGCGGTCATCTTGTGCCGGATGGCGGAGATCACGGCCGTGCGCAGCATGATGTTGCGGTGCATGCGCTCGCGGCGCAGGTCGAGGAAGCGGTACTCCAGGCGCCGCTCCTCGTTGACGCCGTCCTCGGTGTTGATCGTGAACGGCAGCGGGCCCGCCGCGCCGAGGACCTCGACCTCGGAGACCTCGATCTCGATCTCGCCGGTCGGCAGCTCCGGGTTGACGTTCTCCGCACCGCGCGCGGAGACCGTGCCGTCGATCCGGACGACGGTCTCCTTGGTGAGCTTGGCCAGGGCCTCGTTGGCGGGGGTGCCGGGCCGGGCGACGAGCTGGACCAGTCCGTAGTGGTCACGGAGATCGATGAAGAGGATGCCGCCCAGGTCTCGGCGATTGTGCAGCCAGCCGCTCAGCCGGACGTCGGTGCCGACGTCAGAGGCGCGGAGCTCGCCGCAGGTGTGGGACCTGTACCGATGCATCGTCGTTTCATCCAGTCTTAGCAAGTCGGGGTTGGCCTCGTCGGACTCTGGCCGGTGTGGGTGCGGTACAGCACACCAGCGTGCGGCAGTACCGCACAACAGGTTACCGCCCGGCCGTCGCGCCCCCCTCGGTGGCGTTCACTCCTCGGATATTCCTAAAGTGGGACAATGCGCACCGAGGATGTCCTGTCCGCCATCGCCACCGGTCTGTGGCGATGGGACAACGCATCCGGCACGGTGACCCTCGACGCCGAGGCCGCCCGGCTGATCGGGCTGCCCGCGGAGCCGGTGGTCCTCACGCTGGCCGCGACGCGCGCCCGGTTCCACCCCGTCGACTGGAACGAGATCGACGGCATCGTGAATCTCGCGATCGCCGAGGGGACCCTCGCCGAGGCCCGGATGCGGATCACGGACGAGAACGGCCAGGTGCTCCGTACCGTACGGTCGCGCGCCAAGACGGTCGTCCGGCGGAAGCCCGAAGGGCCCCCGTACGTCGAGCTGTACGGGACGCTCCAGGAGGTCGCGGAGGTACGGCCGGGAACCACCGTCAAGGGCACCTCGGTCACCGGCGACTGGCGCCGCTCCCGCGAGGCCTTCCTCCTCGACGCGGGCCGCGCGCTGGCCGAGGCCCGCTCGACCTCCGAGGTGCTGCGGGTCGCCGCGTCCCTGTCCATGCCGGGCTTCTCGCCGGACGGGCTCGCCGTCTTCGGCGTCTCCGGCGACCGGCTCACGGTCATCGGCCACCACGGGCACGGGCCCGGGGACACCATCCCGTTCGAGGACATGCGGGTGGACACGGACTATCCGGCGGCCGAGGTCGTACGGACCGGGCGGGCCATCTATCTGCCGAGCCCGGAGGCGTACGAGAGCCGCTACCCCGGGACCTGGACCTATGTACGGCGCTTCGAGCGGCGCTCCTGGGCCTATCTCCCGCTGGTCGTGGCGGGGCGCACGCTGGGCACCTGGATGGCCGCGTTCAAGCACCGGGTCGCGTTCTCGCCCGACGAGCGGTCCGTGCTGACGACGGTGGCGCGGATGCTGGCGCAGGCGCTGGCGCGCGCCAGCCTCGCCGAGACCGAGCGCGAGCTGTCGCTGGGCCTCCAGCGCACGATGATGCCGACGCTGGGTCCCGAGATCCCGGGGATGTCGATGGCGGCGCGGTACGTGCCGACCGGCGGCGGGCTCCAGATCGGCGGGGACTGGTACGACATGATCCCGCTGCCGGGCGGTACGGCGCACTCCGAGGGCGGTGGATGGGGCCGCGACGGATGGAGGGGCGGCCGGTTCGCGCTGGTCATCGGGGACGTCCAGGGGCATGACGTACGGGCGGCCGGGCTGATGGGCCAGCTCCGGGTCGCCCTGCGCGCGTACGCCTCCGAGGGCCACAGGCCCGACGCGGTGCTCTCCCGGGCCTCCCGCTTCCTGGCCGGGCTCCAGCACTACCCGGGGCCGGGCGGGGGCGCCACCGGGGCGCCGGCGGAGCCGAACGAGGAGGAGTACGCGCTGACCGGTCCGCGCTTCGCGACCTGTCTCTATCTGGAGGTGGACCCGGAGTCGGGCACCATCGAGATCGCCCGCGCCGGCCATCCCGACCCGGTGATCCGTACGGCCGACGGGACGGCGATGATCCGGCGGACCGAGGGCGGGCTGCCGCTCGGGATCGAGGCGGACTCGGACTATCCGACGACCCGGCTGAACCTGGAGCCCGGCGAGACGCTGATGCTCTGTACGGACGGGCTGATCGAGACCGGCGGGCACGATCTCGCGACCGGCTGGGAGCGGCTGCGGCCCGTCCTGGAGGAGGCCGGGGGCGAATCCCTGGAGAAGCTCGCCGACGCGCTCGTCCAGGCCGTGCACGGCCCCACGTCGCACTACACGACCGGGCCGCTCGCGGACCGCCGCGAGGACGACATCGCGCTGCTGCTGCTCGCCCGGGACCACCCGGCGGGCCACGGCCCCCACCGCACGACGCGGCGGGCCGCGCTGACGATCGCCCAGGCGGAACCGGAGCGGGTCGCGGGCGCGCGCCGGCAGGTGCGCGAGCTGCTGCACGACTGGGGGGACGCGGAACAGATCGACTCCGCGGAGCTGATGGTCTCCGAGATGCTCACCAATGTGCTGGTGCACACGGACGACGACGCGCTGCTGATCGCCGAGGCGATCGGCGAGCCCGGGAACCGGCGGCTGCGGATCGAGGTCGCGGACACCAGCGACGAGCTGCCGCACCGCAGGCGGCCGGGGGAGCTGGCGTCCAGCGGGCGGGGACTGGTGCTGATGCAGATGCTGGCGGACGCGTGGGGCGTGGATCCGCGCGGCGAGGGCAAGTCGATCTGGTTCGAGCTGTACGAGTACGGAACCGGGAACACGGGCGACGCGGGCGACGCGGGCGCCACCGCCACCGACGTCAACGACGCCGACGCCGACGCCGCCGACGGGCACACGGACACCGGGCCCCGAGGAACGGGAGGGTCCGAGGCGGGCGGCCCGGACGGGCTGGGCGGGCCGGACGTGCTGGGCGCGCCGGAGGGGCCCGACGCCTCCTGACCCTCCTGACCCTCGTGACCGATGGCGGGCCGGCGGACGCGCTACGAGGCGTGGCCGTAGCGGGCCCGCAGCTCGGAGAAGACCCCGAACACGGCGGCCGTCAGCGGTACGGCGAGCAGCATGCCCAGAATCCCGGCGACACTCGCGCCCGCCGTGATCGCCAGTATCACCACGGCCGGGTGCATCTGGACCGTACGGCTCTGGATCATCGGCTGGAGCACATGCCCCTCCAGCACCTGCACGGCGAGGACGACCCCGAGCGCCCAGAGCCCGGTCACCCAGCCTCGGTCCGCGAGGGCGACCAGCACGGCGACGGCGCCGGAGAGGAAGGCGCCGAGATACGGGATGTACGCGCCGACGAAGACCAGCGCCCCGAGCCCGACCGCGCCCGGCACCCCCAGGAACAGCAGTCCGACGGTGATGCAGACCGCGTCGATGAGGGCGATGACGGTGGTGCCGCGCATAAAGCCCTCGACGGCCTCGAACGCGCGGCGCGCCATGGCCTCGACGGTCTCGCCGGTGTCGCTCGGGGCGAGGGAGCGCAGGGAGTCGGCCACCTTGTCCGAGTCGCGCAGGAAGAAGAACATCAGCAGCAGCGCGAGCACGGCGGTGGCGATCAGCTCGCCGACGACGCTGAGACCGGTGATCACCCCGGAGGCGGCGGTCGCGCCGAACTTCCCGAGCAGGGACCTGGCGTTGCCGGCCACATCGTCGAGCGAGGTCCCGGCCGCGCCGAAGTGCCTGCTGAGATCCTTCCCGGCCTGTTTGAGCGAGGAGACGATCTGGTCACCGCTGTCGACCAGCGCGCTGACCACGATGTATCCCGCCCCGCCGACCACGGCGACGACGGCGACACAGGTCAGCCCGGCGGCGAGCGACCGGCCGATCCGCATCGCGAGCAGCCGCCGGTAGAACGGCCCGAGCAGCGCGGTGCCGAGGATGGCGAGCAGGACGGGGGTGACGGCGGTCTTGAAGGTGATGGTCAGCCAGATGCCCACGGCCCCGACCCCGGAGACGACCAGCGCCACCGCGCACCACGCCGCGAGACGGCGGGCACTCTCGGGGAGGACGGACGGCGAGGGCATCTCCACGCCCCCACCCGACCACGCCCCCCGCCCCCCGTCCTCCCCAAATGCTCTGTTCGGCCCACCCCACCCCCGACGCCCCCTCAACGGCCCCACCCCCACCGCGCGGCCGGGGGTGGCGCGCGGTGGGGGTGGGGGAGACGGTGCTGCCCCCGGGGTGGGGCGGGGGGGCTGAGGTCAGGCGTGGGCCGCCGGGACCGTGCCCAGGCGGCCGGCCTGGAAGTCCTCGAAGGCCTGCTGGAGCTCCGCGTGGCTGTTCATCACGAACGGGCCGTAGTGCGCCATCGGCTCACGGATCGGCCGTCCGCCCAGCAGCACCACCTCCAGGTCGGGCGTGTGCGCGTCCTGCGTCTCGTCGGCCCGTACCGTCAGCGTGCCGCCCGCGCCGAAGACCGCCGTCTGCCCCATGTGGACCGGCCGCCGGTCGGTGCCGACCGAACCGCGTCCCGCCAGCACGTACGCGAGACCGTTGAACTCCTCGCGCCACGGCAGCGTCACCTCCGCGCCGGGCCGCAGCGTCGCGTGGATCATCGTGATCGGGGTGTGCGTGATGCCGGGCCCCTGGTGGCCGTCCAGCTCACCCGCGATCACCCGCAGCAGCGCGCCGCCGTCGGGCGAGGTCAGGAGCTGGACCTGACCGCCGCGGATGTCCTGGTACCGGGGGTCCATCATCTTGTCGGACGCCGGGAGGTTCACCCAGAGCTGGAGCCCGTGGAAGAGCCCGCCGGACATGACCAGCGACTCCGGCGGAGCCTCGATGTGCAGCAGCCCGGAGCCCGCCGTCATCCACTGCGTGTCGCCGTTCTGGATGGTCCCGCCGCCACCGTTGCTGTCCTGGTGGATGAAGGTCCCGTCGATCAGGTACGTGACCGTCTCGAAACCGCGGTGGGGATGCCACGGCGTGCCCTTGGGCTCGCCCGGCGCGTACTCCACCTCACCCATCTGGTCCATCATGATGAACGGGTCGAGGTGCTGGTAGTCGATCCCCGCGAACGCGCGCCGCACCGGGAAACCCTCGCCCTCGAACCCGCTGGGAGCGGTCGTGACGGCGAGCACGGGACGGGCCACGGCGCCGGCCGGGGCCGCGACCCGGGGCAGGGTCAGCGGGTTGTCGACGGTCACTGCGGGCATGGGAGCCTCCTCGGTTTGTCCTGTCCCAATTTAGTTGAACGGTGAACATCTGGCAAGGCTCCCTTCATTCCCGCCTCGTCCCCGCACACGACTGCCCGCGCACGCGACCGCCCCCGCACACAACCGCCCCCGCATGCGACCGTCCCGGCGCACGACCGCCCCCGCACACGACCGTCCCGGCGCACGACTGAGGCCCGTACCGGATCGGTACGGGCCTCGACGGCACCCGGAGACGCGGCGGCCCGCCACGTGTGATCAGCCGCCTGCGATCAGCCGCGCTCAGCCGTACATGCGGCGCATCGCGAAGTCCACCATCTGCTCGACCGCCTTCGCGTCGAACACCATCCGGTGGTCGCCCTCCATGTCGAGCACGAATCCGTACCCCGTCGGCAGCAGATCGATCACCTCCGCGCCCGTGATCACGAAGTACTTCGACTCCTTGCCCGCGTACCGCCGCAGCTCCTTGAGCGTGCTGAACATGGGAATCACCGGCTGCTGCGTGTTGTGCAGCGCCAGGAACCCCGGGTTGTCCCCCCGCGGGCAGTACACCTTCGACGTCGCGAAGATCTGCTGGAAGTCCTCGGCCGACAACGACCCCGTGGTGAACGCGCGCACCGCGTCACCGAGCGACGGAGGCGACGGTTCCGGATACAGCGGCTGCTCGCCGTACCCGCCGATGCCCGCCCCGGCGCCGCCCATCGGCTGGTGCTGCTGCGGTGGCGGCTGCTGCGGCGGGTGCGCGTACTGCTGCTGAGCGCCCGGAGTCTGGTCGTAGCCGTACATGAGCGCAAGAGTACTGAGGAATGGCGCCCCGGGAAGCCCCGTCGGCCTCGTCACAGAATCCGGATCGGGGTTGCATCTTATTACCGATGGGTAGCATCATCGGAGCTACTTACCGGTACGCGTGTATGAGGAATCCGCAGGCATCCGCCTCCTCGTTCCTTACCGACCCTCACCTACGGAGTCGTCGCCATGGGGCACTACAAGTCGAATCTCCGCGACATCGAGTTCAACCTCTTCGAGGTGCTCGGGCGCGACAAGCTGTACGGCACGGGACCGTTCGCGGACATGGACGTGGAGACCGCCAGGAGCATCCTCGAAGAGGTCGTGCGCCTCGCGGAGAACGATCTCGCGGAGTCGTTCGCCGAAGCCGACCGCAACCCCCCGGTCTTCGACCCGGAGACCAGCACCGCACCGGTGCCCGCGGCCTTCAGGAAGAGCTACCAGGCCTACATGGACTCGGAGTACTGGCGGCTGGGCCTGCCCGAGGAGATCGGCGGCACCCCCTCCCCGCGCTCCCTGATCTGGGCCTACGCGGAGCTGCTCCTCGGCGCCAACCCGGCCGTGTGGATGTACGCCTCGGGCCCGGCCTTCGCCGGCATCCTCTTCGAGGAGGGCAACGAGGCGCAGAAGAAGGCCGCCGCCATCGCCGTGGAGAAGCAGTGGGGCTCCACCATGGTCCTCACCGAGCCGGACGCGGGATCGGACGTCGGCGCGGGCCGCACGAAGGCCGTCCAGCAGGAGGACGGGACCTGGCACATCGAGGGCGTGAAGCGCTTCATCACCTCCGGTGAGCACGACATGTCGGAGAACATCCTCCACTACGTGCTCGCCCGCCCCGAGGGCGCGGGCCCCGGCACCAAGGGCCTGTCGCTCTTCCTCGTGCCGAAGTACGAGTTCGACTGGGAGACCGGCGAACTGGGCGCGCGCAACGGTGTCTACGCCACGAACGTCGAGCACAAGATGGGCCTCAAGGCCTCCAACACCTGCGAGATGACCTTCGGCGACCGCCACCCCGCCAAGGGCTGGCTGATCGGTGACAAGCACGAGGGCATCCGCCAGATGTTCCGCATCATCGAGTTCGCCCGGATGATGGTCGGCACGAAGGCCATAGCCACCCTCTCCACCGGCTATCTCAACGCGCTGGAGTACGCCAAGGAGCGCGTCCAGGGCCCCGATCTGGCCCAGTTCATGGACAAGGCCGCGCCCAAGGTCACCATCACGCACCACCCCGATGTGCGCCGCTCGCTGATGACGCAGAAGGCGTACGCCGAGGGCATGCGCGCCCTGGTCATGTACACCGCCTCCGTCCAGGACGAGATCGCCGTCAAGGAGGCCGAGGGCGAGAACGCCAAGGCGCTGCACGGGCTCAACGACCTGCTGCTGCCGATCGTCAAGGGGTACGGCTCGGAGCGCTCGTACGAACAGCTCGCGCAGTCCCTCCAGACCTTCGGCGGCTCGGGGTACCTCCAGGAGTACCCCGTCGAGCAGTACATCCGGGACGCCAAGATCGACACCCTCTACGAGGGCACCACGGCGATCCAGGGCCAGGACTTCTTCTTCCGGAAGATCGTCCGCGACCAGGGCCAGGCGCTGAACTCGCTGGCCGAGGAGATCAAGAAGTTCCTCGCCGTCGGCACCGGCGGTACGGAGCTGGCCCCGGCCCGCGAGACGCTCGCGAAGGCCGCGGCCAATCTGGAGGCGATCGTCGGCCGGATGCTGACCGACCTCACCTCCACCGGCGAGGACGTCAGGAACATCTACAAGGTCGGCCTCAACACCACGCGGCTGCTGATGGCTTCGGGCGATGTGGTCGTCGGCTATCTGCTGCTGCGCGGCGCGGCCGTGGCCGCCGAGAAGCTGGAGACGGCCGCCACGAAGGACGTGGCGTTCTACCAGGGCAAGATCGCGGCGGCGAAGTTCTTCGCGGCGAACATACTGCCGGACGTCTCGACGCAGCGCGCGCTGGCCGAGACCGTCGACAACTCGCTGATGGAGCTGGACGAAGCGGCGTTCTGACACCTCCGGCGCCCGCGACCGGTTCCGGCGCCGGTGGCGGTGGCGGTGGCAGTGAGGGGGCATCTCTTCCGGGAGGTGCCCCCCTTCGTCTGCCGACTCGTCCGTCGGCTCGTCCGTCGGCCGGCCCCTCCGGGGTCCTTGGCCACGTCTCCTTGGCCACGTCTCCTTGACCGGGTCTCCTTCACCGCGCCGCCTTCTCCGCGTCCCCTTCCCCCGCGTCTCCTTCACCATCTCTCCTCCTTCCGCCGTCTCCTTCGACCGTTTCTCAACCGTCCTTCGATCGTCCTTCGATCGTCCTTCGACCCTTCGCGGGGTCTTCGTCCGTGCCTGTTCTCCCCATGTGCGGAGCTTGTCCCGCCCTGGCACATGCCGTTGGAACCGGTGACGGGTCCGGTGTCCTGGGCCGTCGTTATGGTGAACCCCATGAGCACTTCCGCCCGCTTCGACCGCGGCCACACCGACGACCTCATGTCCTTCCTCGCGGCCAGCCCGTCGCCGTACCACGCGGTGGCCAATGCCGCGGAGCGCCTGGAGAAGGCCGGCTTCCGGCAGGTGCTGGAGACGGATGCCTGGGACGGGTCCGCGGGCGGGCGGTTCGTGCTCCGGGGCGGGGCGATCGTCGCCTGGTTCGTACCGGAAGGCGCCTCCCCGCACACCCCGTTCCGGATCGTCGGCGCCCACACGGACTCCCCCAACCTGCGGGTGAAGCCGCTGCCGGACACCGGCGCCCTGGGCTGGCGGCAGATCGCCGTCGAGATCTACGGCGGGACCCTGCTCAACACCTGGCTCGACCGCGACCTGGGACTGGCGGGCCGGATCACCCTGCGGGACGGCTCGCACCGGCTGGTCAATGTCGACCGCGCGCTGCTGCGCGTGCCCCAGCTCGCCGTGCACCTCGACCGGTCTGTGAACACCGACGGGCTCAAGCTGGACCGGCAGCGCCACATGCAGCCGATCTGGGGCCTGGGGGAGCCCGAGGAGGGCGATCTGATCCGCTTCGTGGCCGAGGAGGCGGGGGTGCCCGCCGAGGACGTCACGGGCTGGGACCTGATGCCGCACGCCATCGAGCCGCCCGCCTATCTCGGGCGCGACCGCGAGCTGGTGGCCGGGCCCCGGATGGACAATCTGCTGTCGGTGCACGCGGCCACGGCGGCGCTGGTGGCCGTCGCCACCGGCTCCGGAGGCACGGGCGGTGCCGAGGGCGCGCACCCGCCCGACGGCCCGGACGGCGCCGCGCCGGCCGACGGCTCCGGGACGCCGCTCCCGTACATCCCCGTCCTCGCCGCCTTCGACCACGAGGAGAACGGCTCGCAGTCGGACACCGGCGCCGACGGACCACTGCTCGGCACGGTCCTGGAGCGCTCGGTGCTCTCCCGCGGCGGCACGTACGAGGACAGGGCGCGGGCCTTCGCCGGCACCATCTGTCTGTCGTCGGACACCGGCCACGCCGTGCACCCCAACTACGCGGAGCGCCACGACCCGACGCACCAGCCGTGCGTGAACGGCGGCCCGATCCTCAAGGTCAACGTCAATATGCGGTACGCGACGGACGGCAGCGGCCGGAGCGTGTTCGCCGCGGCCTGTGAGAAGGCGGGCGTGCCCTGGCAGTCGTTCGTCTCCAACAACGCGATGCCCTGCGGTACGACGATCGGCCCGATCACCGCGGCCCGGCACGGAATCCGGACCGTCGACATCGGTGTGGCGATCCTGTCCATGCACAGCGCGCGTGAGCTGTGCGGCGCCGACGACCCGTATCTGCTGGCGAACGCGCTGGTGGCGTTCCTGGAGGGCTGACCCGCACCCGGCCGACCCGTATCCCCCCGCCCTTCCCCCAAATCCCCCCGAAGCACGCCTCATTGACGCGAAGTGACCATGATGTGGCGTGAACGCCCAACTCCCGCATGGCTGTCGAGGACCGGGGTACCCGCCTCATGGCCCGGAACGGCCACCACTCACACAGGAGGCGGGATCCATGGGCATAGGCGGATGCATCGTTCTGCTCGCGGTGGGGGCGATCCTCACCTTCGCGACCGACTGGGAAGTCGACAGCGTCAATCTCGACCTGGTCGGTCTGATCATGATGGCGGTCGGCATGATCGGCATCGCGACCTTCACCAGCATCGCCCGTCGCCGGCGGGCCATCGTCTCGCCGGTCGCCCCGACCGTCGTGGAGCGGGACGACCGCCGCACCGGTTTCTGACCGACCGGGGCCGGGGCCTGCGCGGCCCGGCAGGGCCCGACGGCCCGGCACCGACCGAGACCGTGGCCGTGGCCGTGGCGGCCCGGAAGCCGCCCTTCCCCACGTCACGGGTCCCACGTCACGGGCCCCAGGGCACGGCCCTACGTCACGGGCCCCGGGGCGTGGCCCCCGGGGCTGGCCCGGGGCCCCCGGGGCCGGCCCGGGGCGTCGGCGCGGCCTACGCGTCGAGCCCGGCGAGGACGAGCGCCAGCCGGGACGTCCCCGAGTCCGTGACACGGACGGGAACACCCCAGTCCTGCTGGTGGACATGGCAGGCCGGGTACTCGTTGGCCGGATCGTCGTCACAGGAGGCCGCCATCGCGGAGACATGCAGCACGCCCTCCGTGACCCCCTCGGCCAGTACCAGCTCACGGCCGAGATCCGTACCGGTACCGCCGCCGTCCGCCAGCAGTTCCGGCGGGGTGGCGGAGACCAGCAGCCGGGTCGAGGGACCGTAGCGCGTGTCGAGCTTCTGGCCGCTCGGCGCCGTGAAGACCACCTCCAGCCGGAGCGTGCCCGGGGCCACCTCGGTGGCGGCGCGCCGGGTGCGGTGCGCCGCGGCCTCCACCCGCACCGCCTCGTCGGGCAGCCGCAGCCGGGTCAGCCGGTGCCGGGCGGACTCGACGACGACGATGTCCTCCCCGACGAGCACCGCGTCACTGGGCTCCCGCAGATCCGTCGCCAGCGTGGTCACCTCGCCGGTCGACGGGTCGTAGCGGCGCAGGGCGTGGTTGTAGGTGTCCGAGACGGCGACGGAGCCGTCGGGCAGCGCGGTGACGCCCAGCGGGTGCTGGAGCAGCGCCTGTCCCGCACCGCCGTCGCGGTGCCCGAAGTCGAAGAGCCCGGTGCCCACGGCCGTACGGACGGCGAACCCGCCGTCGGCACCGCCGTCACGCTCGACGTAGCGCAGCGCGCTGGTCTCCGAGTCCGCGACCCACAGCCGCTCCTCGGTCGCCGCCAGCCCCGACGGCTGCGCGAACCACGCCTCGGCGGCCGGTCCGTCCACCAGTCCCTCGTTGGTGGTGCCGGCCGCGACCTCGACGGTCCCGGTGGCCGGGTCGTACGTCCAGAGCTGGTGCACCCCCGCCATGGCGATCCACACCCGTCCGGCCCACCACGCGACGTCCCACGGCGAGGAGAGATCCACCTCCAGGGCGGGCCCGGCGGTCGGTGAGCCCTGCCACCACTGCCTGCCCGTCCCGGCGACGGTCTCGACCGTGCCGCCGGCCGGGTCGTAGACGCGCAGCGCGTGGTTCACGGTGTCCGCGACGACCACCCGGCCGTCGGGCAGCAGGGCGAGCCCCTGCGGTTCGCTGAACGCGTCCGGTCCGAAGCCGCGCTCGCCGTTGCCGATCCGCCGTACGACCGTCTCGCCGTCCGGCTCCAGCTCGACGAGCTGATGGCGGGTGGAGTCGGAGACGAGGAAGTTCCCGCCGGGCAGCACCAGCGCCTTCCCGGGGAACCGCAGATCGGTCGCGACGGGCTCCGGAGGGACGTACGGGCCGTCCCCGCGCCGCAGCGTCCCCTTCGCGGCGTGCTCGGCCTCCAGCTCCGCCACGAGCCTCTCGATGGCGTGCGCGTGCCCCTCGCCCGCGTGCTGGGCGACGACATACCCCTCGGGGTCGATCACCACGAGCGTGGGCCAGGCCCGTACGGCGTACTGCTTCCAGGTGGCCAGCTCCGGATCGTCCAGCACGGGGTGGTGCACCTCGTACCGCTCGACGGCGTCGACCACGGCCTGGTGCTCGGCCTCGTGCACGAACTTCGGCGAGTGCACGCCGATGATCACGACGGTGTCGCGGTGCTTCTCCTCCAGCTCCCGCAGCTCGTCGAGAACATGCAGACAGTTGATGCAGCAGAAGGTCCAGAAATCGAGAATGACGATGCGTCCCCGCAGGTCGGCGAGGGTGTACGAGGTGTCACCCGTATTGAGCCAGCCGCCCTTGCCGATCAGCTCGGGGGCCCGTACGCGGGCGCGGCGGGAGGGGGCCGGGGTCGGAGCAGGAGTCGCGTCGTTCATGAGGACAAGGGTGCCACCGCGCGGATCGGCCCCTCCGGCAGGGCCGCCGTACCTGCGCGGGGACCTGTACGTACCTGTGCGGGGGCCTGTACGTGCCTGCGCGGAGGGGGCCGCCCGTACGTGCCCGCGCGGGGCGCCCGTACGCGTGCACCTCGGGCCCGGCGGCCATCCCCGGCGGAGTGCGGGGTACGCGTTCCCCATGAGATATCTCGTGCGCGACAAGATCTTCGCGATCGGCGACGACTACTGGATCGAGGACGAGAGCGGCCGGAAGGCCTTTCTCGTCGACGGCAAGGCGCTGCGGCTGCGCGACACGCTGGAGCTGAAGGATCCGTCCGGGCGGGTGCTGATCACGCTGCGCCAGAAGCTGGTGAGCCTGCGGGACACGATGACCGTCGAGCGGGACGACGAGACGCTGGCGACCGTCCGCAAGAAGCGGCTCTCGCTGCTGCGCAACCACTACCGGGTCGCGCTGGCCGACGGCAGCGAACTGGATGTGAGCGGCCGGATCCTGGACCGTGAGTTCGCGGTGGAGTACGACGGCGAACTGCTGGCCCACATCTCGCGCCGCTGGCTGCGGATCCGGGAGACCTACGGCGTGGACGTCGTACGGGAGGACTCGGACCACGCGCTGCTGATCGCGGTGGCGGTGTGCGTGATCCACATGGCGGACAAGGAACGCGACGGCTGACCGGGCGCGGCGCGGTCCGACGGGCGGGGCCCGACCGGGCGGGGCGCGGCGCGGGTCCGAGGCGGTGGTCCGCGCCCCGGCGGGGGCGCTGTCGGCCACCGGGCGGCCGGCCCGGCTCGTACGGCCCGGCTGTACCGCCCGGCTTGTACGGGCCGTACGCCGGAGCACGCGCCGCCCGCCCGGCGGACGCCTCGGCGCGGGTGCCTCCCGGCTCCCGCACCCGGGCACGGCCGGGGTACGGGAGCGGGGGAGCCGACGCCCCGGTGCGGGGCGGGTTCTTCAGCGGCGGGGCGGCGTCGTCAGGCCCAGGCGGCGGTCCTTCAGCGCGGGGAACTGTTCCCGTGTGGTCGCGACCCGCGCCGGATCGAGGTCGACCGTCAGGACCTCCTCGTCCGCGCCCGCCTCCGCCAGCACCTCGCCCCAGGGGTCCACGACGATGCTGTGCCCCGACTGTTCCACCCCGGCGTGGGTGCCGGCGGTGGCGCAGGCCAGGACGTACGACTGGTTCTCCACCGCGCGTGCCTGGGCCAGCAGCGTCCAGTGCGCGCGCCGTCGCGCCGGCCAGCCGGCCGGGATGACGAGCAGGCTCGCGCCCGCGTCGACCAGTCCCCGGAACAGTTCGGGAAAGCGCAGGTCGTAGCAGGTGGCCAGGCCGATCGTGGTGGTCCCGCCCCCGTCGGCGCCGCCGCCCTCGTCGGCGCCGCCGCCCCCGTCGCCGTCCGCGCCGCCGGAGAGCGACAGCGGGACCGTGACCAGTTCCTCGCCCGCGCCCATCATCGTCGCCTCGCCCTTGTCGAAGCCGAAGCGGTGGATCTTGCGGTACGTACCGACCAGTTCACCGGCGGGGGAGAGCACCAGCGAGGTGTTGTAGAGCGTGCCGTCGGAGTCGCGCTCCACGACGGATCCGGCGTGCAGCCAGACCCCCGCGTCACTCGCCGCCTTCGACATCACCTCGAAGGTGGGTCCGTCCACCGCCTCCGCCTCCTGCGCGAAGGACTCGTACGCGAAGGCCCCGACGGGCCAGAGTTCGGGAAGGACCACGAGGTCGGAGCCCCGCTGACCCCGCACCAGCGCGGCGGCGCGCTGTCTGCGCGAGTCGGCCGATTCGTACGGATCTACCGCGATCTGGATGAGTGAGGCGCGCACAGTACCACCGTCCTGGCATTCGAGCCGTCAACACGGGCCTACGATCGTCACACGAAAGCACTGCCGGGGTGCCATCGGGCAGCGTAACTTAGCTGCCGAACCTCCCACCGCAGCCCGCAGCCAGCCCAGCAAGCCAGCCCGCGTACCGCAGAACCGCCGAGGGGTCCCGTGACCGTCCATCCCAGCCTTCAAAACTACGCCGATGCCTGGACCCACTCCATCGAGGCCATAGTCGAGCTGGTGCAGCCGCTCGTCGAGGGCGAATGGAGTTGGCGCACGCCGTGTCCCGGCTGGTCCGTACGAGACATCGTCTCGCATGTCATCGGCATGGAGTGCGAGATGCTCGGGGACCCACGGCCGATCCACTCGCTGCCGCGCGATCTCTTCCATGTGCAGAGCGAGTTCGCCCGCTACATGGAGATGCAGGTCGATGTGCGGCGGCACCACACCGCGCCGGAGATGACCTCCGAGCTGGAGTACACGATCATCCGCCGCAACCGGCAGCTCAGGAACGAGACCCGGTCCCCCGACACCATGGTCCGGGCGCCCCTCGGCAAGGAACAGACGCTCGAAACGGCCATGCGGGGGCGGGCGTTCGACGTCTGGGTGCACGAGCAGGACCTGCGCACGACGCTCAACAAGCCCGGCAATCTCGACTCGCCCGGCGCCCTGGTCGCCCGTGACGCGCTGCTGGCCGCGCTGCCGAAGGTCGTCGCCAAGGACGCGGGCGCGCCCCCGAACTCGGCGGTCGTCATCGATGTGAGCGGTCCGGTGGAGTTCCTGCGTACGGTCCGGGTGAACGCGGACGGCCGGGGCTCGATCGACGGCTCGCCCTCGCTCGGCCCGCTGGTGACGCTGGCGATGGACTGGGAGACGTACTTCCGGCTGGCGTGCGGCCGGGTCCGGCCCGCGGCGGTCGCGGACCGGATCAAGATCGACGGCGATGACGAGCTGGCGTCGGCGATCCTGCGCGAGTTCGCGGTGACACGGTGACACGGTGACGGTGTCACCACCACCGGCCGGCGCTCACGCCGGTACGTGCACGGCCTCCACCCGGCTCGCCACCAGTCGCTCCCGCTCCCGCCGGGCCGTACGCGCCCGCAGCCGCAGGATCTGTACGACGCCGAGCGTTTCGAGGACGAAGACGGACGAGAACGCGATCCGGTAGTTCCCGCCGGTCGCGTCCAGCAGGACGCCGACCGCGAAGAGCGTCGTCATCGAGGCAACGAAACCGCCCATGTTGACGATTCCGGAGGCCGTGCCCTGACGCTCCGGCGGGTTCGCGGGCCGGGCGAAGTCGAAGCCGATCATCGACGCGGGCCCGCAGGCTCCGAGGACCGCGCAGAGCGTGATCAGCAGGGCGGTCGGGGCGTGGTCGCCCGGATACGCGATCGTCAGGGCCCAGAGCAGCGCCGTCGCCCCGACCGTCCCCAGGGCCAGCGGGGCCCTGGCCCGGTGGTGGCGGGCGATGACCTGCCCGTACACCAGGCCCACGGCCATGTTGGAGAGGACGACGAGGGTGAGCAGTTCGCCCGCGGCGGCCCGGGACAGGCCCTGTGCCTCGACCAGGAACGGCATGCCCCACAGCAGCAGGAACATCATGGCCGGGAACTGCGTGGTGAAGTGCACCCACAGCCCCAGCCGGGTGCCGGGCTCGCGCCAGGACTCGGCGATCTGCTTCCGTACGTAGGCGGTGCCGGCGTGTTCGGCGGGCGGCGGCTCATGGCCGTCCGGGTGGTCCTTGAGGAAGAGCAGTAGCAGGACGAGGACGAGCACACCGGCGAGCGCGCTGCCCGCGAACGTGGTGGTCCAGCCGAGGCCGTGCAGGGTGCGGGAGATGAGCAGGGTGGAGACGAGATTGCCCGCCATCCCGAAGAGCGCGGCGACCTGTCCGATCATCGGCCCGCGACGGGCCGGGAACCAGCGGGTGCCGAGGCGCAGCACGCTGATGAACGTCATCGCGTCACCGCAGCCGAGCAGCGCGCGGGCGGCGAGGGCCGTGCCGTAGGAGGGGGCGAGCGCGAAGCCGAGCTGTCCGACGGTGAACAGCACCACGCCGATGGTCAGCACCTTCTTGGTGCCGAGCCGGTCGACCATCAGGCCGACGGGTATCTGCATGCCCGCGTACACCAGGAGCTGGAGTATGGAGAACGTCGACAGCGCGGAGGCGTTGACATGGAAGCGGTCGGCGGCGTCGAGGCCGGCCACGCCCAGGCTGGTACGGAAGATGACGGCGACGAAGTAGACGGCGACACCGATGCCCCAGACCCAGGCGGCGCGGCGGCCGCCGGGCGGGTCGCCCGGGAGCGTGACGCCGGGGGAGCCGGCGGGAGCGCTCACCGTGCCTCACCCCTGACCAGCACCTTGACCCGGTTGATGTGACGGCGCAGACAGGCGGCGGCGCCGTCGGCGTCCCCGGTCCTGATGGCGTCGAGCATGTCCGCGTGTTCGGTGATGTTCTTGGCGATACGGTCGGGGTGCGCCTCCATGACGGCGACGCCCATCCGCAACTGCCGGTCCCTGAGCTGGTCGTAGAGCCGGGACAGGATCTGGTTCCCCGCGTGGCGCACGATCTCGGCGTGGAAGCAGCGGTCGGTCGCGGCGACGGCGGCGAGATCCCCCTCCACGGCGCGCCGGCGCTGCTCGTCGAGCAGTTCCTCCAGCCGCTCGATCAGCCGCGGCGAGGCCGGCACGGCCTTCCGTACGGCGAACTCCTCGACCAGCAGCCGGGTCTCGACGACATCGGCGATCTCCTGCGCGGAGACCGCGAGCACGAGGGCGCCCTTCTTGGGATAGAGCTTGATCAGCCCCTCGACCTCCAGCTTGAGGAGCGCTTCCCGCACGGGCGTCCGGGACACCCCGACGGCCTCGGCCAGCTCCCCTTCCGTGAGCAGGGTGCCGCCTTCGTAACGGCGGTCGAGCACGGCTTCCTTGATATGGCTGTAGACGCGGTCTGCGGCAGGCGGTTGCTTCACGGGAGCGGCAGCGGCGGAAGGCATGCGCACAGCTTAGATACAACAAGAATGCACGGGTATCCGCGTCCGGGATACGGACAGGAAGGAAGCGGGAACGACGACCCGCCCTCCGCCCTGCGCTACGTTGTGGAGCGTGACCGGCCACGCAATCGAAGAGGTACGTCTCACCGCGTTCAAGAGCTTCGACCACGCGGTTCTCCCCCTGGCCCCGCTGACGGCGCTGATCGGGCGCAACAGCAGTGGCAAGTCCAACGCCTTGGACGGTCTGGAAGTCCTCTCCCGGCTCGCTCGCGGAGACGACATCAGTGAGGCGGTCGAGAGCCGCCGCAGCGCCTCGGGCCCGGTACGGGGCGGGCTGACCGGGTGCGTGCCGCACGGCTCGGAGCGGTTCTCGCTCGGTTGCACGGTCAGCACCGAATACGGTCCCGTGAAACTCGATGTGACCATTCAGGTGGAACCTGACGTAGGAATCGTCGAGGAACGTCTGACCGGCCCGACGGGCAGCAGGGGCCAAAAGCCCCTGCTGGTGAGCGGCGAGCCCAGTCCCGGCCTCGGAGAGATCAACGTCTCCTGGTACAACGGCCGCCCGGGGCGCAATCCACGGGCGCTCTTCCGCAACACCCGACTGCTCACCTCACAGGCGCCCCTGCGGATCGTGGGGGACACCGAGGGCGAGATCGACACCCTGTTCGCGGCGGACGCCGTACTCACCGCCCTCACCGGCTCGTTCCACCTTGATCCTGTCCCGCATCTGATGCGCCAGTACGTACCGGCACGCGACATACACCTCCGGCGCACGGCGGAGAATCTCTCGGCCGCCATCGGCGGCATCCAGCGGAACGACCCACGGCTCTTCGATCATCTTGTCGAGCTGCTGCGCGGCCTGGCCGACCACGACATCGACCGGCTCGCGGTCACCAAATCGGAGCTCGGCGACGTGATGCTCGCCCTCGACGAGGGTCGGCTGGGACTGACACCCGCCCGCGAGATGAGCGACGGGATGCTCCGCTTCCTCGCCGTTGCCACAGCACTGCTCACGGGAGACAAAGGCCTTGACCTGGGCCGCGCGAACGTCCGCCTGCCGGAGCACTCGCTGATGCTGGTCATCGAGGAGCTGGAGAACGGCCTTCATCCCTCACAGGCGTCGCAGGTCCTCAAGCTCGTCCGCGAGGCAGCCGCCGAGAACAGCACCCAAGTCCTGGTCACCACGCACAGCCCGGCCCTGCTCTCCGCGCTGAGCGGCGACGACCACGAGGGTGTGATCGTCTGCTCGCGCGACCGCGGGACCGGTGCGAGCAGACTGATCCGTCTCACCGAGCTGGACGGCTACGCCACGGCCATGAGCGCCGGACCCCTGGGCGATGTGGTCGCCAACAACCGTCTGATGGAGGGACGTCCGAAAAGGCGGGACTACTCGGAGTTCGACCGTCTGCTCGGAATCGGGTGAGGCAGTGGCTCGTGGGGTGGAGTTCGTCGACACATCGATCCTGTGCAACCTGCTGGAGATCCCGGGGAAGTCCCAGGACCGCGCAAAGGTGATCACGGAGCTGAAGCGCAAGCGGGAGCTCCAGGAAGCCGATCTGCTGCTGCCGGTCACCGCGATCATCGAAACGGGAAACCACGTCGCCCAGCTCTCGGACGGCCACTTCCGACGGCTGTGCGCGGAACGTCTCGCCGGGGTGCTGGTCACCGTGATCGAGGGGACCGCCCCCTGGGCCCTCAACGAGGTCGAATGGAACGCGGCCCATCTGCGTGCGCTGGTGGACGGCGGCAGCACCGGCACCACTCTGGTCGAGCACGCCTGTAACAGGCTCGGCTGCGGCGATCTGAACATCCTGGTCGAACGTGACCGCTATCTGGCGCGGACCTCCGGGGTGACCGCGACCATCTGGACACTGGACGGGCTGCTCGCGTCCTACACCTGAGGTCGTCATCACCCCACGCATCGCACAAGGAACAGGCCCGCCGCACGGCGCCTCCTGGCGAAATCATCACCACCACGTGCATCCATTCGGGACGGTCGTGAGTCTCATCACGGGACTCTCCTCCAACCAAGTCCCGTTTTGCCGCATTTCAACGCATTCGCGGAATCGGAGCGTTTCTTTGATGTCCAGTCTCCCGGGCGCGCGCAGAGCCGCTGTGGTCAGCCTCACCGCCGGCGCGCTGCTGTCCGTCTCCTTCCTGGCCACGCCCGCGCAGGCGGCCGCCGCCCCGGCCATCGGCGGCAAGGGCGGGTTCGTGCTCAACAACGCGACCGGCGCCACGGTCTACGGCAAGGCCGCCGACACCCGGCGCCAGATGGCGAGTACGACGAAGATCATGACGGCCGCGGTGGTGCTCAGCACCAAGGGTGTGGACCTCAACCGCAAGGTGACCGTCAAGCAGGGCTACCGCGACTACGTCGCCAAGCAGGGCGCCAGCACGGCGGATCTGCGTACGGGCGACAAGCTGACGGTCCGTCAGCTCCTGTACGGCACGATGCTGCCCTCCGGCTGCGACGCCGCGTACGCGCTCGCCGACACCTTCGGCAGCGGCTCGACCGCCGCCGCCCGCACCAAGTCCTTCATCGCGAAGATGAACGCGAAGGCCACCGAACTCAAGCTGAAGAACACCAAGTTCGACTCCTTCGACGGCATCTCGCCCAGCGGGAAGAACTACACCACCCCGCGCGACCTGGCGAAGATCGCCCAGTACGCGATGAAGAACGCGAACTTCCGCGCGGTCGTCAAGGCCACCTCGTACAAGAGCACGGCGCCGACCAGCAAGGGCGGCAAGCGCACCTACACCTGGTACAACACGAACAAGCTGCTCGGCTCCTACAAGGGCGCCATCGGCATCAAGACCGGTACCGGCACCGCCGCGGGGCCCTGCCTGGTCTTCGCCGCCACCCGCGGCAGCAAGACCCTCGTCGGGGTCGTGCTGAACGGCGCGGACCGCTACAAGGACGCGGCGAAGCTGCTCGACTACGGCTTCGGCTCGTCGACGGCGAAGACGATGAAGCTGCGCACGCTCCCGGCGGACGCGCAGCGCGACTGATCTCCTACGGCCGAGGGCCGGGGCAAGGGCCGAGGGCGGCTGCCGCGCACACGCGGCGGCCGCCCTTCTCGCGGCCTCGTGGCGGCCCTCGCGTGGCGGCCCTTGCATGGCGGCCCTTGCATGGCGGCCCCTGCGTCGGCCGGCCTCCTCGCGGCGTGGTCACCCCTCGCGGCGTGGTCACCGCCGGTCATCGCGCCGCGGTCCTCGCGGCCGGCGGGAAGTCGGTGCCACGGACGAGGTCCTCCTGTGCGCGAAGGCCCGCGAGGACGGTCTCCAGATGGCCGGTGACCGCGTCGTACCCGGCGCTTCCGAGCACGAGCCGGTGGGGCGGCGGATCCTGGTCCATGGCCGTGAGCACGGCCCGTACGCCACGGACGGGGTCACCCGGCTGTTCGCCGTCCCGCGCGACCATCGCCGCGCGAACGGCCTCCAGCATCGGACGGTAGTCCTCGATCGTCTCCCGGACGGGCTCGTCGGCGAAGCCGGCGTAGGCGCGGGTACGGAACGCCCCCGGCTCCACCGCCAGCACCCTGATGCCCAGCGGCGCCACCTCCTGGCGCAGGACCTCCGTCATTCCCTCGATCGCGTACTTGGCCGCGCTGTAGTAGCCGAACCCGGTCACTCCGACCAGCCCGGCGACCGAGGACATGTTGATGATCCAGCCGTCGCGCCGGGCACGCATACCCGGCAGCACAGCACGGGTGACCGCCAGGACGGCGAAGAAGTTCAGCTCGAAGAGCCTCCTGACGGCGTCGTCGTCCATGCCCTCGACCGATCCGTACCAGCCGCGTCCGGCGTTGTTGACCAGGACGTCGATGCCGCCGAACCGGGCCTCGGCGGCGGACACGGCCTCCTGGATCTGGCCGGCGTCGGTGACGTCCAGGGGAAGAATCAGCACCCTGTCGCCGTGCGGCGCGGCCCACTCCCGCAGCTCTTCGGGCCTGCGCGCGGTGAGCACGACGCGATCGCCGTCCTCCAGCGCGGCATCGGCGTAGGCCATGCCGAACCCGCCGGGGGTGCCTCCGGTGATGAACCACGTTTTCATAGCCTCTGCCTCTGTCCTTGATCCAAGAGACGGGGAGTCCCGCCGAAAGAGCCGGCTCTGCCGGTCCCGGTCGATCCCGGTCCGGCCTCATCGGTTCCCGGTCGAACCCGGTCGGTCCCGGTCGGTCCCGGTCGATCGTGGGCCCTCCGGTAGGGGGAGAGTCCAGTTCCCGCGCGAAGCATGGGCACGCGGCCGGCACCGGGACCGCCGTCGGCCCGCCCCCGCGGACGGAGCCCCACGGAGCGGGGGTCACACCCCCCCGGCGAGCCGGGGCGCCGCGTCGCTCGGTTAGATTGCTCCCCGCCGGGGTCCCACGGAGACGGCCGCGGCAGCCGGTCCCGTACGGGCCGGTCCTGGATGCTCGGGAGATGGGGCGTGCCATGCGAGAGAACACGCTCGTTCAGGTGACGGACGGCGTCCATCTGGTCCACGGCAGCAACACGAACTGGATCGTGCTCAGCGAAGGGGACGCGGTCACGCTCGTCGACTGCGGGTACCCGGGCGACCGCGCGCTCCTGCTGGAGTCGCTGGCGGAGCTCGGTCACGCTCCCGAGGCGATCACCGCGATTCTCGTCACGCACGCGCACAACGACCACATCGGGTCGGCCGAACACCTCAACCGCTCCTACGGCACGCCCGTCTATCTGCACGAGGCCGAAGTCCCCCACGCCCGCCGCGAGTTCCTGCACCAGGTCGGCGTCGGCACCGTACTGCGCAACGGCTGGCGCCCCGGTGTCCTGCCGTGGGCCGTGCACGCCATCCGCTCCGGCGGCACCGCGGACTCGCGCGTCACGGACCCCCGGCCGTTCCCGGTCACGGACGGTCCGCTCGACCTCCCGGGGCGACCGGTGCCCGTCCACACCCCCGGCCACACCGCGGGACACTGCGCCTACGCCCTGCCGGGGACCGGGATCGTGATCTCCGGAGACGCCCTCGTCAGCGGCCATCCGACCTCACGCGTCAAGGGAGCACAACTGCTCCCCGCCATGTTCGACACGGACCGCCGCCGTGCGCTCGCCACGCTCGACATCCTGGAGAAGACCTCCGGCGACACGCTGCTCCCCGGCCACGGCCCGCTCCACCGCGGCTCCGTCGAAGAGGCCGCCCGCCGGGCCCGCGACCTGGCCTCCTGAGGGGCTGGGCAGCGCGCCCGGCTCGTCCGTACGACGTACTCACGGCCGTACGACGTACATACGCCGGGCCGCCGCCCCGCGCCGGCGCGTCAGCGTGCGGCCCGTACCAGCAGGCCCGTGAGCAGCACCTCGAACATCTCGCGCAGCGTCGCGGTGAAGTCGAGCCGCAGGACCGCCAGCGAAGGATCCGCCTCGTACGCGGCCACCATCGCGGCCGAGGGCTGCGCGTGAATCCATACCGCGGCGGTCGTCAGCATGACGGCGCCCCCGAACCGCACCGCGTCGGGCTCGCCCAGCTCGGGCAGCCGGGCGCGCAGCAGGCCGACCAGGACGCCGATGTTCGCGATGGCCGCGCGCTTGTGCTCCGCGGCGATCCTCGGGGAGACATTGCGTTCGAGCACCGCGGCCTGCGCGCCGAGCAGGTCGCAGAGGACGGGACGGTCAGCCAGTGAGGCCGCGAGCACTGCGGCGATCCGGTCGCCGCGCTCGTCCCGTGGGGCGTCGGCGTCGACCGAGGCGGGAAGCACCTCGCCGAGCCGCTCCAGCCACTCCCGCCACGCGGCGTCGAGCAGTTCGAGCAGCACGGCCTCGCGGGACTCGAAATAGCGCAGCACATTGGACTTGGCCAGACCGACGCGTCGGCTCAGTTCGTTGAGGCTCACCTGTGCCACGGGCATCTCGGTCAGCATCGCGGCCGCGGTGTCCAGGATCGCCTGTCTGCGCACCGCGCGCTGCTCGTCACTGCGGGCGCGCTGGAAGGGCATGGTCATGCCCTCACTCTACAGACCCCCGGTCTGTTGTTATCGGACCATCGGTCTGATAGCTTCGCCAACAACAGACCGCCGGTCTGCTAGTCCCTGTCCGGCCGGACAGGGCCCAGGAACGCCGACCTGAGGAGCCCCCATGTACACCGTCCCCGACCTGACCGGAAAGCTGGCCGTCGTCACCGGGGCCAACAGCGGCACCGGCAAAGAAGCCACGCGCCGTCTCGCGGCCGCCGGGGCGCGGGTCGTGATGGCCGTGCGTACCGTCGCCAAGGGCGAGCGGGCACGCGCCGAGATCCTGGCCGAGCACCCGCGCGCCCAGCTCGACGTACGCCGGATCGATCTGGCCGAGCTGGCCTCGGTGCGGGAGTTCGCCGACGGGCTCCTCGCCGACGGCACATCGCTCGACCTGCTGGTCAACAACGCCGGGGTGATGGCACCGCCCACCCGGATGACCACGGCCGACGGATTCGAACTCCAGATGGGCAGCAACTATCTCGGTCCCTTCGCCCTGACCGTCCGGCTCCTGCCGCTGCTGCTCGCCGCCCCGGCGCCGCGCGTGGCCACCATGAGCAGCGGTACGGCCAACTACGGCCGGATCCACTTCGACGACCTCCAGTGGGAGCGCCGCCGCTACAGCCCGAACCTCTCCTACGCCCAGTCGAAGCTGGCCGATCTGATGCTGACCCAGCGGCTCGCCGTGATCGCTGCCGAGCACGGCTGGCCGCTGCTGAGCACCGGCGCGCACCCCGGCTACACCCGGACCAACCTCCAGACGGCGGGCGCGAGCCTCGGCGGGGGCAAGCGCCGGTGGTCGCTGCTGACCTCCCTCGACGTCCTGCCGTCGCAGGCGCCCGAACAGGGGACGGAGCCGCTGCTGTACGCCGCGACCAGCCCCGACGCCGTCGCGGGCGGCTACTACGGTCCGGGCGGGCGGTTCGGTCTGGTCGGCCCCACGGCCACCGCGCGGACGACCCGCAGGGCGCTCGACGCCGCGGCCAACGCCCGGCTGTGGGCCGAGTCCGAACGGCTCACCGGCGTCTCCCTGTCCACGTCCGTCGCCTGACCGGGCGGCGCGGGCGTGTCAGTCCGGGCGGCCGAGCACACGGCCGTACGCTGAGGCGGCGACCCGGCCGGCCTCGGGCGTCGCACCACGAGGACGGCACGGCGCACCACGAGGACGACGGGACGGCACAGCGGCCGGTGCCCGGGTCCGACCGGATTCGCGGCCCTCACCCCCTCGGCCCCGGAGGCGTCCTTGCGGTTCAGCCCACGCCGGTTCAGCCACTCGCGGTCCCGCCGCTCACGGTCCGGTCCTTCGAAATCCGGTCCTTCGAAATCCGGTTCTTCGCGGTCCGGTTCTTCACGGTCCGGTTCTTCGCGGTCCGGTCCGCCCTCGCCGCCTCTGTTCGGCCGGGTCCCGCTGGCCGGGCGCTATCCCGCCGCCGTCGCCCTCTCGCTGCTCGCGCTCAGCCCCTATCTGATCCTCACCACGGCCACGCTCCTGCTGGAGCCGCGGCTCATGCGGGAGCTGGGGGCGACACGGTTCGAACTCCAGCTCACCAGCGGTATGTCCAACGCGGCGTACGCGTTCGGCGCGGTGGCCGCCGCAGATCTCGTCCAGCGGGTGGCACGCCGTCATCTCTACCTCCTCTGCGAAGCCGGTTTCGTGGTGAGTTCCGTGCTCGCGCTCAGCGCGCCCGGGATCGGGCTGTTCATGACCGGGGTGATCCTCCAGGGGCTGTGCACGGGGATGCTGCTGGTCTCGGCGCTGCCCCCGCTGGTCACGGGACACCCCCTCGGACGGCTGCCGACGACCGCCGCGGTCGTCAGCCTCGGGCTGTTCGGGATGGTGGCCTTCGGGCCGCTGGTGGGCGGGCTGGTCGGCAGCCTCGGGGGCTGGCGGCTCCTGTTCGCGGGCATCGCCGCGCTGGCGGCGATCGGGCTGACCGTCGGTGCCCTGGCGTTCGAGAGCAACGACCCGCCGGACCGCCGGGCGCGCTTCGACTGGCTGGCCATTCCGCTGGCGTTCGGCACGACCGTGCTGCCGTTCTTCGGTGTCTCCTGGCTGACCCGCGGCTCGTTCAGCGATCCCGCGTTCTATCTGCCGGTCGTCCTCGGACTGCTCTCCGGCGTGTTTCTGGTGGGGGGTCAGTACAAGAAGGCCCGTCCGCTGATGCCCGTACGGCCCATCAGCAACACGCTGCCGGTGGTCGGAACCGTCAACGCGATGCTCGTGGGGGCGTGCTTCACCACCCTGCTGGAGCTGACCGAGACCTATCTGACCAGCGAGGCGCGCTATTCGCCGCTGCGCATCGGCGTGCTCGTCACCCCCCAGATCGTCGGCGTGTTCATCGCGGCCGTGCTGTTCCGCCGGCTGCTGGCGACCCGCTGGACCCAGTATCTGGCGCTGTCGGGCACCGTCAGCGTCGCCGTCGGCGCCGCCGTCCTGCTGACCGCGTCCACGGCGAACGCGTCGGTGATCGTCCCCGTCGCCGCGTTCTTCCTGGGGTACGGGGCGGGCGCGGGGGTCACCCCCGGACTGTTCCTGGCCGGTTTCTCCGTCCCCTCGGCCCAGATCGGCCCGACCTTCGCCCTGGTGGAACTGCTCCGTTCCGAGGCGGCGTTCCTCGTCGGGCCCGTCCTGCTGCACATCGCCCTGACCACCGGTCTCGCCCAGGGCTTCCATCTCACCGTGGCGATCACCCTCGCGATCACCGTGATCGGCGGGCTGCTCCTGGTCGTCCTCTACCTCCTGGGCGGCGCCCGCCCCCAGCCGCCCGACCTCGAATCCTGGCTGTCCGGACGCTCGACGGCCTATCACTCCCCCGCCCTGGCCGCCGCCCTCCGCAAACCCTGACCACCCCGCCCGCCCCCACGCCCCGGCGCCCCCACGACACCCCGGCCCCGGACCCGTGGGGCGGGTTCCGGGGCCGGGGTGGTGGTGCGGAGGGGGGGCCGGGGTCAGGACCAGGTGATCAGGCGCTTGGGCTGTTCCAGGACCGCCGCCGTGTCGGCGAGGACCTTGGAGCCCAGTTCGCCGTCGACCAGACGGTGGTCGAAGGAGAGCGCCAGGGTGGTGACCTGACGGGGCTTGACCTTCCCCTTGTGGACCCAGGGCTGGAGCTTGATCGCGCCGACCGCGAGGATCGCGGACTCGCCCGGGTTGAGGATGGGCGTGCCCGTGTCGACGCCGAAGACGCCGACATTGGTGATGGTCACCGTGCCGCCCTGCATGGCCGTCGGGGTCGTCCTGCCCTCACGGGCCGTGGAGACCAGTTCGCCCAGCGCGGCGGCCAGTTGGGGCAGCGTCTTGTCGTGCGCGTCCTTGATGTTCGGCACGATCAGCCCGCGCGGGGTGGCGGCCGCGATCCCCAGGTTCACATAGTGCTTGACCACGATCTCCTGGGCGGCCTCGTCCCACGCGGCGTTGACCTCGGGGTTGCGCTTGATGGCGACCAGCAGCGCCTTGGCGATCAGGAGCAGCGGATTGACCCGCAGGCCCGCCATGTCCTTGTCGGACTTCAGCTCCTCGACCAGCTTCATCGTGCGGGTCACGTCGACGGTGACGAACTCCGTGACATGCGGCGCGGTGAACGCGCTGCCCACCATGGCCGCCGCCGTGGCCTTCCGTACACCCTTGATGGGGATACGGGTCTCCCGGCCGGGGCCGGCCTGCGCCGCCGACGCCGCCGGAAGCGGCACGCGCACCTGCTCACGCGTCTGCTCCGGCGCCGCGGCGGGCGCCGCCACGGCGTCGGCGGCCGGGGCCGCCACGGGCGCGATCGCCGCGTACACGTCCTCGCGGGTGATGATCCCGCCCTGGCCCGACGGGGTGACCGCCGCCAGATCCACCCCGAGGTCCCTGGCGAGCTTGCGCACGGGCGGCTTGGCCAGCGGCCGGGTGCCGGCGGGCGCGCCCGCGACCGGCGCGGCCCGCCCGTTCAGCTCGGCCTGGATCGCGGCGGCGGCGGACAACGCACCGGCCGCCGCACCGCCCGTGCTCGCCGCCGTCGCCTGCCCGGGTACGGAGGCACCCCGGCGCGGGCGGCGCTTCGTGGACGCCTCGGCCACTCCGTAGCCCACCAGCACCGGCTGACGGCCCGTCGGCGCGTCGGCGGCCGGTTTCCCGGCGGCCGGTCCGGCGGGCACGGCGGGCGCGGGTGCCGCAGAGGGCGCCGCGGCGGGCGCCGCCGGCGCGGGTTCGCCGCTCCCCGGCGCCACGTCCACCGTGATGATGGACACGCCGACATCGACCGTCGTGCCCTCCTCGAAGCGCAGCTCGTGCACCACCCCGTCGTAGGGGATGGGCAGTTCGACGGCCGCCTTCGCCGTCTCGACCTCGCAGACCACCTGTCCGTCGGTCACCGCGTCGCCCGGCTGTACGTACCACTTGAGGATCTCGGCCTCGGTCAGGCCCTCGCCCACATCGGGCATCCTGAACTCGCGGTAGCGAGTGGAGGAGCCGGTGGAAGTATCAGCAGTCATGGTCACGGCACTCCTCAGTACGCGAGCGAGCGGTCGACGGCGTCGAGCACCCGGTCAAGGCCCGGGAGGTACTCGTCCTCCAGCCGGGCCGGCGGATACGGCGAGTGGTAGCCGCCGACCCGCAGCACCGGTGCCTCAAGATGGTAGAAGCACCGCTCCGTGACCCGGGCGGCGATCTCCGCGCCCGAGCCGTAGAAGACCGGTGCCTCGTGCACCACGACCAGCCGGCGCGTCTTCTCCACCGACGTCTGGATCGTGTCGAAGTCGACGGGGGACATCGAGCGGAGATCGAGGATTTCCAGCGACTTGCCCTCCTCCTCGGCCGCCGCGGCGGCTTCGAGGCAGACCTTCACCATCGGCCCGTACGCGACAAGGGTGAGATCCGAGCCCTCCCGCGCCACCCGCGCCTTGTGCAGCGGGCCCGGGATGGCCTCGGTGTTGACCTCGCTCTTGTCCCAGTAGCGCCGCTTCGGCTCGAAGAAGATCACCGGATCGTCGCTCTGGATGGCCTGCTGCATCATCCAGTACGCGTCCGACGCCGTGGACGGCGAGACGATCTTCAGACCCGCCACATGCGCGAACAGCGCCTCGGGGGACTCGCTGTGGTGCTCGACCGCGCCGATGCCGCCCCCGTACGGGATACGGATCACCACGGGCAGCTTGATCTTGCCGAGCGCGCGGGCGTGCATCTTCGCGAGCTGGGTGACGATCTGGTCGTAGGCCGGGAAGACGAAGCCGTCGAACTGGATCTCCACCACCGGGCGGTAACCGCGCAGCGCCAGACCGATGGCCGTGCCGACGATGCCCGACTCGGCGAGCGGGGTGTCGATGACCCGGCCCTCGCCGAAGTCCTTCTGGAGCCCGTCCGTGACCCGGAAGACACCGCCGAGCTTGCCGACGTCCTCGCCCATGATCAGGACCTTGGGGTCCGTGTCGAGGGCCTTGCGGAGCGACTCGTTGATCGCCTTGGCGATCGGGAGCTTCTGTACGGTCATGATCAGCGATCCCCCTCGTGGGCACCCGCGCCCGTGCCCGCGGCACCCGCGGCGGCGACGGCGGCATCGGCGGCGGGGTCCGCGTCCACGAACGACGCCTGGTAGGCGGCGAACTGGGCGCGCTCCTCGTCGACGAGCGCGTGCCCGTCCGCGTAGACATGGTCGAAGATCGCCATGGGGTCCGGGTCGGGCATCGCCCGTACCACTTCCCGTACCCGCTTTCCGAGCGTTTCGCTCTCCTCGTCCAGGGCCGTGAAGAACGCCTCGTCCGCCAGGCCCTCCCGCTCCAGGCAGCGGCGCAGCCGCAGGATCGGGTCCTTCGCCTCCCACGCCTCGCGCTCCTCGTCCGCCCGGTACTTGGTCGGGTCGTCGGAGGTGGTGTGCGCGCCCATCCGGTACGTGAACGCCTCGACCAGCGTGGGGCCCTCGCCCCGGCGGGCCCGCTCCAGCGCGGAGCGGGTCACGGCCAGACAGGCCAGTACGTCATTGCCGTCGACCCGGACGCCCGGGAAGCCGTAGCCCTGCGCGCGCTGGTAGAGCGGCACCCGGGTCTGCTTCTCGGTCGGCTCGGAGATCGCCCACTGGTTGTTCTGGCAGAAGAACACGACCGGCGCGTTGTAGACCGCGGAGAAGGTGAACGACTCGGCGACATCGCCCTGGCTGGAGGCGCCGTCCCCGAAGTACGCGATCACGGCGGAGTCCGCGCCGTCCTTGGCGACGCCCATGGCGTAGCCCGTGGCGTGCAGCGTCTGCGAGCCGATCACGATCGTGTAGAGATGGAAGTTGTTGCTGTTGGGGTCCCAGCCGCCGTGGTTCACACCGCGGAACATGCCCAGCAGATTGGTGGGGTCGACCCCCCGGCACCAGGCGACACCGTGCTCACGGTAGGTCGGGAAGACATAGTCGTCGTCGCGCAGCGCGCGGCCCGAACCGATCTGCGCGGCCTCCTGGCCCAGCAGCGACGCCCACAGTCCCAGCTCGCCCTGGCGCTGGAGCGCCGTGGCCTCGGCGTCGAAGCGGCGGGTCAGGACCATGTCCCGGTACAGCCCGCGCAGCTCCTCCGGGGTGATGTCGATCCGGTAGTCCGGGTGCTCGACGCGCTCGCCCTCGGGGGTGAGCAGCTGTACGAGCGGGGGCTCGGAACTCTGTGGCTGCGGTGTCCTCTTCGCGCTGGCGCGCTTGGTACCGGTGCTGGTACCGCTACTGCGTCGCGGTTTGCGCGCGGCAGTGCTCTCCACGGTCACGTGCGTGCTCCTCCGTCTGTCCGGCCCCCGGGATCCGCCGGGAACCAGTGCGGCTCGCCTGGACCCGCCGCGCGCACGGGGTGGGTGCGACGCGGTCGGGACAGGCGTGACAGGTGCCCCGGCGAGCGCTCTGTCACAGGCACGTTACCCAGTGGGCCGCATTACTGCGAAACCCCATCTGACCTGCAATTTTGCTTGGATTTCCAAGTAAATCGACAAAGTCTGGAACAACCACTGGTCACAGCCTTGCAGGCCGCCGGAACAACGGCACGTTATCCCGCTGATCTGCGGCAGGGAAGGGGTGAGTGTGTGAGACTGAATTCTGTGCATCAAGATGGAAAAATTACAGTATTCCTGGTTGATGACCATGAAGTCGTTCGTCGGGGGGTCCACGAACTTCTGTCCGTCGAGGACGACATCGAGGTCGTGGGGGAAGCCGGTACCGCCGCGGACGCGACCGCCAGGATCCCGGCGACCCGCCCCGATGTGGCCGTGCTGGACGTGCGGCTGCCGGACGGCAGCGGTGTGGAGGTCTGCCGCGAGATCCGCTCACGCGACGAGAGCATCAAATGTCTGATGCTGACCTCCTTCGCCGACGACGAGGCGCTCTTCGACGCGATCATGGCGGGCGCCTCGGGCTATGTGCTCAAGGCGATCCGCGGCAATGAGCTGCTGGCCGCGGTACGGGACGTGGCGGCGGGGCGCTCGCTGCTCGACCCGGTGGCCACGGCCCGGGTGCTGGAGCGGCTGCGCAGCGGCACGGGCCCCAAGGGCGACGACAAGCTGGCCTCGCTCACCGACCAGGAGCGCAGGATCCTGGATCTGATCGGCGAGGGGATGACCAACCGCGCGATCGGTGAGCGGCTCCATCTCGCGGAGAAGACGATAAAGAACTATGTCTCCAGCCTGCTCTCCAAGCTGGGGATGGAGCGGCGTTCCCAGGCGGCGGCGTATGTGGCGCGCCTCCAGGCCGGCAAGGGCCTCCAGACCGGGAAGGACTGATCCTCCCGGGATCCCCTCCGGGTCCCCTGGTCCCCTACGGGTCCCCTCGGGGTCCGCTCGGGGTCTCCTCCAGGTCCGCCCGGGGTCCGCTCGATAGCGAGGGCCACCCGGGCCCATCCCCTACCGCGTCGGTCCCCCGCTCAATCGGGACCAACGTCCCTCGGTTGAGGGGCCGCGTCCTCTGTTGACGAGGTAGTTCCGTGACGGAGAGTGGACCTATGTCCACCGAGGAAATCCGTGCCATGGAATTGCTCACCCGCGTGTCGTACGGACGCGTCGCGACGAGCATGCGGGCCATGCCGTTCGTGGCACCCGCACGCCATGTGGTGGCGGACGGCTCGGTGCTGCTGCGTATGCACGCCGGTCACGGCTACCACCGGGCCTGCGGCGGCGGGGTAGTGGCGTACGGCGCGGACAACTTCGGCAGCGAGGAGACCGACCTGTGGTCCGTGCAGTTCACCGGTACGGCCGAGATCATCCAGCCGACCGCTCCTGAGCTGGAACTGTTCGGCCGAGGGCCGCACCGGGTGGACGGAGAACCGTTCGAGCCGGTGTATATGCGGCTTGTACCGCAGTTTGTCACTGTACATACGCTCGACTACTCCCGAGAGCGACAGAGCCAACACGCTGCGTGATCTAACATCTGACAAGTGCCGCGCTCATATGAAATCGCTGCGCCTGCTGCGACCGTTGTCATCCCTCAGCCCGTTGCCGCTCGTGCCAGCCAGGTAAGCCCTGTCCTCCCGCCCAGAAGCCCTGTCCTCCCGCCCAGCCCCGTGATCCCCGCCGCCCGCGCGGGCCGTGCCGCTCCCCCCGGCGCCACCGCTCCCCCCGTCCGTACGCTGCTCCGCCACTACCGGGACGCGGGCGAGCCGCTGTCCTGCGAACCCGTCGCCCAAGGGTTGCTCAACCACGGCTACCGGGTCTTCACCACGCGCGGCTCCTACTTCCTCAAGCACCATCTCGACGGCGACCACCAGGCCATCGCCCGTCAGCACCGCGCCACCCAGCGGCTCCAGACCCTCGGCGTACCCGTCGCACCGCCCGTCGAGAACGAGGACGGCGACACCGTCTCGGTCATCAAGGGCCGCTGTTACGCGCTGCACCCCTGGATCGACGGGCGCCATCGCGACGGAGCCCAGCTCACGGCCGTCCAGTCACGGCACCTCGGCGGGCTCCTCGGCCGGGTGCACACCTGTCTGGAGCGGGTGATGGAGCCGGATCCCGCGCCGCCCGCGTACGACAGCCTCACGTACACCGGCCTCCACGACAGCCCGGACCCCTCCGACACCTTCGCGCTGATCGACGAGCTGCTGACGCTGGCCCGTGGCCGCAGCGCCCGGGACACCTTCGACGCCCTCGCCGAACACCGGCTGCTGGAACGCCGTGACCTGCTGGAACGCCATGCCCACCGGCGCCCGCCGCCGGGCGCGGAGCCGGCCACGGGCTGGGTGCACGGCGACTTCCATCCGCTGAATCTGCTCTACCGGGGAGGGGAGCCGGCCGCGATCGTCGACTGGGACCGGCTCGCCGTGCAGCCCCGGGCCGAGGAGGCCGTACGGGCCGCGGCGATCTTCTTCGTACGGCCGACGGGTGAGCTGGAGCTGACGAAGGTGCGGGCGTACGCGCGCGCCTACCGCCGCGCCGCCGGAGCCGCCGCCTCCGAACTGGCCGCGGCCGTCCACCGGGTGTGGTGGGAGCGGCTCAACGACTTCTGGGTGCTGCGCTGGCGCTACCAGTTGGACGACCGGAGGGCCGACCCGCTGTTCGCGGCGGTGTCGGCCCTCGCGGTGTGGTGGACCCGGGAGTACGAGGCGGTCAGCGAGGCCTTCGCGGAGTGATCCCCGCCGGGTGATCCGTCAAAGTGATTCCTTCGGAGTGATCCCCGCCGGGTGGTCCCCTCGGGGTGATCCTCACCGAGTGATCCCCCCGGCGTGATCCTCGCGGAATCCTCGGGGAGGGCCCGTGCGAAGGGGGCCCGGGTCATGGACCAGGGCCCCCTGAAGAGCGATCGGCGGAGAAGTGATCAGCCGCCGGTGGTGACGCCGAGCGAACCGCCGCTCTCGGCACCGCTGTCGGTACCGCCGGGCCCGCCGCCGCCCGGCGTCCCGCCGGTCGGCCCCTCGTCGTCGCCCTCCGGCGGCGTCGGGGTCGGGTCGGTCGACGGTTCGCCGGTGGTCCCGCCGTCGGTCGTACCGCCGCCGCCGTCCGTCGTACCCGTATCGCTGCTGGACGGGGTCTCCGTCGGCTCCTCGGACCGGCTCGCGCTCTCGGTCGGCTCCTCGCTCGGCGGCCAGTCGGACCCACCGCCGCCGCCCGAGGAGTCGTCCGTCTCCTCGGTCTCGCTCGGCTCGTCCGACGGCGTCGGGCCCTCGTCGCTCGGCGTCTCCTGGGTCGGGCTGACCGTCGGCTTGTTGGACGTGTCGCCGTTGGACTTGTCGCTGATGCCGTTGATCGCATACGCCACGCCCGCCACGACCGCGACCACCGCGAGCGCGACGAAGAGCCACATCTTGCCCCGGCCGCCCCCGCCCTGATGGCCGCCGTCGTACCCGCCGTCGTGCGGATTCATCGGCGGCAGGATCGGGCTCTGCGAGGTGTCGCCGTGCGGCGGGTGCCCCATCGCCGTCGTGGCCGCCAGGCCCATCGCCGGGGTGTTGCCGCCGAGGTGCGCGTCGAACGTGCCCGTGTTCCAGGTGCCGGTGTGGCTGCCCTGCTGCTGGAGCATCTGGAGGCCGTACTGGACCAGTCCGCGCATCTCCTCCGCGCTCTGGAACCGGTCGTCGGGCTCCTTCGCGAGCGAGCGCATCACCAGGCCGTCCAGCTCCGGCGGCGCCACGTCCGAGACCTCGGAGGGCGGCACCGGGATGTCCTGGACATGCTGGTACACCACGGAGAGCGGAGTCTCGCCGGTGAACGGGGGCCGCAGCGCGAGGAGTTCGTAGAGCAGACACCCCGTGGCGTACAGGTCGCTGCGGTGGTCGACGGCCTTGCCGAGTGCCTGCTCGGGGGAGAGGTACTGCGGCGTGCCCATGACCATGCCGGTCTGGGTCATCGTCGACTGCGCGCCGTGCAGGGCGCGCGCGATGCCGAAGTCCATCACCTTCACCGCGCCGGCGTCGGTGATGATCACATTGGCGGGCTTGATGTCGCGGTGCACGATGCCGTGCTGATGCGAGTAGGCGAGCGCCTCCAGCACACCGGAGACGATGATCAGCGCCTGCTCGGGCGGCGGGGCCTCGGCGTTGACCAGCAGATCACGGATGGTGCGGCCCTCGACCAGCTCCATCACGATGTACGGCACGGTCTGCCCGTTGACCGTGTCCTCGCCGGAGTCGTACACCGCCACCACCGCGTGGTGGTTCAGCCCGGCGACCGACTGTGCCTCCCGGGTGAACCGGGCCTTGGAGACCGGGTCCTCCGCGAGATCGGCGCGGAGCAGCTTGACGGCCACGGTGCGCCCGAGCCGTACGTCCTCCGCCGCGAACACCTCGGCCATGCCGCCACGGCCGAGACGGTGGGTCATCCGGTAGCGGCCGTCGCCGACCAGCCCTCCGACCAGGCTGCCATCGCCCCAGGAGTCCGCGGCGTCCGACACTCCGCCGCCTGCTTCGGGTTCGGGTGCCATCAGTCCTCGCCGTCGTTTCTGTCCGCTTCACGACCGCGCGCGCGGTCCGCGGTATGCCTGTGTTTCTCAGGGGTGGGTGTGGGGTGTTCGTCTTCGGGATTGGCTATGCCACATCACGCTACAGCCTCCGTATGACACGCCGGTCCACGGTGGACGGGCCATGAAACCCGGACACCCGATACCCACGCAAATTCCATGCTTGTTCCATGCTTTTCCTGTAACGCTTCCGAGACGCTTGCTGTGCGTACGGTCACGGAACGGGCACCCGGCTTGACGTGTCACTGCCCTCGGGCAGACTTGGCGCGTAATAACGGAATCACCACGTGAGCACCATCGCGTCCAGAACTGCGGACCGCGTCTGCGCGCCGAGGGGGAAGCACAGTCATGAGCCAGCACGGCGCACAGGGCCGCTATGCGGGCGGTTCGGTCGCGGGCGGCCGGTACCAGCTTCGCGACCTGCTCGGCGAAGGCGGGATGGCGTCCGTATATCTGGCGTACGACACCGCGCTGGACCGGCAGGTCGCCATCAAGACGCTCCACTCGGAGCTGGGCCGCGAGCAGTCCTTCCGTGAGCGCTTCCGCCGCGAGGCCCAGGCCGTCGCCAAGCTGTCGCACCCCAATATCGTCTCGGTCTTCGACACGGGCGAGGACACCATCCGGGAGAGCGGCTCCACGACGGGGTCCGGCGCGCTGATGCCGTACATCGTCATGGAGTACGTCGAGGGGCACCCGCTCGGCTCCGTGCTCCAGCGGGACATCGCCCAGCACGGCGCGATGCCGGCCGACAAGGCGCTCAAGGTGACGGGCGATGTGCTGGCCGCGCTGGAGACCAGCCATGAGATGGGCCTGGTCCACCGGGACATCAAGCCGGGCAACGTCATGATGACCAAGCGCGGCGTCGTCAAGGTGATGGACTTCGGCATCGCGCGCGCCATGCAGTCGGGCGTCACCTCGATGACCCAGACCGGCATGGTCGTCGGCACGCCGCAGTACCTCTCGCCCGAACAGGCGCTGGGGCGCCCCGTGGACGCCCGCTCCGATCTGTACTCGGTCGGCATCATGCTCTTCCAGCTTCTGACCGGCCGGCTGCCGTTCGACGCGGATTCGCCGCTGGCGATCGCGTACGCGCATGTGCAGGAGGAGCCGGTCGCCCCGTCGACCATCAACCGCTCGGTCACGCCCGCCATGGACGCGCTGGTCGCGCGGGCCCTCAAGAAGAACCCGAACGAGCGCTTCCCCAGCGCGGCCGCGATGGCGGACGAGTGCGCGCGCGTCCTGACCGCCGGACAGACGGGCGCTCCGGCGATCGTGCCGGGTGCTCGGGGCAACAGCGGTTCGGGCGTGGGCTCGGCGGTCTTCCCGCCGGTGGACCAGTCGGGGCAGGCCCCGCCGCCGCAGGGTGTGCGGACGCCGTACAGCCCGGGTTCCTACGGTCCGCCGGCCCCCACCCCGCCGCCGCCCGGCCCCGGTTACGGCTATCCGCAGCCGGCCCCGTCGTACCAGGGTTCCCAGCAGCCGATGGCGCCGACCCCGCCGCCGTACACGATGTCGCCGCAGCCCCAGACCGCCCCCGGCGGACGGGGCGGCCACGGTGCGCACGGCGGCCATGGGAGCGGGCACAGCGGTGGCCGTCCCGGCGGCAGACGGAACATACCCGTCATCGCGGGAGCGGTCGTGGTCGCGCTGCTGGCCGTCGGCGGTCTGATAACGGCGATCACCCTCAACGGCGGTAACGGGGGCGACGGCGGTACGGCGGACCCGGGCACCAGTGGCACCGCCGAGGGCTACCGCGATCCGGAGCGCAACCGCACGATCGACGCCTCGGAGTGCACGGACGCCGCGGAGGACGGGCTGGACCCGTCGAAGGTGACCGCCCCCGACCTGCGCTACAAGGACATCCTCTCCGTGAAGGACTGCCTCCGCGAGGCCGGCTGGTCATGGGCTCCGGTGAAGGCCAGGAACGACGGGTCCTGGGCCGCGGACACCGTGATCGACCAGTACCCGCGGCCGGGGGCCGCCGTGCCGCCCGAGGGCCAGGAGTTCGAACTGACGATCTCGACGGGCCGCGCGGAGCAGTAGCCGGACGGGCGGGCCGCAGGAGCGCCGAGGGAGCGCTGACGGAGCCCTGCGGAACGGGCTGTGGCGACGGCAGCCGCGGGCGCCGAGCGTGGCGACAGCCGCCGATGGTGACCGTGGCGGCTGGTAGCGGCGGTATGAGCCTTTCGAGATGCCGGATTTGTCATTACATGTGACGCTGAGTCGGTGACTCCTACGCTCCGCACTCCCTGCGCGATCGCGGTCGCGTCGCTGCTGATGGCCACGCCCGGCGCGTACGCCGAGGAGTCCTCCCCACCGGTCGCGGGCCCTTCGGCGTCCGCCGAGTCGGCCGTTTCACTGGCCGGCCGTCCGGCCGGGGAGGGACGGCCGCGCCCCGGGAGGCCGCAGGAGGCCGGGGCCCTGTCACCGGACGACGGAAGCACGGCCGCGGACGGCGATCCGGACGCGGATCCCGAGGCGGAGTGGGACACGGGCTGGGAGGCGACCCGGGACGCGGACGGCGATCCGGAGACGGACGCGGACGCCGATACCGCTCCGCCCGAGCGGCCCGGCGGGTCAACAGAGCCTCCCGTCCCGCCCTCCGCCGACCATCCCCGTACGCCGCCCTCCGAGGCCGCGACGCCCTCCCGCAGGGGCGAGAGCGAGAGTGGCGACGGACACGACGGGCGCCACGAGAACGACGGGCGCGAGGAGAGCGACGAGAGCGAGGACGGGGACGCGCAGGCGACCAGAGGCACGGACGGGACGGACGGGACGGACGAGGAGACCGACCGGGGGACGGACGGACACACACCGGCGGACGAGTCGCTGGAGGAGTTCGCGCATCCGCAGGACTCCGAGGCGCCCCGGCGCCGGCCCCCCTCCGCCGCCCGTGAGTCCACCGCGCGAGCGGTCACCGGCCCCACCGTGCGGCCGGTTCCGGTCCTGACCCTGGGCGCGGGGATCACGCTGGTCGGCGTGGGTCTGGGCTTCCTCGGACTACGGCTCCGCCGCCGCTGAACGCCCACGTCCGGAGCCCCGCCACCCCCCTCCTTCCGCGACCGCGCCACGCCCCTTCCGGAGCCCCGCGACGCCGCGTTCCGGAGCCCCGCGACGCCGCGCCCCCGCCCCGTCCCGTGCCCGTCTCCTCCTTATGGCGTACTCACCCGGTCCGCCTCAGGTCGCTTGCGGGCTACGCCATACTCGGTATACATACTGAGTATGTCGATTCGCCACGGGCTTCTGGCCCTCCTGGAACGCGGCCCGCGCTACGGCTCTCAGCTCCGTACGGAGTTCGAGTCCCGTACAGGTGCCACCTGGCCGCTCAACGTCGGCCAGGTCTATACGACCCTCAGCCGGCTGGAGCGCGACGGCATGGTCGTCCAGGACGGCGAGGACCGGGCGGGCCACGCGCTCTATGTGATCACCGACGCCGGCCGTACGGAGCTGAAGTCCTGGTTCCGTACACCGGTCGACCGCACCAGCCCGCCCCGTGACGAACTGGCGATCAAACTCGCCATGGCGGTGGGCGCCCCCGGGGTCGACATCCGGGAGGTGATCCACGCACAGCGCCGCCACACCATCCAGGCGATGCAGGACTACACCCGGCTCAAGGCCCAGGCGCTGGAGGCCGTTCCGACCGACCGGCACGAAGTGGCCTGGCTGCTCGTCCTGGAGCAGCTCATCTTCCAGACGGAGGCCGAGGCGCGCTGGCTCGACCACTGTGAATCCCGGCTGATCCGGCTCTCGCTGCTGCCGGAACCCGGCCACAGGCCGTCGGGCAGCCCCGCGGACGACGCACCCGGCGCGGCCGGCGGCCCCGGCAATACCGGCAGCCCTGACAGCCCTGGCAGCCCTGGCATCCCCAGCGGCACCGGCGGCACCAGCGGCACCAGCGGCCCCGCGGACGGACTTCCGGCCGACCGGCCCGACGCCGACAGCCGGGTGATCGCCGACCGGCAGTAGACCCCGGCCCCGGCCCCGGCCCCAGCCCCGGCCCGCGGACGCCCCGCCCGGCGGGCCCGCCGCCTCTCACGCTTCCTCACTCCACACACATACCTGACCCGCGTATGTGCACGTACCGCCCCAAGGGGGATCCTTCATGCCCGAAAACGCGCAACCGTCCCAGCAGCCCGTGCTCCAACTCCAGGAACTGACCCGTGTCCACGGCAGTGGCGCCACCGAGGTCCACGCCCTGCGCGGTATCAATCTCGATGTGTTCCCCGGCGAACTGGTCGCCGTCATGGGACCGTCGGGTTCCGGCAAGTCCACGCTCCTCACCATCGCGGGCGGCCTCGACAGCCCCAGCTCGGGCCGGGTCGTCGTCGAAGGCACCGACATCACCACCGTCGACCGCAAGGCGCTCGCCGCCCTGCGCCGCCGCAGCATCGGCTATGTCTTCCAGGACTACAACCTGATCCCCGCCCTCACCGCCGCCGAGAACATCTCGCTGCCCCGTGAACTCGACGGCACCTCCGCGCGCAAGGCCCGCGTCGAAGCGCTCGCCGCCCTGGCGGAGATGGGGCTGGAGCAGCTCGCCGACCGGTTCCCCGACGAGATGTCCGGCGGCCAGCAGCAGCGGGTGGCGATAGCCCGCGCGCTCGTCGGCGACCGGCGGCTCGTCCTCGCGGACGAGCCCACCGGCGCGCTGGACTCCGAGACGGGCGAGTCCGTGCTCGCCCTGCTGCGCACCCGCTGCGACGCGGGCGCCGCCGGTGTGCTGGTCACCCATGAGCCGCGCTTCGCGGCCTGGGCGGACCGGGTGGTCTTCCTGCGGGACGGCGCGGTCGTCGACCAGACCATCCGCAGCCAGGCGGACTCGCTGCTCACGGGCCAGGCGGCCGAACTGTGAAGACCTGGTACCACTCCTGGCGCGCGGCGCTGCGGATCGCCCGTCGCGACGCCTGGCGCTCCAAGGGACGCAGCTTTCTCGTCCTCTCCATGATCGCGCTGCCCATCCTCGGGGTGAGCGCCTTCGATCTGACCCTGCGCAGCGCCGAGTTGTCCACCCGGGAACAGCTCGACCGCACGCTCGGCCAGGCCGACGCACGGCTCAGCGATCCCGAGTTCGGCGGTACGCCGCTCCACCAGTCCCCGGACGCCACCAGCTATACGCCGGTGGACGATTTCGAGAACAAGCCCTGGCCCGAGGGCCCCGGCGATATCTCCCGGGCCGTTCCGGCGGGCGCCACGGTCCTTGAGGACACGGTGGGATCAGGAAAGCTCCGTACCGCACACGGGCTGCTCCAGACCGAGATCCGCGAGCTGAAGGCGACGGACCCGATCGCCCGGGGCATCATGCGTCTCCGTGAGGGCGACTTCCCCGAGCGGGCCGGCGAAGTCGCCGCGACCACCCGCTTCCTGGAGGTCAGCGGACTGCGGGTGGGCTCCAGGCTCGCCGCCCGTGGACTCGACACCGAGTACCGGATCGTCGGCGCCTACGAACTGCCCGACTCGCTGGACGCCGAGCAGGTCAACGCGCTCCCCGGGGCGTTTCTGGCCCCGCTCGACAAGGCGCTCCAGGCCGACGGGCTGCCGGGTACCCACCCGAGTACCACCCAACTCGTCCGAATTCCCGGTGGTCCCGGCGGTCCCGGCGGTTTCACGTGGAACATGGTGAAGGACGCCAATGCCCGCGGCATTCTGGTGACCTCCCGTGCCGTGTCCCTGAACCCGCCCGCCGACGCGGACGTACCGCTGTACCAGCGGAAGGACCAGGAGAGGTACGAGCAGAGCGCCGCGGCCAACGCCACCGAACTCGCCGCTGTCGGTACCGTCGTCGGCCTCGCCATGCTGGAGATCTGTCTGCTGGCGGGCCCGGCCTTCGCGGTCGGCGCCCGGCGCTCACGCCGTCAGCTCGGGCTGGTCGGTGCCAACGGCGGTGACCGGCGCCATATCCGGGCCATCGTGCTCGGCGGCGGTCTGGTGATCGGGGTCGCCTCGGCCGTCATCGGTACGGTGCTGGGCCTGGGGCTCACCTATGCCCTGCGTCCCGTCCTCGAGGACTACCTCGGCCAGCGCTTCGGCGGTTTCGACATCCGGCCACTGGAGCTTCTCGGTATCGCGCTGCTCGCCGTGGTCACCGGTCTGCTCGCGGCGATCGTCCCGGCCGTCACCGCCTCCCGGCAGACCGTACTGGCCTCGCTCACCGGACGTCGCGGGGTGCGCGGAAGCAGCAAGGTCCTGCCGGTCCTCGGGCTGATCGCGGTCGCGCTCGGCGCGGCGATCGCGCTGTACGGCTCGACGATGACCGATCAGTTCGCGATCGTCGCGGGCGGCAGCGCCATCGCCGAGCTGGGGGTGGTCGCGCTGACACCGGCCCTGGTCGGGCTGTTCGGCCGCGTCGGCCGCTGGCTTCCGCTCTCGCCCCGGCTGGCGCTGCGGGACGCCGTACGGAACAGGGGACGCACGGCCCCCGCCGTGGCGGCGGTGCTGGCCGCGGTCGCGGGCACGGTGGCGGTCTCCACGTACTCGGCGAGCAGCGACGCCCAGAACCGGGCCTCGTACGAGCCGCAGCTCCCCCATGGCGCGATCTCCGTGATGATCGACGAGGACGGCGGCCGGGATGTCCCGGCCGTGCGCACGGCGGTCCAGAAGAACCTGCCCGTCGATGTGCGGGCCGATGTGGACCGTATCTCCGTCGGGAAGCCGGGCTGCTCGATGTACGGCGGCGAGGACGGCTGCGGACGGTACGAGGTGGTCGTCCCCAAGGCCCATCAGTGTCCGCTCTGGTCCACCACGGGGATGGACGATCCCTCGGAGAAGTTCAGCAAGGCCGAGCGGCGCAAGCTCGTCAAGGACTGGCGCTGCGAGCAGGAGACGGTCTACAGCAATGTCGAGGGCGGTGTGCTGATCGGTGAGGCCGCGGTGCTGAAGGTCCTCGGTATCAAGGATCCGGCGGCGGAGCAGGCGCTCGCGGACGGCCGGGTCGTCTCGTTCGACAAGCGGAACGTCGACACGGCCGGAAAGATCGGCATCCTGCTGATCACGGACATCGAGAAGGCGGAAGCGGCCAACCAGAAGGGTCTGCCGTCACCCGGCACCCTCACGTCCCTTCCCGCGCACCAGGTACCCGGGAACCCGAACACCTATGGCGTCTCGATGGTCCTGACCCCGGCCACGGCGAAGGCCGCGGGGATCAGCACCGTCCCGCTCGGCGCGTACTACTCGTCCAGCACCCTGCCGAACGACGCCCAGAAGCAGAAGCTCGACGGTGAGCTGGCGAAGACCGGCAGCAATGTGAATCTCCATATCGAGGCCGGGTTCACCAGCGAGAACAGCATCGTGCTGCTGTCGCTGACGGTCTTCGCCGGACTGGTGACCATCGGTGCCGCCGGGATCGCCACCGGTCTCGCCCAGGCGGACGCCGAGGCGGATCTCAAGACACTCGCCGCGGTCGGCGCCCCGGCGCGGGTCCGCAGAACGCTCAGCGGATTCCAGTGCGCGGTGGTGGCGGCGATGGGGGTGCTGCTGGGCTCGGCGGCCGGGGTGCTCCCCGCGATCGGACTACGGCTGACCGAGCGCCGAGGCGAGCAGAAGTGGTACCAGCAGGCGCTCGACGAGGGCCTGGGCGTCCTCCCGACGCCGTATGTGCCCGTCGTCATCCCCTGGGGGACGCTGGCGGCGCTGCTGATCGCCGTACCGCTGGGGGCCGCGATCCTGGCGGCGCTGGTCACCCGCTCGCACCGGACGCTGGGGCGCCGGGCCGCCACATAACCGCCGGCCCCGACCGCCTGCCTCGTGTGGCATACGCGGTGGGATCGTGCCCCCGTACGACGGTGGATCATCTTCGTACGGGGGCACACCGTGGGGTGACGCACATGTGCGAGACAATGGGCCGTATGGAGATGCCGAGGAACGAACGGTCGCAGGAGAGCCCCCATGTACTCGTGGTGGGACAGGACGGGATGGCACTCGGCGGCGGCGGTGGCGGTGGCAGTGCCGACGAGGGTCGCGAGGTTCCCGTGACGGAGATGGTCGAACAGCCGGCCAAGGTCATGCGCATCGGCAGCATGATCAAGCAGCTCCTGGAGGAGGTGCGGGCGGCTCCTCTGGACGAGGCGAGCCGGGTGCGGCTCAAGGAGATCCACGCCGGCTCCGTGAAGGAGCTGGAGGACGGGCTCGCCCCCGAGCTGGTCGAGGAGCTGGAGCGGCTCTCGCTCCCCTTCACGGACGAGGCGATTCCCTCCGAGGCGGAGCTGCGGATCGCGCAGGCCCAGTTGGTGGGCTGGCTGGAGGGCCTCTTCCACGGCATCCAGACGGCGCTGTTCGCCCAGCAGATGGCCGCCAGGGCCCAGCTCGAACAGATGCGCCGCGCGCTGCCGCCGGGATCGATCCAGGACGACGAGGGCGACCAGGGACACGGCGCGCTCCGCTCCGGTCCCTATCTGTAGACCGACGGCTCCTGATCGGTGGACCGATGACTCCGGGCCGTCCAGACGGCCCGGTCCGTCCCTGTCGTCCGGCCCGTCCTTGTGGTCCGGTCCGTCCCTGTGGCCCGGCTTCTGGGCCGTCCATGCGGCCTCGTCCGCAGCGGGCGGGCCACCGGCGGGTCCGGTCATCCGTCGCCACCGGTCGTGGGCGGGGCGCGCGCACAGCCGCCACGCCCACGCCCCCGGCGGCCGCCCCGGGTGGCCTGGAGGTTTCCGCTCAGCCGGCCTTCGGCGCGAGCAGCAGCACCTTGCCGACATGGGTGCTGGAATCCAGCACCCGGTGGGCCTCCGCCGCCTCCGGCATCGCCAGCGTCCGGTCCACCACCGGGCGGATGTCACCGTTGGCGATGAGCGGCCAGACATGCTCCCGTACGGCCGCGACGATCGCCGCCTTCTCGGACGGGGGACGGGCGCGCAGTGAGGTCGCCGTGATCGCGCCGCGCTTGCTCAGCAGGGCGCCGAGGTTGAGTTCGGCCTTCACCCCGCCCTGGAAACCGATGACCGCGAGCCGGCCGTTCACGGCCAGGGTCTTCACATTCCGTTCCAGATACTTGGCGCCGACGATATCGAGGATGACATCCGCCCCGGCGCCGTCCGTGGCCGTGCGGATCTCCTTGACGAAGTCCTGCTCTCGGTAGTCGATGAGAATGTCCGCGCCCAGTTCGGCGCAGCGCGCCAGCTTCTCCGGACCGCCCGCCGTGACCGCGACCCGCGCGCCCACCGCCTTGGCGAGCTGGACGGCCATCGTGCCGATACCGCTCGCGCCGCCGTGCACCAGCAGGGTCTCACCGGGGCGGAGGTGCGCGATCATGAAGACGTTCGACCAGACCGTGCAGGTGACCTCGGGGAGCGCCGCGGCCGTCGCCAGATCCACGCCCTCCGGTACGGGAAGGAGCTGGCCGACGGGTACGGCGACCTTCTCCGCGTACCCCCCGCCCGCCAGCAGCGCACACACCTCGTCGCCGACGGCCCAGCCCGCGACCCCGGGGCCGAGCGCGACGATCCGCCCCGAGCACTCCAGACCCGGGTAGGGGGAGGAGCCGGGCGGGGGATCGTAGAAGCCCTGCCGCTGGAGAAGATCGGCTCGGTTGACGGCGCTCGCCACGACCTCGACGAGCACCTCTCCCTCGCCGGGTACGGGATCGGGCACCTCGGCCCACACGAGCGCCTCGGGTCCGCCGGGTTCCGGAATCGTGATCGCATACATGAGCGCGAGGCTACTCCCGCCCCCGGTCCGACGGCCGGGGCTGCGACGAGTTGGAGTTGTCCTGTCCCGTGGGGCTGTGGGCCCGGACGATGGTGATCAGCCGGTCGGTGAGCTGGAGCGGGCTCGCGGTCGGATCGTCGTAACCGAGCAGCCGGTGTCCCCGCAGCACGCTCACCACCAGATCGTCCGTCTCCCGTACGCTCAGGCCCACTTCGGCCTTTATGACGGGGCGTTCGATGAGATCGAGACCGCTGCCCTGCTGGATCAGATCCTCCATCACCGTGCCGGCGCTGGGGCTGAGCACGGAGAGCCCGAGCAGCCGGCCGGCGGCGCTGGCGCTGGTGATGACGGCGTCGGCCCCGGACTGGCGCAGCAGCGGTGCGTTCTCCTCCTCCCGCACGGCGGCCACGATCTTCGCCCCGCGGTTGAGCTGGCGTGCCGTCAGCGCGACCAGCACCGCTGTGTCATCGCGCTGAGTGGCGATGACTATCTGGCGGGCGCGCTGGAGTTCCGCACGCAGCAGCACATCGCTGCGGGTCGCGTCGCCGAGGATCCCGACGAACCCCTCCGCGTTGGCCGCCTCGATCACCTTGTTCGACGGGTCGACAATGACGATCTGGTCCTTCTTGAGGCCGGTGGCGCAGAGGGTCTGAATCGCCGACCGCCCCTTGGTGCCGTAGCCGACGATGATGGTGTGGTCGCGCAAGTTGGCCCTCCAGCGGTTCAGCCGCCACTCTTCCCGGGTGCGCTCGGTGAGGACCTCAAGAGTGGTGCCGACCAGGATGATGAGAAAGACGACGCGCAGCGGGGTCACCAGCAGCACATTCACCAGCCGCGCGCTGTCGCTGTACGGGACGATATCGCCGTAACCCGTCGTGGAGAGGGTCACGGTGGCGTAGTAGACGGCATCCAGGAAATCGACCGAGTCATCGGAATTGTCGTGGTAGCCCTGTCGGTCGATATAGACGATGAAGACGGTCAGGGCCAGCACGAACAGCGCCATCAGCAGCCGTCGGGTGACCTGCCGCAGCGGCCGGGCGACCCGGTGACGGGGAAGCCTCACCCGGGCGGTGACCAGATACTCGTCCGCGTTCCGGGCCATCGCGTCATGGCCGGGAAGTTTCACGTGAAACACCCTCCGTCGGCCACGCCCGTCCAGGGCAGATCAATCACTTCCAGCTCCTCACCGGACGGTGCGCCGCCCGGCGGTACGACCGCGAGCCCATCGGCGGCGGCGATTCCCCGCAGCATGGCCGGTCCGTTGAACCGCAGAGGCACGAGCCCCTCGTCACGGTGGACGACGGGCACCAGCCGGGTGTCGAAGGGATGGCCGTGCACCGCGTCCCGCAGCGGCGCCCGGTACGGGATCCGGGGTGGCCGGCCCGCCAGCGCGCGCAGCAGGGGTTCGGCGAGCGTCAGCAGCCCGGAGACCGCGGCGAGGGGATTGCCGGGCAGCCCCACGAGATGGTGTCCCGACGCCAGCCGGGCCAGCAGCATGGGATGTCCGGGCCGTACGGCGACACCGTCCACCAGCAGTTCGGCTCCCACCTTGCGGAGCACCGGGTGGACATGGTCGACCGGCCCCGCGGCCGTGCCGCCGGTGGTGATCACCAGATCGGCCTCGGAGCCGGTGACCGCACGGCAGAGCGCCTCCGCGTCATCACCGATCCGGCGGGTGGCGAGAACCTCGGCGCCGAGCCCGCGCAGCCAGGGCGCGAGCATCGGGCCCAGGGCGTCACGGATCAGTCCGTCGTGGGGCGGTCCCTCGATCAGCAGCTCGTCGCCGAGGACCAGTATCTCGACCCGTGGCAGCGGCACGGTGAGCAGCTCGTCATAGCCCGCCGCCGCCGCGAGGCCCAGTACGGCGGGGGTGACCAGGGTACCGGCGGGCAGCAGCCGGTCGCCGGAGCGGCATTCCTGGCCGCGTGGCCTGATGTCCTGGCCGGGGACCACCTCGCGCTCGGCGTGGAGATGGCCGCCACCGTCGATTCGGGCGTGTTCGCTGCGGACCACCGCGGTCGCGTCGGGCGGGATCCTGGCGCCGGTGGCGATCCGTACCGCGGCCCCGTCGGGAAGCGGCGCCGTCTCTCCCTGCCCGGCGAGGATGCCGTGGTCCTGCGCGGGGCCGTCCGTCCGGCCGTCCGTCGTACTCCGCGCGGCGGTGCCGCCGGCGCTCCGCACGGTCCAGGGGCCGGGCCCCGAGACCGCCCAGCCGTCCATGGCGGAGGTGTCGAAGGACGGCAGATCGGTGAGGGCGGCCAGAGGTGCGGCCAGCGCCCGGCCCAGGGCCTGGTCGAGCGGGACGGAACGGGCTCGGGCGGCCGGCTCCGGGCGCACGGAGCCTCCCGCCCGTACGGCGATCGCGCGGGCCGCGTCCCAGGGCTCGGCGCGGTGCCGGGCCGACGCGCCCCGGCCGGCCGGGGTGGCGCCGCCGGGGCCGGCCGGGGTGGCCGACGAGGCCGCCGACGCCGGCGTGTCGGCCTCCGGTCCGGCGTCCCGCCTCTCCAGCCCCTGGGCCGCGCGCTCCCGGCCCGTACGCTCGTCACGGCCCGAGCCGTCGCCCCGGTCCGTACCGTCGCCCCGGTCCGCGCCGCGCGCCGGGCCGGATGGCCCGGCCGGGTCATGCCTCGCGGCCGGCTCTCCGCCGACCAGGGCCAGGGCTTCCTCGATCCCGTCGGCCTCGCGGTCCCCGGCGGTCATCCGGCGTCGGCCCCCTCGGCCCCCGGTCCGTCGGTGCCCTCCGCCTCCTCCGCCCAGCGCAGGGCGAGCGCCGCGGCCTTGCGGGCCGCCTCCGCGACGGCCTCGGGACCGTCCCCACCGGCCTTGGCCGCCGCGTAGCCGACCAGGAAGGTCGTCAGCGGGGCGGCGGGCCGGGCGACGCCGTGCGCGGCGTCCCGGGCCAGATCGAGCAGGAGACGGATGTCCACCTCCAGCTCGATGCCGAGTTCGTCCTTGACTGCGGTGATCCATTCGTCCAGCACGGTTCCATGCTCCCTGATTCGGGCCCGGGCCGTGGAGATGTCTTCCCAGGTGTCGCAGTCGAAGGAGGCGAGGGGATCGTCATCGACCCGGGCGAGTTCGAGTTCGTCCGGCAACAGACGCAGCGGAAGCCCGCCGAGGTTGCCGTACTCGGTAGCGAGAAGGGCGAGTTCGCGACGGAGCGGCTCCGCGCGGTAGACGGCGACCAGCGGCTGGTCGCGGCCGTCGGCATCGGTGAGGAGGGCCGCCTCCCGGCCGCTGGCGTCCAGCGCCTCGACCAGCCGGCGCACTGTCGGCTTTCCCAGGAACGGCAGGTCCGCGGAGAGTACGAGCACGGTGTCGGCCTCGACGCACCGCACCCCCGCGTCGAGCGCGGCCAGGGGGCCGCCGCCGGGCGGCTCCTCGCGCGCCCAGCGCACCGGCCGCGCGGTGGGCCGTCTGCCGCCCACCACCACGGTGCGGGCGGCCTCGTCACACGCGGCCAGCACACGGTCCAGGAGCGCCCGGCCCCCGACCCGTACCCCTGGCTTGTCGGCCCCGCCGAGCCGCTTGGCGGCCCCTCCGGCGAGCACGATGGCGTCATAGGCGGTCATGGCTGAAGTATGAGCCGCGATCACCCGTTCGAAGCTCACGACGTTTGCACGTCGGCCGAACTTCTCCGGGATTTCGGCGCACAGGAGCGCCGGCCGCCCGGAATGTCCCGCTACAGCGTGCGCAGCAGCATCGCCGGCTGTTCGACGCAGTCCGCGACATAGCGCAGGAAGCCGCCCGCCGTACCGCCGTCGCAGACCCGGTGGTCGAAGGTGAGCGAGAGCTGCACCACCTGGCGTACGGCCAACTCGCCCTGGTGGACCCAGGGTTTGGGCACGATCCGGCCGATCCCGAGCATGGCGGCCTCGGGGTGGTTGATGATCGGCGTGGAACCGTCGACGCCGAACACCCCGTAGTTGTTGAGGGTGAAGGTCCCCCCGGTCAGCTCGCCCGGCGTCAGCGTGCCCGACCTGCCGGCCTCCGTCAGCCGCGCGAACTCGGCGCTGAGCGACTCGGCCGAGCGCGTGTGCGCGTCCCGTACGACGGGGACGACCAGCCCCCGGTCGGTCTGCGCGGCGAAGCCGAGATGGACCGCGGGCAGCCGCACGATCTCCCGGGCGGCCAGGTCCACGGTCGAGTTCAGCTCCGGATGACGGGCGAGGCCCGCCGTGCAGATCCGGGCCAGCAGCGCCAGCAGCGAGATCTTCGGACCGCCCGCCGCGTTCATCGCCGTACGGGCCGACATCAGCTCCGTGGCGTCCGCGTCGACCCAGCAGGTCGCGTCCGGAATCTCCTGCCGGCTGCGGCTGAGCTTGTCCGCGACCGCGCCCCGTACGCCGCGCAGCGGCACCCGGACCGCTCCGTCCTGGGCGGAGCCGGGCAACGTCCTGGACACGGCCCCCGTGGCGGATCCGGCGGGCACCGTCTGCGGCTGCGCCCCCCACCGCGTACGGGCGGTGGGCTGGGCCAGGAGCTGGGCCTGTGCCTCGGGCCGAGGCAGGTGCTGTGCGCCGGGCTCGACGGCACCGTGCCGGATCGCCCGCTCGACATCGGACCGCAGGATCAGTCCGTCCCGTCCCGAGCCCGACAGCGCCCGCAGATCGAGACCGTGCTCGCGGGCCAGCCGCCGCACCAGCGGGGAGACGACCGGGACCGGTCCCGAGGCGCCGTTGACCGGCCCCGCGGCGGGGGCGGACGGGATACGGGGAGCGGCGGGAGCCGTGCTCCGCACCGGCCGGACCCGGCGCCTGCGCGCCACCGGCGCACCCGTGCCGTACCCGACCAGCACATTGCCCGACGCCTCGCCGGACGCGGAGCCCGCCGGGCCCGGCGCCTCGGGCGCGGCCGGCCGCGCGGGCGGTTCCGGGGCGGGCGGAGCGCCCGGCCGGTCCCCGGCGGCCGGGGGCACCTCGCCCGGCTCCGACGCCCCTACCGCCACCGTCAGCAGCGGAGCCCCGACCGGCAGCTCCGTGCCCTCCTCGCCGTAGCGCGCCGTCACCACACCGCCGTAGGGACAGGGCACCTCGACCATCGCCTTGGCCGTCTCGACCTCCACCACCGGCTGGTCGACGGCGACGACGTCCCCCACCGACACCAGCCAGCGGACGATCTCCGCCTCGGTCAGCCCTTCACCGAGGTCAGGCAGTTTGAATTCCAGCACCTGGGCCATCAGCTCTCCGTCTCCCACTGGAGCCGCGCGACCGCGTCCAGCACCCGGTCCACTCCCGGAAGATGGTGCCTCTCCAGCATCGGCGGCGGATACGGAATATCGAATCCCGCCACCCGCAGCACCGGCGCTTCGAGGTGGTGGAAACAACGCTCGGTGACCCGGGCGGCGATCTCCCCGCCGGGGCCGCCGAATCCGGTGGACTCGTGGACGACCACCGCCCGGCCCGTACGCCGCACGGATTCGGCCACCGTCTCGTCGTCGAACGGCACCAGGGAGCGCAGATCGACCACCTCCAGGTCCCAGCCCTCGGCGCGGGCCGCCTCGGCCGCCTCCAGACAGACCGGCAGGGACGGGCCGTAGGTGATCAGGGTGGCGCTGCTGCCCCGGCGCCTGACGACGGCACGGCCCACCGGCTCGACCGTGGCCGGCGCGTCGGGCGACCACGCGGCCTTCGACCAGTAGAGCCGCTTCGGCTCCAGGAAGACCACCGGATCGTCGGAGGCGATCGCGGCGCGCAGCAGCCCGTACGCGTCGTCGACCGTCGCGGGGGTGACGACATGGAGACCGGGGGTCGCCATGTAATACGCCTCGGAGGAGTCGCTGTGGTGCTCCACCCCGCCGATCCCGCCGCCGTACGGCACCCGCACGGTGATCGGCAGCGGCATGGCGCCGCGCGTGCGGTTGCGCATCTTCGCCACATGGCTGAGCAGTTGCTCGAACGACGGATACGCGAAGGCGTCGAACTGCATCTCCACGACCGGCCGCAGTCCGTACATCGCCATCCCGACGGCCGTCCCCAGGATGCCCGCCTCGGCCAGCGGAGTGTCCGTACAGCGGTCGTCCCCGAACTCCGCGGCGAGTCCGTCGGTGATCCGGAAGACCCCGCCGAGCGTGCCGACGTCCTCCCCGAGCACATGGACGGACGGGTCCTCGGCCATCGCGTCGCGCAGCGCGCGCCGCAGTGCCTGCGCCATGGTGGCGGGCTTCACCGCGACCGTGGTCATCGCGCCTCACCGGATCCTTCCCCGGCCGACGCCGCCAGTTCGGCGCGGAGCTGGTCCGCCTGCTCACGGAGCTGGGAGGTCTGGTCCGCGTAGACATGCGCGAAGAGATCCATGGGGTCGAGCACCGCATCGGCGTTCATCCGCTCGCGCAGCCGCGCCGCCATCGCCTCCGCGTCCTCGGCGGCCTGCCGGACACCCTCCTCGCCGAGGATCCCGCGCTCGGTGAGCTCGCGCTCCAGCAGACGGACCGGGTCGTGCGCGCGCCAGGTCTCGACCTCGTCGTCGTGGCGGTAGCGGGTCGCGTCGTCCGCGTTCGTATGGGCCTCGACCCGGTAGGTGACGGCCTCGACGAGCGTCGGTCCCTCACCCCGTCTCGCACGGGCCATGGCCTCGGTGAGCACCGTGTGCACCGCCAGCGCGTCGTTCCCGTCCACCAGCCGGCCCGGCATTCCGTATCCCACGGCCTTGTGGGCGAGGGACGGCGCCGCGCTCTGCTTCGCGAGCGGCACGGAGATCGCGAAGCCGTTGTTCTGGACGAGGAAGACGACCGGGGCCCGCCATACGGCGGCGAAGTTCAGCGCCTCGTGGAAGTCGCCCTCGCTGGTGCCGCCGTCGCCCACCAGGGCGAGCGCGACCAGATCGTCCCCCTTGAGCCGGGCGGCGTGGGCGAGCCCGACGGCATGCGGAAGCTGGGTGGCGAGCGGGGTGGACAGCGGGGCCACCCGGTGCTCGCGCGGGTCGTAGCCGGTGTGCCAGTCGCCCCGCAGCAGCGTCAGCACCTCGACGGGGTCGAGCCCGCGCGCCACGGCCGCGAGGGTGTCGCGGTAGCTGGGGAAGAGCCAGTCCTGCTCGCGCAGGACGAGCGCGGCGGCGACCTCGCAGGCCTCCTGGCCGGTGCTCGACGGATAGACCGCGAGCCTGCCCTGCTTGGTGAGGGCCGTGGCCTGCGTGTTGAACCTGCGGCCGCGGACCAGCTCCGCGTAGAGCCGCAGCAGCAGTCCGGGATCGGCGCCGGCCACGGCGTCCGTGCCCAGCGCGCGGTACGGCTCGGCGTCGGGGAGCAGCGGTGCGGGATCGGTACGCGGCTGCCACGCCGGGGGCGGGGTGGGCCGCTGGGCCGCGGCACCGGGCAGTTCCTGGACCGACGTACTGCTCTTCTTCACGCGTGCACCTCCTCGTGCGAGCGGGCGGACGACGGGGCGCCTGGAGTGGCACGCCTCACCTACCGATTGTTCGGTCGTTGAGGCATTTTGGCTACAGGCGGCCTCAGCCTGTGGACAAACGGTTCTCCACAGCCTGGGATGGTCACAGGTCGTCCATGGCGGAGAGGCGGGGGGACATGGGAGCTGAACAAATGGCCGACGGAGCGGACCAGGGCGCCGACACGGCCGGGCGCGGGCCGGCCGACGGCGGCCGGGGCGGCGCTACGAAGCAGCCCCCTCCTCCGCCGCGTCCGCTCGACGCCATCGACCAGGACATTCTGCGCATCCTCCAGACGGACGGCCGCGCCTCGATACGGTCCGTGGCCGAGCGGGTCCATGTCTCGCGCGCCAACGCGTACGCCCGGATCAACCGGCTGATCGACGACGGGGTGATCCGCGGTTTCAGCGCCCGGATCGACCATGAACGCGCGGGTCAGGGGGCGTCCGCGTACATCACCCTGAAGATCGTGCAGAACTCCTGGCGCACGGTGCGCGAACAGCTCGAAGAGCTGCCGGGGGCCACGCACATCGCGCTGGTCAGCGGTGACTTCGACGTACTGCTGCTGGTGCACGCGCCGGACAACCGGTCCCTGCGCGAACTGGTCCTGACCAGGCTCCAGTCCATTCCGGAAGTGCTCTCGACCCGCACACTGCTGGTGTTCGAGGAGACGGACCTCGGCCCGGGAACGGCCGCCGGCCCGAGGCTCTAGCGTTCTGCGCGCGGCCCCGGCCCCCGTGTCCCCTCCGGAAGGCCCCGGTCCTGCGAGGGAGCCCCGGTCCTGCGGGAGAGCCCGGGTCCTGCGAAAGGGCCCCGGCCCTGCCGGACGGACAGGACTACGCGCCGCGCCCCGGGTCCGTGCGCAGTCCGTCGAAGGCCATCCGTACGACCGCCTCGGCCACCTCGTCCCGGCCATGGCCGCCGGCCGCGTGCGGCCGGTACCACTCGACCAGGGAGTTGACCATGCCGAAGAGCAGCCGGGTCGCCAGTCTGATGTCCATATCGGCCCGCAGGTCCCCGTCCGCCGCGGCCGCCTTGAGCAGATCGGCGACCCGCTGGTCGAACTCGCGCCGCCGTTCCATCGCCCAGCGCTCGGTCTGCGTATTGCCCCTGACCCGCAGCAGCAGCGTCACATAGGGCAGTTCTGCCATCAGCACCTCGACCGTACGGCGGGTCACGTACTCCACCCGCGCCACGGCCCGCCCCTGGACCGCGCCGTCCTCGTCGAGGATCCCGAAGAGCCCGTCCAGCGCGCGGCTGACGGCACGGCGCAACAGCTCCTCCTTGCCCACGACATGGTGGTATATGGAGGACTTCGAGATCCCGGCGGCCTTGGAGAGATGCTCCATCGACGTGCCGTCGTAACCGCGTTCGTTGAAGACGCGGACCGCGACGGTCAGCAGGGTCTCGGGTGTGTAGGTGTCGCGCCTGGCGGTCGTCATGACGCGTCCTCCTCCTGTGCGGCGGCCAGGCGGCGCAGTGCCTGGGAGGGGGCGTAACGGCCGGTGGGGTACTCCTCGTGCAACGACTCCAGCGCTTCGAGCACCCAGCGCGCGCCGAGTTCCGTGCCCCAGTCGAGGGGCCCGCGCGGGTAGTTGACGCCCAGCCGCATCGCGGTGTCGATGTCGTCGGGGGCGGCCACCCCGCGCGCCGCCGCCTCGAGTGCGAAGTCCACGAGCATCGCGACCGTACGGGTCACGATCATGCCCGGCACGTCGGCGATCACGCTGACGTCCTTGCCGAGCGCCTGGAAGAGGCCGACGGCCTCGCTCAGGGCCGTCCCGTCGACCCCGGCGGCGGGTGCGAGGGCGATCCGTGTCGCCGCCCGGTAGTCCAGCGCGAGATCGAAGTGGATGACGGGCATCTCGGCGTTGTCGGCGGCCGAACCGTCCGCGAGGAACAGCCGCGTACCGTCCGACAGCTCGATCCACCCCGGACAGCCGGGGACGGCGTCCTCCTTACGGAGGACCTCGATACCGGCCTCCTCGATCAGGCCGGGCAGCGCGTCGGCGGCGAAGAGCCCACCCTGCACGGTGACGGATGCGGGTGCCGGTGCGGGCCCGGCCGTCCGTGCCCCGGTACCCGGCGTGGCGTCCTCGCCGTACGGGAACCAGCCGTGGCCCGACTTGCGGCCCAGCCGCCCCGACTCCACCAGCCTGCGCTGAGCGAGTGAGGGAGTGAACCGCACGTCCTGGTAGAAGGACTCCCAGACGCACCGGGTGACGGCCTCGTTGACGTCCTGGCCGATCAGATCGGTCAGCTCGAAGGGGCCCATCCGGAAGCCGCCGCACTCACGCAGCACCGCGTCGATGGTGGCGGGGTCCGCGGCTCCCTCCTCGTAGACCCGGAACGCCTCGGCGTAGTAGGGGCGGGCGACGCGGTTGACGATGAACCCCGGGGTGTCCGCGCAGCGCACCGGCGTCTTGCCCCAGGCGCGCGCCGTCCCGGACGCGCACTCGGCGGCCCACTCGTCCGTCGCGGAACCGCTGACGACCTCCACGAGCGGCAGGAGGGGGGCGGGGTTGAAGAAGTGCAGCCCGACCAGACGGCCGGGGCGGCGCAGTCCGCCGGCGACGGCGGTGACGGAGAGGGAGGAGGTGTTCGTGGCGAGCAGACAGTCGTCGCCGACGATGTCCTCCAGGACCGCGAAGAGTTCCCGTTTGACCGAGAGCCGCTCCAGCACGGCCTCGACGACCAGCGCCGCGTCGGCCAGCTCGGTGAGGTCCCCGGCAGGACGCAGCCGGGCCGTCGCGGCGTCACGGGCCGCGGCGTCGAGCCGGCCCTTCTCGACCAGCCGGTCGAGTCGTCCGGCGAGGGAGGCGGCGGCCTGCTCGGCACGGCCCGGCACGGCGTCGTAGAGCCGTACGGGATGGCCGGCGACCAGTGCCACCTGGGCTATGCCCTGCCCCATCGTGCCGGTGCCGACGACCGCGACGACGCGGCCGGGCTCGATTGCTGTCATGGAAGCAATCCTCCCGTATGAGCGGGCCTCGAAAGGGCCATGGGTACTCCGCAGGTGAGTTGTCCACAGGTTCGCCGGGCCCTCTTGTCCCGACCGATCGTTCGGTTACTCTAACTCTGTCTGTCAGCTCATGTCCCTGTCCGTTCCCTGTCCGAGCCCCTGATGCTCAGCCCGACCGAGGAGTGGGTCCGTCATGGCCGCCCAGCTCAGCCCCCAGCAGCTCTCAGAGAAGCACCGGTCCACGCTCGACCAGGCCCTTGACGCGATCCGCAGCCGCGCCTACTGGTCCCCGCACCCCGAGCACCCCAAGGCGTACGGCGAGAGCGCGCCGGCCGACGGTCTCGCCGCCTTCCAGGCCCTGCGCGGCACCCGCTTCGAGCTGGACCAGCCGGGCACGGACGGCTGGACGGGCGGCGAGGTCTCGCCGTACGGCCCGGCGCTGGAGGTCGAGTACCCGCACGTGGACCCGGACGTCCTGCTGCCCGCCATGCGCGCGGGCATGGGCGACTGGCGCGAGGCGGGCCCCGAGACCCGCGCCCTGGTCGCTCTGGAGATCCTGGCGCGGATCAGCGCCCGCACGCACGAGTTCGCCCAGGCCGTGATGCACACCAGCGGGCAGGCCTTCCTGATGGCGTTCCAGGCGGGCGGGCCGCATGCCCAGGACCGGGGTCTGGAGGCCGTGGCGTACGCCTACGCGGAGCAGACACGGACGCCGGACGCCGCCGACTGGTCCAAGCCGCAGGGCAAGCGCGACCCCCTGGAGCTGCGGAAGACCTTCACCGCCGTCCCGCGCGGCATCTCGCTGCTGATCGGCTGCAACACCTTCCCGACGTGGAACGGCTATCCGGGCCTGTTCGCCTCCCTGGTCACCGGCAATCCCGTGCTGGTCAAGCCCCATCCGCGCGCGGTGCTGCCACTGGCGCTGACGGTCCGGGTGGCCCGTGAGGTGCTCACCGAGGCCGGGTTCGACCCGAATCTGGTCGCGCTGGCCGTGGAGCGGCCGGGCGAGGGCATCGCCGCATCGCTGGCCGTGCGCCCGGAGGTCCGGATCATCGACTACACCGGATCGACCGCGTTCGGCGACTGGCTGGAGACCCACGCCCGCCAGGCCCAGGTCTACACGGAGAAGGCCGGTGTCAACACCGTCCTCGTCGACTCCACCGACGACTACCGGGGCATGCTCTCCAATCTGGCGTTCTCGCTGTCGCTCTACAGCGGCCAGATGTGCACCACCCCGCAGAATCTGCTGATCCCCCGGGACGGCATCACGACGGACGCGGGCCAGAAGTCGTACGACGAGGTGGTGGCCGATCTCGCGGCCTCCGTGAGCGGGCTGCTGGGCGACGACACCCGTGCCAACGCACTGCTGGGCGCGCTGGTCAACCCGGATGTGAAGGCCCGTCTCGACGCGGCCGCCTCGCTCGGCGACCTCGCCCTCGCCTCGCGCGAGATCGTCCACCCCGACTTCCCGGACGCCGTGGTCCGTACGCCCGCGATCGTGAAGGCCGACGGCGCCCGCAAGGCCTGGGAGAAGGCCTGGGAGAGCGGGACCGAGGGCGACGCCGAGGTGCCGTATCTCGCCGAGTGCTTCGGCCCGGTGTCCTTCGCGGTCGCCGTGGACTCGACGGACGACGCGCTGGAGCTGCTGCGGCGCACGGTGCGCGAGAAGGGCGCGATGACGGTCGGCGCGTACACCACCTCGGCGGAGACGGAGCGCGCGATCGAGGAGGTCTGTCTGGAGGAGTCCGCGCAGCTCTCGCTGAATCTCACGGGTGGCGTGTATGTGAACCAGACGGCGGCCTTCTCGGACTTCCACGGTTCCGGGGGCAACCCCGCGGCGAACGCGGCGCTGTGCGACGCGGCGTTCGTGGCCAACCGCTTCCGGGTGGTGGAGGTCAGGCGCCAGGCCTGAGCCGGCTCCGACGACCGCCCGCCCGTCAGACGGCGGGCGGTCCGGGGGCGTCCGGGATGGCGGCGTGCCGCTGGATCCAGGCGTGCATGGCGATCGCCGCGGCGGCTCCCGCGTTGATCGAGCGGGTCGAGCCGAACTGCGCGATCGAGCACACCATCGCGGCATGCTCACGGGCCTCCTCGGTCAGACCGGGGCCCTCCTGCCCGAAGAGCAGTACACAGCGGCGGGGCAGCTCCGTCCGCTCCAGCGGGACGGACCCCGGAAGGTTGTCGATCCCGATGATCGGCAGCCCTTCCGCCGCCGCCCACGCCGTCAGCCCGGCGGCGTCGGAGTGATGGCGCACATGCTGGTACCGGTCGGTGACCATGGCGCCGCGCCGGTTCCAGCGCCGGCGCCCCACGATATGGATCTCCTTCGCGAGGAAGGCGTTGGCGGTACGGACCACGGAGCCGATGTTGAAGTCGTGGGCCCAGTTCTCCACCGCCACATGGAAGTCGTGCCGCCGGGTGTCGAGATCGGCGACGACCGCCTCGCGCGTCCAGTACCGGTAGCGGTCGACGACATTGCGCCGGTCCCCGGCCGCCAGCAGCTCCGGGTCGTACCGCTCGTCACGCGGCCAGGGCCCGGGATGCGGCCCGACGCCGATCTCGGGACCGAAGCCCTCGTCGTACTGAACCGGCTCCAGGGCCTCGGCCGGTGCGTCCCGGTCCGCCGCGACGGCCTCCCGGCCCTCCGCCGTCGTCCCGCCGGCCTCCGCCGTTGTCTCAGTGCTCACCCGACGAGAGTACGGGGCTGCTCCTGGCTGTCGCGTCGCTGCTCCGGCAGGGTCCTCTTCATGGCCTGGGGGAACAGCCGGTGCCGCAGCCGGGTGACCCGGCCGCCGAGCCACCGCAGGAAGTTCGTCGGCAGGAACACCGCGTCGGCGGCGATCATCGCGAGCGAGAAGAACGGCAGTCCGAGCAGGACGGCGATGCCCAGGTGTTCCAGCATCATCGCGACCAGCAGCACGTTCTTGACGCGCCGGTTGAAGACCGCGAACGGGAAGGCGACCTGGACGAAGACCGTGCCGTAGGTCAGCAGCAGCACGATGACACCGCTGGAGGCGAGCAGATCGGAGAGCCCCGGCCAGGGCGCGAAGTAGTCCAGCTTGAGCGGGTAGTAGAGCGCGGTGCCGTCCTGCCAGCGCGAGCCCTGGATCTTGTACCAGCCCGCCGTGGCGTACACGAGACAGACCTCGGCCATGATCACGACGAGCGCGGCGTTGTGGACGAGGTTGGCGAGGACATCCAGCAGGGCGCGGGGCTCACCCCCGGGCGCATAGCGGTTGGCCGCCCACCACAGAGCCTGGGTGATCCACATCCCCCAGAAGAGAACCAGCAGCCAGGGGGCGACCTGGATCCGGTCCGTCCCCGTGCCGATGAGTAGGAACACTCCGAGAAAGGCCCAGAGAGCCGGTCCGACCCGGTCCCGTACGTGCCCGGCCGCCTCCTGCCGGCTTTCGTCCCCGCCTTCGTCCCCGCCTTCGTGCCCGCCTGCGGGTACGGCGCCCCGAGCGGCTTCTTGTGCGGCTTCCTGAGCGGCCGTGTCGCGGGCCGCCGTCCGTGCCGCGCGCCTGGCGTCCAGCGACCAGACCTGACCGCAGCGGGTCAGCACCAGGTAGATCGCCATCAGATGGATGATGTTGTCCCCGCCGTCACCCATGAAGATGCTGCGGTTCTGGAGCGAGAGCACACCGAACATGAAGACCACGGACATGGTGCGGGTGCGCCAGCCGAGCATCAGCAGCACGCTGGCCAGCACGGCGACGGCGAAGACGATCTCGAACCACAGCACGCTGTCCGACCACATCAGCCCGGTGAAGGCGCCGTTGCGCGCGATGAGCTGCTGGGCCATGTCCCAGCTCCACGGGCCGTCGGGCCCGTACAGCTCATGCCGGTGGGGCAGTTCCCACAGGAGGAACAGCAGCCAGGTGCCGGCGAACCCGATCCGGACGATCGCGCTCTGGTACGGACCGAGGGCGGTGGCGGTGACGCGCTGGACGGCGCCGGCGACACGTCCCTCGGCGAACAGCGGACGGCTCGCCGTTCGCGGGACGGGCTGCCCGTCCGTTCGGCCGCCCGGCCGCCCGTCGGGCCGTCGGTCCGGGCGCTCGTCCGGCTGCTCGCTCACTGCCCCGCCTCCGTGCGGCCGTTGCGTACGCCCAGCGGAAGATCGGCGGCGTTCACCGTCCACCAGGGACAGAGCCGGTAGGCCGGCCGCGTATTGATCTTCTCGGTGCTCCACTTGGGCGGCGCGACCGTACTGGCGGCGGACCTGAGCTGGATCCGCTGCACGGAAGCGCCCAGGTCATGGTCCTCGAGCCGCAGCATCACGATGCGGCGGACATAGCTCTCGGAGAGCTGTCCGCGCAGCCCGTTGGGGCGGTTCTCGTTGTCGTGCGATCCGACGAAGAAGTCCCAGGCGCGGCGCAGTTCATTCTGCTCGACATGGCTGGGGAGAGGATTCCCGTGGATCGCCTCGCCGTCCTCGGCGGAGAGATCGATCCAGTCGGTGACCGTCCGCGTGCCGTCGTCGTCCCATATCTCGGCCCGCACCTCGACGGCGACGTTCTGCTGGAGCGGATTGGGCGCGAAGAGCTTCCAGTTCTGCTCGAACTCGGGATAGACCCACGCGTCGACGGCCTTGCCGTGCTGCTTGGTGATCGTGTTGGACGGGGCGACATGCAGAAAGATCATGGCCAGATGGACACAGGCGAGGAGCGCGACGATCGCGAGCGCCACGGCCGCGGCCAACTGGCCGGGCAGGGAGAGGCCGGCTATCCCGGCGCCGGGCCGTGGCCCAGCGGTCACACCCTTGTCGTCGTACGAATCCATCCCGCCCCGATCCCGCCGGCACCTGGTCAGTCACCCAGAGGGTTGACACCCTACGGGCCGGACCCGGAGCTCAGGTCGCGAACGGGCTTCCCCGGCCGGCTCGCGGGGAGCACGGGCCCGGACCAGGTCCCGGGCCGACTCCCGGAGCGGGGTCCCGCGCGCGACCGGTGTCCCCGCCGGTGTCCCCGCGCCCGGGGGTCTCAGAGCACGAAGGCCGGGGTCCCGTTGTCGGTGACCATCGGACGCCCGGCACCGTCCCAGGCGAGCATCCCGCCGTCCACATTCACCGCGTCGAGACCCTGCTGCACCAGATACTGGGTGACCTGGGCGGAGCGGCCACCGACCCGGCACATCACATAGGCCTTCCGGCCCCCGGCGACCGCCTCGGTCACCTCGCCGAAGCGCGCCACGAAGTCACTCATCGGCACGTGTACCGCGCCCTCGACATGACCGGCCGCCCACTCGTCGTCCTCCCGGACGTCCAGCACCAGTCCGTCGGACGGCACCGCCGCGACATCGACCGAGGGCAGCGAGGCGAAATTCATGGGTGGTGCCTTCTCTCGTACGGGGACGGGGACCGTGAGCCTGCCAAAAACCTACTGCACCAGCCTGGCGAGCTCCGTCTCACGCCCGGAGACCTCCGCGAGCAACTGCTCGGCGATCTCCTCCAGCAGCCGGTCCGGGTCGTCGGGCGCCATCCTGAGCATCGCGCCGATCGCGCTCTCCTCCAGCTCCTTGGCGACCAGCGTCAGCAGTTCCTTGCGCTGCGACAGCCACTCCAGCCGGGCGTACAGCTCCTCGCTCTCGCTCAGCGGCGGCGCCTTCGACGCGGGCCCCGCGGCCCACTCCTCGGCCAGCTCCCGCAGCACCGGCTCGTCCCCCAGCCCGTAGGCGGCGTTCACCCGGGTGAGGAACTCCTCACGCCGCGCGCGCTCGGTGTCGTCCCGCGCGAGATCCGGGTGGGCCCTGCGCACCAGATCGCGGTAGAGCTTGCGGGCCTCGTCGCTCGGCCGGACCCGCTTGGGGGGCCGTACGGACTGTTCCGTCAGCATCGCCGCCGCCTCGGGCGACAGACCGTCGGAGTCCATCCAGTCGTGGAACAGCTCCTCGACGCCGGGCATCGGCTGCACCAGCGCGCGGGCCTCCCGCGCCTTGCGCAGATCCTCCGGGTCGCCGCTCCTGGCCGCACGGGCCTCGGCGATCATCGCGTCCAGCTCGTCCAGTCGCGCGTACATGGGACCGAGCCGCTGGTGGTGCAGCCGGGAGAAGTTCTCCACCTCGATCCGGAAGGTCTCCAGCGCGATCTCGAACTCGATCAGCGCCTGCTCGGCGACGCGTACGGCCTTCTCCAGCCGCGCCTCGGGCCGGTCCGCCCCGGCGTCCCCGGCCCCCGCCGGGTCGGGTCCGGCCGACGGCTCTCCCGCCGTGTCGCTCCCGCCCGCCGCCAGCGCGGATTCCGTCGCATCCGGCACGTCTCGTACATCCCGTTCGTCGTCGTTACGGATCGTCGGCTCCCCAGGGGCGTCCTGTATCACCCGCCCAGCGTACGGGCGATCCGCCGGAGCCCTGGCCCCGTCCCCGGGCGTCACACGCCGAGCTCGGCCGCTATTCGCCCGTTCCTTATGGCCGTCAGCAGGTCGGCGTGGTCCGCCTCCGTGCGGTCCGCGTACGCCACGGCGAAGGCCGCCACGGCCGCGTCCAGCTCCTCGTTCTTGCCGCAGTAACCGGCGACCAGCCGCGGGTCCACGCTGTGCGCGTGCGCCCTGGCCAGCAGCGCGCCGGTCATGCGCGCGTAGTCGTCCATCTGGTCGGCGGGCAGCGCCGCCGGGTCGACACTCCCCTTGCGGTTCCTGAACTGCCGGACCTGGAAGGGCCTGCCCAGCACGGTCGTCCACCCCAGCAGATTGTCGCTCACCACCTGCATCCGCTTCTGTCCGAGCACCACCCGGCGCCCCTCGTGCGCCGCCTCGGGCTCCTCGAACCCGACGGCCGCGAGATGCGGCAGCAGGGCCGAGGCCCGCGCCTCCTTCACCTGGAGCACCAGCGGCTCGCCCCGGTGGTCGAGCAGCAGCACCACATACGACCGGGTCCCGACGCTTCCGGTGCCGACCACCCGGAACGCCACATCGTGGATCGCGTACCGCGCGAGCAGCGGCAGCCGGTCCTCGGGGAGCGTGCCGAGATACTCCTCCAGCGAGGCGGCCACCGCCCAGGCCTCCTCGTCGGACACCCGCCGCAGGACGGGCGGCGCGTCCACGAACCGCCGCCGCGAGGCCACGCCGACAGCCCCGCTCCCGTCGGGCACCGCCTCGGTCGACCTGGCCGCGAACCGCGCGCTCGTGTTGTTGCGCGCCTTCTCCGAGACCCGCTCCAGCGTGCCGACGAGATCACGCGCGTTCGCGTGCGAGACGAGTTCCTCGTCCGCGATCGCGTTCCAGGCGTCGAGCGCCGGAAGCTTCGCCAGCAGCCGCATCGTGCGCCGGTAGGCCCCCGTCGCGTCGTACGCCGCGCGCCGGCAGGTGTCCTCGTCCGCGCCCGCCGCCCGGCCCGCCAGCACCAGCGAGGTGGCGAGCCGCTTGACGTCCCACTCCCAGGGACCGAACACGGTCTCGTCGAAGTCGTTGAGATCGATGACGAGCCGGCCGCGCACGTCCCCGTACAGACCGAAGTTGGCCGCGTGCGCGTCACCGCAGATCTGCGCGCCGACCCCGGTGACCGGGGTGCCCACCAGATCCTGGGCCATCAGTCCGGCGGCGCCGCGCAGAAAGGCGAAGGGGGTGGCGGCCATCCGGCCGACCCTGAGCGGCGCCAGCTCGGGCACCCGGCCCCGGCTCGACTCCTCCACGGCCCGCACCGCGTCCGGCCGCCCCGCCGCGAACACGACGGAGTCGTGCGAGGACCGCGGCACCCTGGCCCGCAGCGACTTGCCCAGCTCCTTGGGCGTCCGCGCCCCGTCCGCCCCCCGCGCACCGGCCCCGGAGCCGGTGGTCCCGGCGCCGGTGGCCCCGTGCGTGGCGAAACCCGGCACCTCCGGGATACGCCCGCTCCCGGATGCCCCCGTCGACTCGACATCGCCCATGGCGTGCCGCCTCCCCCCGTACTCGCCGTGCCCGCCGTACCCGCGTGAGATCAACCGCATATGACGGTACCGCCGGGCCGCGACAGCCGTCTCCCCCTGTGGACAACTCCCGCAGCCGGCTTCCGCACCCGCCCCCACCAGGGCTTCGTCGGGAAGGAGACCGACGCCGGAGAACGAGAAGGCCGCCCCCGGAACAGGAACAGCAACAGGAACAGAGACAGGAACAGGAACAGGAAGCAGACAGCCGGACGCCGGGCGTCGCCGCGCTAGCAGCTGTCCTCGGGAATCTCCCGGAGATTCGACTCGGCCCACAGCCGCAGCTCCTTCAGCGCGGGCTCCATCGCCGCCCCCGCCTCGGTCAGCCGGTACGAGACCCGCAGCGGCGGTCCCTCGTCCACCTCACGCACGACCAGCCCCGCCCCGCCCAGCTCGGTCAGCCGGTCCGAGAGCATGCGCTCACTGATGCCGGGGACCGCCCGCCGCAGCTCCGCGAAGTAGGCCGGCCGCTCCATGAGCACGGAAATGATCGGCCCCGACCACCGCTTGCCGAGCAGCTCGAAGACCCGCGTGATGCTCACGTCGACCTTCTTGCACGCGTCCTCGCTGTGGTCCGCCATACGCACAGGGTACTGGTTTCCCGAACCGGGATGAAAAAAAGTAAGCGACTATGTTATCCATAGGTGCGTACGGAACTTCCGTACTCACCCATCCCGTATGGCACGCCACCCCCTCATGGAGAACGTCATGGCCACGCTTCTGCACATCGACTCCGCCGTCTTCCCCGAAGGCTCCGCGTCGCGCGACATCACCGCCACCTTCGTCAAGTCCTGGCTGGAGCAGCACCCGGAGGGCAAGGTCGTCTACCGCGATCTGGCCGCCACCCCGCTGCCGCACCTGGACATCGCCGCCGTGTCGGCGGGTCCGGAAGACGCCCTGCGCGCCGAACTGGCCGCCGAGCTGGCCGAGGCGGACGCCGTCCTCATAGGCGCGCCGATGTACAACTTCACGATCTCGTCCACGCTGAAGGCCTGGCTGGACCAGGTGATCATCGTCGGCCACAACGCGGGCCCCGACAGCACGGTGGGCAGCACCCCGTTCACGATCGTCGCCAGCCGCGGCGGCTCGTACGCGCCCGGCACCCCGCGTGAGGACTTCGAGTTCGTCCAGAACTATCTGGAGAAGGTGCTGACCGGGATGTTCGGCGCCACCGAGATCGACTTCATCGTTCCGGAGCTGACCCTCGCCCACTCCAAGCCGGAGATGGCCGAACTCATCCCGCTCGCCGACGCGTCCCGCACCAAGGCCCAGGAGGAGGCCACCCAGAAGGCCAAGGCCCTCGCCGCCCGCCACGCCGCCTGAGCGCCCGCGTGCGGGAGCCCGCACGCGGGGTCGCGCGGGACACGCGACACGCAGGAGGCCCGGCGGGTGACGACCCGCCGGGCCTCCCCCCGTTCACTTCCCGCCCCTACGACCCGCGTCCGCCCCGCTCCTCGCCCGTACGCCCCGCGCCTCGCCGCACGGCCCGCAGCTCGCCCGTACGCCCCGCACCCTGCCCGTACGCCCCGCGCCTCGCCGCACGGCGGCCCGCGCCTCGCCCGTACGGCCCGCGAAAAGTAATCCACCTCACACGTCACGGCCCCCGGCCACGGCGCGACGCCCACCGGCCTCCCCGCCCCGGCCCCGGACGCCCGGACCGGGAACCGCGGGCGGCCGCGGACCGCGCGGGCACAACGAAGAACCCCCGCTCCGGAGAGATCCGGAGCGGGGGTTCTGTGGTGCGCGAGGGGGGAGTTGAACCCCCACGCCCTTTCGGGCACTGGAACCTGAATCCAGCGCGTCTGCCTATTCCGCCACCCGCGCATTGGGTGTGCCGTCCGGTGCCTCACCTGCTGGTGTGCGCTCCTGGCGACATCGAGAAGATTAGCACGGTGGAGACGGTGGGTTCACATCCGTTTGTTTGGGGACCGCGGCCCTGGAACAGGGAACGAACAGGGGTCGCCCCCCACTCCTCCTGGGAGCACCCCGGGTGCGGGACACTGTCATGAGGCCGCCTCTACGATCCGTGTGAGAGGTGACACTCATCGACGGGGCAGACAAGGGGAACCAGCCGATTTCCCGACGCGTGGATACGATCAGTAAGCAGTACCAGGACGGCAACGACGGAGGAGGTGCCCCATGGGAGTCATGAAGCGTTTCGAACAGCGTCTCGAAGGTTTGGTCAACGGCACCTTCGCGAAGGTGTTCAAGTCCGAGGTCCAGCCCGTCGAGATCGCGGGTGCCCTCCAGCGCGAGTGCGACAACAACGCGACGATCTGGAATCGTGAACGGACCGTCGTCCCCAATGACTTCATCGTGGAGCTGAGCGCGCCCGACTACGAGCGCCTCAGCCCCTACTCCGGACAGCTCGGTGACGAACTGTCCGGGCTGGTCCGCGACTACGCGAAGCAGCAGCGCTACACCTTCATGGGCCCGATCAAGGTCCATCTGGAGAAGGCCGAGGATCTCGACACCGGTCTGTACCGGGTACGCAGCCGCACGCTGGCGTCGAGTACGTCACAGGCGCAGGCGCCCGCCGGGAGTCCCGGCGGATCCGGTCCGCTCGGCGGCCCCGGCGGCGGCTACCCGGGCTCCTCGGCACCCGCCTCGCCCGCGGGCCGCGCCCCCGGCGGCTACGGTTACCCGCCCACCGCCGCGCCCCCGATGCCGGCCGCGCCGCCGCCCGGCGGCCACGCGCCCGCCGCGGGCCGCGCCCCCGGGGCCGGTCCCGGCGCGCCGTCGCACGGCCAGGCGCGCCGGTGGATCGAGATCAACGGCACACGCCATCAGATCTCCCGCGCCACGCTCGTGCTGGGCCGCAGCACCGACGCCGACGTCCGGATCGACGACCCGGGCGTCTCACGCCGGCACTGCGAGATCCGGACCGGTACGCCCTCGACGATCCAGGACCTCGGGTCCACCAACGGCATCGTGGTAGACGGACAGCACACCACCCGCGCTACGCTCCGCGACGGCTCGCGGATCGTCGTGGGCAACACCACCATCGTTTACAGGCAAGCCGAAGGGTGAAGCGGGGGCAATGTCAGAGCTGACCCTGACGGTCATGCGGCTAGGTTTTCTGGCCGTTCTGTGGCTGTTCGTGATCGTGGCCGTCCAGGTCATCCGCAGCGATCTGTTCGGAACGCGCGTCACGCAGCGCGGCTCGCGCCGCAGCGGCGACGCCCGGCCGCAGCAGCAGGCCCGCCAGTCGGCGGCGCCGCCCCAGCAGCGCCAGCAGCAGGGGGGCAGGCAGCGCCGCGGCGCGCCCACCAAGCTGGTCGTCTCCGAGGGCAGTCTCACCGGTACCACCGTGGCCCTCCAGGGGCAGACCATCACCCTGGGCCGCGCGCACGACTCGACGATCGTGCTGGACGACGACTACGCGTCCAGCAGGCATGCCAGGATCTACCCCGACCGCGACGGCCAGTGGATCGTGGAGGACCTCGGGTCCACCAACGGCACGTATCTCGACCGGACCCGGCTCACGACACCGACACCGATCGCGCTGGGCGCTCCTATCCGCATCGGCAAGACCGTCATCGAGCTGCGGAAGTAGTACGACAATGAGCGAGCGGAGCGAGCGAGCCGCGACGGTCCGGACAGCGGACCGGAGCAGGCTCCCGACCGGAGGGTGGGCAGTGTGGCTCGAGACCGGCTGTACCCCGAGCCGACGGGCGAGGTGCGCATGAGTCTGTCTCTGCGCTTCGCCGCCGGATCGCACAAGGGCATGATCCGGGAGGGCAACGAGGACTCCGGCTACGCCGGACCCCGGCTGCTGGCCATCGCCGACGGCATGGGCGGCCAGGCCGCCGGTGAGGTCGCGTCCTCCGAGGTGATCTCCACCCTCGTCCAGCTCGACGACGACGTGCCGGGCTCCGACCTGCTCACCTCGCTCGGCACGGCGGTCCAGCGCGCCAACGACCAGCTCAGGGAGATGGTCGAGGAGGACCCCCAGCTCGAAGGCATGGGGACGACGCTCACCGCCCTCCTCTGGACCGGCCAGCGGCTCGGTCTGGTCCATGTCGGCGACTCGCGCGCCTATCTGCTCCGCGACGGCGTGCTGACCCAGATCACCCAGGACCACACCTGGGTGCAGCGGCTGGTCGACGAGGGCCGCATCACCGAGGAAGAGGCCACCACCCATCCGCAGCGCTCCCTGCTGATGCGCGCGCTGGGCAGCGGCGACCATGTCGAGCCGGATCTCTCCATCCGTGAGGTCCGCGCCGGCGACCGCTATCTGATCTGCTCCGACGGCCTCTCCGGCGTTGTCTCCCACCAGACGATGGAGGAGACCCTCGCGAGCTACCAGGGCCCGCAGGAGACCGTACAGGCGCTCATCCAGCTCGCGCTGCGCGGCGGCGGCCCCGACAACATCACCTGCATCGTGGCCGACGTCCTGGACGTGGAGTCCAACGACACCCTGGCCGGGCAGCTCAACGACACCCCGGTCGTCGTCGGCGCGGTCGCCGAGAACCAGCTCCCGCTGAGCTCCGCGGAGAACGCCGCCGCGATGCAGACCCCCGCGGGCCGCGCGGCCGGCCTCGGCCGCGCCGTACCCCCGCAGTCCGCGGGCGGCGGCTTCGGCCCGCCCGGCAGCGGCCAGGACGCCGACTACGGCGGCATGCCCCCCGAGGGGGGCCTCGGCGCGTACAGCGACGACGACTTCACCAAGCCGCGCGGCGGCCGCAAGTGGCTCAAGAGGTCCTTCTACTCCGTGCTCGCCCTGGCCGTCGTCGGCGGCGGTCTCTACGGCGGCTACCGCTGGACCCAGACCCAGTACTACGTGGGCGCCAACGCGGAGCATGTCGCGCTCTACCGGGGCATCAGCCAGGATCTGGCCTGGCTCTCCCTCTCGGAGATCGAGAGGGACCACCCCGAGATCGAACTCAAGTACCTCCCGCCCTACCAGCGCAAGCAGGTGGAGGCGACCATCGCCGAGGGCAGTCTCGCCAACGGCCGCAGCAAGATCCAGGAACTCGCCACCCAGGCGTCGGCCTGCAAGAAGGACGAGCAGCGCCGTCAGGCCGACCGCGAGGCCAATGTGGTCACCGGCGAAGGCCAGGCCGGCGGCACGACCGGTACGAACACCTCCGGCCGGACCACCACCATCAAGCCGAAAGCCGCGACTCCCACTCCGGGCCCCAGCCTCTCGGAGGAGGAGCAGAAAGTGGCCTCGAACTGCGGGAAGCAGCAGTAGTCGGCCGTAGGGGGCCTTTCACCACCATGAGCGTTGTCACCAACACGACCACCATCGGCGCGATCGAGGCACCGAGCCGCCGCAACACCGAGCTCGGGCTGCTCGCCTTCGCCGTCGTCATCCCGGTGTTCGCGTATCTGAACGTGGGGCTCGCCCTCGACGGCGAGGTACCGACCGGGATGCTCGGCTACGGGCTCGGCCTCGGCCTGCTCGCCGGTGTCGCCCATCTCGCGGTGCGCAAGTTCGCCCCGTACGCCGACCCGCTGCTGCTGCCGCTGGCCACCCTGCTCAACGGGCTGGGGCTGGTGCTGATCTGGCGGCTCGACCAGTCGCCGCGGCTGATCCGCCGTGCGGAGGCGCTCTTCGGCTCCTACAGCCCGGACGCGCCCAAGCAACTCCTGTACTCGGCCATCGCGATCGCGCTGTTCGTCGCCGTACTGGTGATCCTGAAGGATCACCGCATCCTCCAGCGCTACACCTACATCTCCATGGCCGTGGCTCTGGTGCTGCTGATCCTGCCGATGTTCTTCCCCGCCGTGAACGGCGCCAAGATCTGGATCAGCATCGGCGGCTTCACCATCCAGCCCGGTGAGTTCGCGAAGATCATCATCGCGGTCTTCTTCTCCGGTTATCTGATGGTGAAGCGCGATGCCCTGGCCCTCGCCAGCCGCCGTTTCATGGGCCTGTACCTGCCCCGCGGCCGTGACCTGGGCCCGATCCTCGCCATCTGGGCGATGTCGATCCTCATCCTGGTCTTCGAGACCGACCTCGGCACCTCGCTGCTGTTCTTCGGCCTCTTCGTGATCATGCTGTACGTCGCCACCGAGCGGACGAGCTGGATCGTCTTCGGTCTGCTGATGTCGGTGGCGGGAGCCGTCGGCGTCGCCTCCTTCGAACCGCACGTCCAGTCCCGCGTCAACGCCTGGCTCGACCCGTTCTCGTGCTACCAGACGGACCCCACCGGCGCCTGCCAGCAGATCGGTGACGCCCTGCTGTCCTTCGGCTCCGGCGGCACCCTCGGCACCGGACTCGGCCAGGGCAACTCCGACCTCATCGGCTTCGCCGCCAACGCCGACTTCATCCTCACCACGGTGGGCGAGGAGTTCGGCCTCGCCGGCACGATGGCGTTCCTGCTGATCTACGGGCTGATCGTGGAGCGGGGCGTACGGACCGCCCTCGCCGCCCGCGACCCCTTCGGCAAGCTCCTCGCCATCGGCCTCTCCGGAGCCTTCGCCATCCAGGTCTTCGTCGTGGCGGGCGGCGTCATGGGCCTCATCCCGCTGACCGGTATGACCATGCCGTTCGTCGCGTACGGCGGCTCCTCCGTGCTCGCCAACTGGGCGCTGATCGGCATCCTGATCCGGATCAGCGACACCGCGCGCCGGCCCGCGCCGGCCCCCGCCCCGTCACCCGACGCCGAGATGACCCAGGTGGTCCGACCGTGAACAAGCCCCTGCGACGCATCGCGATCTTCTGCGGGCTTCTCGTCCTCGCCCTGCTGATCCGGGACAACTGGCTCCAGTACGTCCGCGCGGACGAGCTGAACTCGCACGAGTTCAACCGCCGTGTGCTCATCGAGCGCTACAGCAACCAGCGCGGCAACATCATCGTCGACGGAAAGGCCATCACCGGCTCCGTCAAGACGGACGACAGCGACTTCGCCTACAAGCGCACCTACGTGGACGGCCCCATGTGGGCGCCCGTCACCGGCTACGCCTCCCAGGCCTTCGACGCCAACCAGATCGAGAAGCTCGAGGACGGCATACTCACCGGCAACGACGACCGGCTGTTCTTCGACCGCACGATGGCCATGTTCACGGGCAAGAAGAAGAAGGGCGGTGATGTCGTCACCACCCTCAGCGGCGCCGCCCAGAAGGCCGCCTACAAGGGCCTCGGGGACGCCAAGGGCGCCGTGGCGGCCCTCGACCCGCAGACGGGCAAGATCCTGGCGCTCGCGTCCACCCCCAGCTACGACCCGTCGACGTTCGCCGGCAACAGCGACAAGGACACCGAGGCCTGGGTCGCCCTGGACAAGAAGAACAACCCCGACGACCCGATGCAGAACCGGGCGCTGCGCGAGACCTACCCGCCCGGCTCCACCTTCAAGGTGGTCACCGCCGCCGCCGCGCTGGAGCACGGCAAGATCACGGACGTCGACGCGGAGACGGACTCGCCGCTGCCCTGGACCATGCCGGGGACGACCACCGATCTGCTGAACGAGGGCAACATCCCCTGCAAGAACGCCAGCCTGCGCGAGGCGCTGCGCTGGTCCTGCAACACCGTCTTCGGCAAGCTGGGCTCCGACCTCGGCAAGGACAAGATGCTGGAGACCGCGAAGAAGTTCGGTTTCAACGCCGAGCAGTTCACCCCGGTCCGCTCGAACGCGTCGTTCTTCCCCGAGGAGATGAACGCCTCGCAGACCGCGCTCTCCTCCATCGGCCAGTTCGACACCCGTACCACCCCGCTCCAGATGGCCATGGTCGCGGCGGCGGTCGCCAATGACGGCAAGCTGATGAAGCCGTACATGATCGACCAGTTGCGCGCCCCCAACCTGGACGTGCTCAGCAAGACCGAGCCCGAGGAGATGAGCCGCCCCCTCAGCCAGGAGCACGCGCAGATGCTCCAGAGCATGATGGAGACAGTCGTCAACGAGGGCACCGGCAAGAACGCCCAGATCCCGAATGTGACGGTCGGTGGCAAGACCGGTACCGCGCAGCACGGCGAGAACAACAGCAAGAACCCGTACGCGTGGTTCATCTCATACGCCAAGACGGACAGCGGCTCCCCCGTCGCCGTCGCGGTCGTCGTCGAGGACAGCAAGGCCAACCGCGACGACATCTCCGGTGGCGGTCTCGCCGCCCCTATCGCCAAGGCAGTGATGAAGGCGGTCATCGACAGCAGGAGGTGATGCCGGTCACGGCTCACGTCCATAAACGCACGTTGCGATACCGGTCGTATATCAGGTCACCGTTACGGGCCAATCACATACGGCGTGCCCGGTAGCGTAGGCGCGAACAGCACACCGCCGGACCACACACCGGTGCGGTCGGGACTGACGGAGAGGGCTGGAACAGTTATGGAAGAGCCGCGTCGCCTCGGCGGCCGGTACGAGCTGGGCTCGGTGCTCGGCCGTGGTGGCATGGCGGAGGTCTACCTCGCGCATGACACCCGGCTCGGCCGCACCGTCGCCGTGAAGACGCTGCGGGCCGATCTCGCCCGCGACCCGTCCTTCCAGGCCCGGTTCCGCCGAGAGGCCCAGTCGGCCGCCTCGCTCAACCACCCGGCGATCGTCGCGGTCTACGACACCGGCGAGGACTACGTCGACGGGGTCTCCATCCCGTACATCGTGATGGAGTACGTCGACGGTTCGACCCTGCGCGAGCTGCTGCACTCCGGACGGCGCCTGCTGCCCGAGCGCACGCTGGAGATGACCATCGGCATCCTCCAGGCGCTGGAGTACTCGCACCGCAACGGGATCGTCCACCGCGACATCAAGCCGGCCAACGTCATGCTGACGCGCACCGGCCAGGTCAAGGTGATGGACTTCGGCATCGCCCGCGCCATGGGCGACTCCGGTATGACGATGACCCAGACCTCCGCCGTCATCGGCACCGCCCAGTACCTCTCGCCCGAGCAGGCCAAGGGCGAGCAGGTCGACGCGCGCTCCGACCTCTACTCCACCGGCTGTCTGCTCTACGAACTGCTGACGGTCCGGCCGCCCTTCATCGGGGACTCCCCGGTCGCGGTCGCCTATCAGCACGTACGGGAAGAGCCGCAGACACCCAGCGTCTTCGACCCCGAGATCACGCCCGAGATGGACGCGATCGTGCTCAAGGCCCTCGTCAAGGACCCGGACTACCGCTACCAGTCCGCCGACGAGATGCGCGCCGACATCGAGGCCTGCCTGGACGGCCAGCCCGTCGCGGCCACGGCCGCCATGGGCTCGGTGGGCTACGGCGGCGGTTACGGCGGATACGACGGCCAGACGACCGCGCTGCGCCAGAACGACCCGGCCGGCCAGACGACGATGCTGCCGCCCATGAGCCCGGACGACGGCGGCGGTTACGGCGGATACGACGACCGCCCGGACCGGCGCCGGCAGAAGAAATCGAACACCTCGACGATACTGCTGGTCGCCGCGGGCGTCCTGGTGCTGATCGGCGCGATACTGATCGGCAAGGCGTTCTTCGGCAACGACGGCGGCACGAGCCAGGTGGCGGTCCCGCAGCTCATCGGCAAGCCGCTCAAGGAGGCCGAGTCGCTCGCGGCCAACGCGAGCGTGAAGATCGCCCAGTCGGGCTCGCAGCGGTGCGAGGTGCCCAAGGGCTCCATCTGCAGCCAGAACCCGGCCGAGGGCCGGATGAACCAGGGCGAGACCATCCAGGTCGTCGTCTCGGAGGGCGCGCCGCAGGTCAAGGTCCCGGACGTCACCCAGAAGGACGTGGACAACGCGACCTCCATACTGGAGCGCGACAAATTCAACGTCGAGACCGAGCAGGTCGAGTCGGACGAGGACCCGGGCACGGTCCTCGAACAGGACCCGGAAGGCGGTTCGAGGACCGAGAAGGGCGCCACGGTCACGCTGAAGATCGCGAAGACGACCCAGGTCACCGTCGCCCCGGTGGTCGGCGGACAGTTCGACGCGGCGAAGAACCAGCTCGAAGGCCTCGGCTTCGGCGTCGAACGCAACGACGTGGACTCGGACCAGCCCGCGGGTACGGTCATCAAGCAGGACCCGGAAGGCAACAGCAAGGCCGACAAGGGCGCCACGGTCACCCTGGACGTCTCCAAGGGCCCGCAGCAGCAGATGACCGCCGTACCCGACCTGCGCTTCAAGACGCTCGGCGAGGCCAAGCAGATCCTCCAGGGCTCCGGTCTGCAACTGGGCAACGTCCAGGGACCGAACGACGACAACGCGCGCGTTCTCGTCCAGGAGCAGCAGCCGGGACAGCAGGTGCCCACGAACACGGCGGTCAACGTCAGCACGGCCGACGGCCAGGGCAACAACGGCGGCAACAACGGCGGAGGATTCTTCGGCGGCCCGTCGGGCACCGGTCGCGAGGACGACTAGGACTTGTCCGGTCGATCATGTGACTGCTTCGTGTGCGGGTCGTTGGTGTGGGCATGGGGCGGGGTGATCTGAGTGATGCGGAGTGGGAACGGCTGCGGCCGTTCCTGCCGGTCGGTAACGGACGTTGTGGCCGGTGGCGGGATCAC
>NZ_JBIASO010000016.1:0-188013 GCF_042890865.1 Streptomyces sp. NPDC002018
CCGAACCCCAGCTCCTCGAACCGCTCGTAACACCCCTCCACCGCCATCGGCTCGGCACCTGCGGGCGGCCATACCGTCGCGTCGAAGTCGGCGGGCGTGACGGAGGACCCGACCGTCAGCACACCTGTCGCGTGCTGCGTCCAGACCGCCCCTTCGCCGTCGCCGTTGCCGTCGCCGTCGGGCCGGGAATGAACAGTGACCGCACGACGACCGGAATCATCAGCGACCCCCACCCGCACCTGCACCCGCACCGCACCCCGCTCCGGCAACACCAACGGAACAGCAAGCGTCAACTCCTCAACACGATCACACCCCACCTCATCACCCGCACGGAACGCCAACTCCAACAACGCCGTCCCCGGCAACACCACCCGACCCCACACCACATGATCAGCCAGCCACCCATGCGACCCCACCGACAACCGACCCGTGAAGACCGCTCCCTCGCCTTCCGCCAGTTCCACCGCCGCACCCAGCAACGGATGCCCCGCGGAGCCCAGACCGGCGGCTCGTACATCACGGGCGCCGGCCGACGACTCCGTGGGCCAGAACCACCGGTGCTGGAAGGCATAGGTCGGCAGATCCACCGGGCGGGCGCCGGTCCCGGTGAAGAACTCCCGCCACTCCACGTGAGCGCCACCCACATGGAGCTGGGCGAGCGCGGTGACGGCCGAGATCTCCTCGGGGCGGTCCTTGCGCAGGACGGGCACGGTCAGGGCACTCTCGGGCACCGACTCCTGGGCCATGGCCGACAGCACACCGTCCGGACCCAGCTCCAGGAACGTACGCACCCCCAGCTCACCCAGCGCCCGCACCCCATCCCCGAACCGCACCGCCTCACGGACATGCCGCACCCAGTACTCCGCCGCACACAACTCCCCCACGGCCGCCAGCCCGCCCGTCACATTCGACACCACCGGCACCGAAGGCTCCGCGAACGACAACCCCTCCACCACCGCACGGAACCCATCCAGCATCGGATCCATCAACGGCGAATGGAACGCGTGCGAAACCCGAAGACGGCTGGTCCTGCGACCCAGCTCCTTGAGCCGCGCCACGGCATCCGCGACCGCCTCCTCGTCACCCGAGATCACCACCGAGGACGGCCCGTTGACCGCCGCGATCGACACCCGGCCGGAGAGATACGGGACGACCTCGTCCTCGGTCGCCTGCACCGCGACCATCGCACCACCGGACGGAAGCGCCTGCATCAACGAAGCACGCGCCGCCACCAGACGGCACGCGTCCTCCAACGAGAACACCCCCGCCACATGAGCGGCGACGATCTCACCGATCGAATGACCCGCCACGAAATCGGGGGTCACCCCCCACGACTCCACCAGCTTAAACAGCGCCACCTCCACCGCGAACAACGCCGGCTGAGCACAACCCGTCCCGTTCAGCAGATCGGCATCCTCACCCCACATCACCTCACGCAACGGACGACCCAACTCACCGTCCAGCACGGCGAGTACGGAATCCAGCGCCTCAGCGAACACCGGGAAACGCCCGTACAACTCACGCCCCATACCCAACCGCTGCGACCCCTGACCCGAGAACAGGAAAGCGCGCTTCCCGGGAACGGGCCGACCAGAGACCGCCCATGGGTCCGGATCCCCGGCCGCCAGCGCACGCAAGGCACGCATCTGGTCCACGGACTCACCCGCCAGCACCACCGCACGGTGAGCGAACGCCGACCGCCCTGTGACCAGCGAGAAGCCGACATCCACCGGACGCAGCTCAGGCCGCGCCTCGACCAGCGACAGCAACCGCGCCGCCTGACCCCGCAACGCCTCCGGCGACTTCCCCGACACCACCCACGGCACCGTCACGCCAGCAGCCAACGCCTCCTGCGAGGAAGTCCCGGCCGATGTCCCGGCCACGGTAGACGGCTGCTCCAGAATGACGTGCGCGTTCGTGCCGCTGATGCCGAACGACGACACGGCCGCACGCCGCGCGCGGCCCGCCTCCGGCCACCCGGTCTCCTCCGTCAGCAGCTCCACGGACCCCGCCGACCAGTCCACATGCGACGACGGCTCGGTCACATGCAGTGTCCGGGGCAGAACCCCGTGCCGCATCGCCATCACCATCTTGATCACACCCGCCACACCGGCAGCCGCCTGCGTATGACCGATGTTCGACTTCACCGACCCGAGAAGCAGGGGACGCTCAGGATCACGGTCACGCCCATACGTCGCGAGCAGCGCCTGCGCCTCGATCGGATCACCCAACGTCGTCCCCGTACCATGCGCCTCCACCACATCCACGTCATCCACCGACAGACCACCGCTCGCCAGCGCCTGACGAATCACCCGCTGCTGCGACGGACCATTCGGCGCCGTCAGACCATTCGACGCACCATCCTGATTCACCGCACTGCCCCGCAGCAGCGCAAGCACCTGATGGCCATGGCGCCGGGCGTCCGACAACCGCTCCAGCACCAGCATCCCCACACCCTCCGACCAGCCGACGCCGTCGGCCGAATCCGAGAAGGCCTTGGAGCGGCCGTCGGGAGCGAGACCCCGTTGCCGTGAGAACTCCACGAAGGTGCTCGGGGTGGACATGACCGTCACGCCGCCGGCCAGTGCCAGCGAGCATTCACCGCCGCGCAGCGCCTGCGCGGCGAGGTGCATCCCCACCAGGGAGGAGGAGCAGGCGGTGTCGACCGTCACCGCCGGGCCTTCGAGGCCCAGGGTGTACGAGACCCGGCCGGAGGCCACGCTCGGAGCGCTTCCGTTGCCGCGGAAGGCCTCGTACTCCTCGCCCGTGAGCATCGGGCCGTAGTCGTTGTACATCACCCCGGCGAACACACCGGTCCTGCTGTCACGCAGCGAGAGCGGGTCGATCCCCGCGCGTTCGATCGCCTCCCACGACGCCTCCAGCAGCAACCGCTGCTGCGAATCCGTCGCCATCGCCTCACGCGGCGACATACCGAAGAAGTCGGGGTCGAACTCGCCCGCCGTGTGCAGGAATCCCCCCTCGCGCACATAGGTCCTGCCGGGGCGGTCGGGGTCCGCGTCGTACAGTCCGTCGAGGTCCCAGCCCCGGTTGACCGGGAAGCCGGAGATCGCGTCCGTGCCGTCCGTGACCAGCCGCCACAGATCCTCCGGCGAGTTCACCCCGCCCGGGTAGCGGCAGGCCATACCGACGATCGCGATGGGGTCGTCGGCCACCGGGGGCAGGGCGCGGACCGGTACCGTCGGCGCCCCGGCCGACGCGTCGGCCGCTTCGCCGAGGAGTTCGTCGCGCAGATGGTCGGCGAGCGCGCTCGGGGTCGGATGGTCGAAGACCATGGTGGCGGGGAGCCGCAGCCCGGTGACGGTGTTGAGGCCGTTGCGCAGCTCGACCGCCGTCAGGGAGTCGAAGCCGAGATCCTGGAACTGGCGGCCTGCCTCGACCTCGGCCGCGTCGGCATGGCCGAGCACCTGGGCGACCTGGCCGCGTACGAGATCGAGCAGGGTCTCACGGCGCGCGGCGGCGTTCAGTCCGGCGAGGCGCTCGGCGAGGCCTCCGGCCGTGCCGGAGCCCCGGGCGGCGGCGCGCCGGGCAGGTGCTCGAATCAGACCGCGCAGCAGCGGCGGGATGTCGCCCTGGGTGCGCAGGACCGGCAGGTCGAGCCGTACGGGCGCCACCGTGGCGAGGTCGGCGGCGAGCGCGGCGCCGAACAGCGCCACCCCCTGCTCGACGGAGAGCGGCGGCATACCGGAGCGCGCGATGCGCTCGACGTCGATATCGGTGAGTGTGCCGGTCATCCCGACGCTCCGGGTCCATGGGCCCCAGGCGAGGGCGAGTCCGGGCAGACCGGCTGCCCGCCGGCGCTCGGCCAGTGCGTCGAGGAAGGCGTTGCCCGCCGCGTAGTTGGCCTGTCCGGGGCTGCCGAGGGTGGCGGCGACGGAGGAGAAGACCACGAAGGCGGCGAGGTCGAGATCCTGTGTCAGCTCATGGAGATGCCAGGCCGCGTCCGCCTTCGGCCGCAGTACGGTGTCCAGCCGCTCGGGGGTGAGGGAACCGATCACTCCGTCGTCGACCACTCCGGCGGTGTGGACGACGGCGGTCAGCGGATGGCCGGCTGGCACCGACGCCAGCAGTGCGGACACGGCGGACCGGTCGGCGAGGTCGCAGGCCGCCACGGTCACCTCGGCGCCGTACGAGGCGAGTTCGGCGGCCAGCGCCTCCGCGCCGGGCGCCTCTGAGCCGCGACGGCTCGCCAGCAGCAGATGCCGTACGCCCCTGTCGGTGACGAGGTGCCGGGCGAGTACGCCGCCGAGACCACCCGTGCCTCCGGTGATCAGCACCGTACCCTCGGCGTCCCACACGACCGGTCCGGCCGGTTCCCGGGGAACGGGAACCCGCGCCAGCCGGGCCGTGAGCAGTTCACCGCCGCGTACCGCGAGATCCGGCTCGTCGGCGGCGAACGCCACGGCGGCCGGCACGGCCTCCGGGGGGAGAGGGGCCGTGCCGGGGTCCAGATCCAGGAGGCCGAAGCGTCCCGGGTTCTCCGTGCGTGCCGTCCGTACGAGGCCGTGCGCGCAGGCGGCGGCGAGGTCGTCGCCGTTCCGCGCGCCGCGGGTCACGAAGACCAGACGGGCGTCGGCGAAGCGGTCCTCGTCCAGCCATCGCTGTACCTGTTCGAGGACCTCGGCGGCGAGGGTGTGCGTCGTTTCCACGACCGCGCCGCCCCGCTGCTCCCGCTGCTGCCGCTGGTCATGCCCTTCCGGCTGTTCCCGCTGCTCGCGCTGTTCCCGCTGCTCCCGCCGTTCCCCCTCGCCGGACACGGCGAGCAGGACCGTCCCGGGCACCGGGCCGTCCGCCGCCGCGAGCGACGCCAGGTCGGGGTGGACCGTGACGGAGGTACCGGCGGCGCGCAGCGCGGCCGTCACACCGAAGGGGTCCGCGCCCACCACGGCCGTCGCGACGGACCCGGGCGAGATCCTGTCCGCGCCCGTGACCTCGGTCCACTCCACGTGGAAGAGGGAGTCCCGGTGCACGGTCGCGGTGTCGTCCGGCCGTTCGGCGGGCAGCGGGCGCGAGACCAGGGAGTCCACGGTGAGGACCGGGTCACCCGCCGTGTCGTACACGGCGATGGAGACGGTGTCCTCGCCCGCCGGGGCGATCCGGGCCCGGATCTCCGAGGCGCCGGAGGCGGTCAGCGACACGCCTTCCCAGGCGAAGGGCAGTCCGCCTCGGCTGATGGCGCCGAGGTCGGTGTAGGCCGCCGCGTGCTGGGCGGCGTCGAGCAGGGCCGGGTGCAGGCCGAAGGCGCTCGGGTCGGAGCCGGCGCCGTCGGGCAGGGCGACCTCGGCGTACACCTCGTCGCCGCGCCGCCAGGCGGCCCGCAGGCCCTGGAACACCGGGCCGTAGTCGAAGCCGAGGCCGGCGAGCCGCTCGTAGCAGCCGTCGAGAGCGACGGGTTCCGCACCGGGCGGTGGCCAGACGGTGGCATCGAAGCCGGGGGCGACGGCGACTCCCACTCCGACTCCCCTTCCGGCTCCGGCTCCCAGTCCCGGTCCGGCTCCCGCTCCCGTTCCGGCACCGGTGCTGGTGCCGGTGCCGGGTGCGACAAAGCCGGTGGCATGCCGCGACCAGGGCAGGTCGAATCCGTCCTCGGCGCGGGAGTAGACACCCAGGGGGCGGCGCCCCGCCGTGTCGGCGGCGCCGACGCGGACCTGGAGCTGTACGGCGCCCTGCTCGGGCAGGGCCAGCGGCGCGGCGAGGGTCAGCTCCTCCACGCGGTCGCAGCCGACCTCGTCACCGGCCCGGATCGCCAGCTCGACGAAGGCGGTTCCGGGCAGCAGCGCCCGGCCCCGGACCCCGTGGTCGGCGAGCCAGGGATGGGACCGTACCGACAGCCTGCTGGTGAACAGGGCGCCTTCGCCGTCGGCCAGTTCGACGGCCGCGCCGAGCAGCGGATGGCCGGCCGGACCGAGCCCGGCGGCACGCATGTCGCCGGTCCCGGCGAGGGCGGCCGAGGGCCAGTAGCGCCGGTTCTGGAACGGATAGGTCGGCAGGTCCACGCGCCGGGCGCCGGACCCGTCGTAAAGACCGGCCCACCGTACGGTGGCGCCGCGGACATGCACCTGGGCGAGCGCGGTGACCGCGGCCAGTTCCTCGGGGCGGTCCTTGCGCAGCAGCGGCACGATCGCCGCCGCCCCGTCCGCCAGTGAGTCCTGGGCCATGGCGGAGAGCACTCCGTCGGGTCCCAGTTCCAGCAGGGTGGTGACACCCCGTGCGGTGAGGGTGCGGAGGCCGTCGGCGAACCGTACGGCCTCCGTGACGTGCCGTACCCAGTGGTCGGCGGAGCACAGTTCCGCCACCTCGGCGATCCGGCCGGTGAGATGGGAGACGACCGGGATACGGGGCTCCTGATACGTCAGGCTCTCCGCGACGGCCCGGAAGTCCGCCAGCATCGGCCGCATCAGCGGTGAGTGGAAGGCGTGCGAGACCCGCAGCCGGGTCGTCCTGCGGCCTCGTTCCTTCAGCTCCGCCGCGATCTCCAGTACGGCACTCTCGTCGCCCGCGACCACCACGGACCGCGGGCCGTTGACCGCGGCGACCGACACCCGGTCGGTGAGCAGCGGGGTGATCTCGTCCTCGGTGGCCTCTACGGCGACCATGGCGCCACCGCGTGGCAGGGCCTGCATCAGCGTGGCGCGCGCGGCCACCAGACGGCAGGCGTCCTCCAGGGAGAGGACGTCCGCCACATGGGCCGCGGCGATCTCGCCGATGGAGTGGCCGCCGACGTAGTCGGGGGTGAGGCCGAGCGACGCGACGAGGCGGAACAGCGCCACCTCGACCGCGAAGAGCGCGGGCTGGGTCCACCGGGTCTCGTCGAGTTCCCCGGCGTCGGTGCCCCAGACGATCTCGCGCAGGGAGACGATCTCGCGCAGGGAACGGCCGGGCCCGGCGCCGAGATGGGTGTCGAGTGCGGCGGTGACGGTGTCGAAGGCCTCGGCGAACACGAGGAAGCGGGCGTGGAGTTCACGGCCCATGCCGAGCCGTTGGGAGCCCTGTCCCGAGAACAGGACGGCGAGGAGGCCCTCGTCGGCGAGGCCGCCGGCGGCCTCGGTGAGCTCGACGGCCCCGCCGATCGCGCCGACCTCGTCGGCGGTGCTGTGGGCGAGCAGCACGGCCCGGTGCTCGAACACCGAGCGTCCCGTGGCGAGGGAGTAGCCCACGTCCATGGGCCGTGTCCCGGGGTTGCGCTCGATGAAGGACAACAGCCGTGCGCGCTGGGCCTCCAGGGCCGCGGCGGTGCGGCCCGCGATGGCCCAGGGAATGACGCCCGGTGTCACGGAGTCCTCGGCGGGGGCGCCCGTGGCCTCGTCCTCGGCCGGGGCGGGCGCCTCCTCCAGGATCACATGCGCGTTGGTGCCGCTGACGCCGAAGGAGGAGACGGCGGCCCGCCGGGCCCGGCCCGTCTCCGGCCAGGCGAGAGGCTCACGCAGCAGTTCCACGGAGCCCGCCGTCCAGTCCACGTCGCCGGACGGCTCGGCCGCGTGCAGGCTGCGCGGCATCAGCCCGTGCCGCATCGCCATGATCATCTTGATCACACCGGCGGCGCCCGAGGCCGCCTGGGTGTGCCCGATGTTCGACTTGACCGAGCCGAGCCGCAGCGGGCTTCCGGGGTCGCGGTCCTGGCCGTAGGTGGCCAGCAGCGCCTGTGCCTCGATCGGGTCGCCGAGGGTCGTACCCGTACCGTGCGCCTCGACGATGTCCACGTCGCCGGGTGTCAGCCGGGCGTTCTCCAGGGCGGCCCGGATGACCCGGCGCTGCGAGGGGCCGTGGGGCGCGGACAGCCCGTTGGACGCGCCGTCCTGGTTGACGGCGCTGCCGCGCAGCACCGCCAGGACCGGGTGTCCGGCGCGCCGGGCGTCGGAGAGGCGTTTCAGGACGAGGACGGCGGCGCCCTCGCCCCAGCCGGTGCCGTCGGCGGCGTCGGAGAACGACTTGCAGCGGCCGTCGGCGGCCATGCCGCCCTGGGCGGTGAAGGAGACGAACGGCCCGGGTGTGGCCATCACGGACGCGCCGCCTGCCAGGGCCATGGTGCACTCGCCGTTGCGCAGGGCCTGCGCCGCCCAGTGCAGTGCCACCAGCGAGGAGGAACAGGCCGTGTCGACGGTGACGGCGGGCCCCTCGATGCCCAGCGTGTAGGAGAGCCGGCCCGAGATCACGCTGGCGGCGTGGCCCGTCATCGCGTACAGCTCGGTGTCCTCGTCGGACGCCTTGACGACCGTGCCGTAGTCCTGTCCGGCGGTGCCGACGAACACGCCCGCCCGGCTGCCGCGCAGGGTGGCCGGGTCGATCCCGGCCCGTTCCAGCGCCTCCCAGGCGACCTCCAGCAGCAGCCGCTGCTGGGGATCCATCGCGACGGCCTCACGGGGTGAGATACCGAAGAACCCCGGGTCGAAGTCCGCCATGTCGTAGAGGAACCCGCCCTCCTGGGCGAGGCTGCGGCCGGGTCCTTCGCCGGCGAGGCCCTCCAGGTCCCAGCCCCGGTCGGCGGGGAAGCCCGCCATGACGTCACGGCCCTCGGTGACCAGTTCCCACAGTTCCTCGGGGCTGGTCACCCCGCCGGGGTAGCGGCAGCCGATCCCGACGACGGCGACGGGTTCCTCGGCGGCCGCCACCAGCCGCTGGTTCTGCTCACGGAGCCGTTCGATCTCCTTCAGGGACGACCGCAGCGCCTCGACATACTTGTTGGGGGACGTGCTCATCGTTCTCTCCAGCTCTCTTTCGGTTCGCGTCGCCGGGAGGGCGCGGGGATCCTCAGATCTCGGTGGCGAGCCGCAGCAGGCTCTCAGCGTCCATGTCGTCGAGCGAGTCGTTCCCGTCGGCCGCGGCCGGGGCGGAGTCCTCGGTGCCGTCCGCGGCGGCGAGCCGGAGCACCATGTCCAGCAGCCCCGCCTTGCGGAGCCGGCTGATCGGTACGGAGGCCAGGGCGTCACGGATCCGCGCGTCCGGGTCGTCCGTCCGGTCCTCGCGGTCCGTGCCGTTCGTCCCCGGAGCGGTTCCGAACAGGAGCCGGCCGAGGTGCTGGGCCAGGGCCGCCGGGGTGGGGTGGTCGAAGACCAGGGCGGCGGGCAGGGGCAGACCGAGGGCCGTCCGCAGCCGGTTGCGCAGTTCGACGGCCGTCACGGAGTCGAAGCCGACGTCGCGGAAGGCGCGGGTCGCCGGAATGGCCCCGGCGGTGTCATGGCCGAGCGTCGACGCGGCGTCGGTCCGTACCGCGTCGAGCAGGGCGCGGGCGCGTTCGGCGGCCGGCAGCGCGTCGAGCCGCTGCCGCAGCGGCGGGGCGGCCGGGGCGCCGTCACCGGCGGGTACGCCGCTCTCGGTGGCCAGCGCCCTCGCCGCCTCCGGGATCCCGGTGAGCAGGGGGCTGGGCCGGGTCGCGGTGAAGCTGGGGGTGAACCGCTCCCAGTCCATCCGCGTGACCGTGAGCGCCGTGTCGTCGTCCTCCAGCATCCGTTGGAGCGCGGCGATCGCGAGCGGCGGTTCCATCGGCAGGACGCCCTGGCGCCGCAGCCGCTCGTGGACTTCCTCGACGGTGGCCATGCCGACCTCGGCCCAGGTGCCCCAGGCGACGGACGAGGCGGTGAGGCCCTCGGCCCTGCGGTGTTCGGCGAGGGCGTCGAGGAAGGCGTTGGCCGCCGCGTAGCCGGGCTGGCCGCCGCTGCCCCAGACCGCCGCGCCCGAGGAGAACAGCACGAAGGCGTCGAGCGGGACGTCCCTGGTCAGTTCGTGCAGATGGAGTGCGGCGGTCAGCTTCGAGCGCAGCAGCGCGTCGAGCCGCGCCAGGGTCAGCGACTCCACCGGGTCGTCGCCGTCCGCCACTCCGGCCGCGTGGAACACCGAGGTCAGCGGGGCGTCGGCGGGGACGGCCGCGAGGACGGCCGCGAGCGCGTCACGGTCGGCGGCGTCGCAGGCCGCGATGGTCACCCTGGCTCCCAGGTCCTCCAGTTCGGCGCGGAGGGCGGCCGCGCCGGGCGCGTCCTCGCCGCGACGGCTGGTCAGCACCACATGCCCGGCACCGCGTTCGACCAGCCACCGGGCGATCCGGCCGCCGATACCGCCGGTGCCGCCGGTGACCAGTGCCGTGCCCCGGCCGCGCCAGCGCCGTCCGGGGGTTCCGGCCGTGGGTGCGGCGTGCACCAGACGGCGTCCGAAGACACCGGAGGGGCGGATGGCGATCTGGTCCTCGCCGTCCGGTGGTGCGGCGAGCACGGCCGTCAGCCGGGCTCCGGCGCGTGCGTCGAGTGTCTCGGGGAGGTCGACAAGTCCGCCCCAGCGGTCCGGGTGTTCCAGAGCGACGACGCGGCCGAGGCCCCACAGGGCGCCCTGCACGGGACGGACGAGCCGGTCGTCGCGGCCCACCGAGACCGCGCCCCGGGTGGCGCACCACAGCGGGGCGCGCAGCCCGGCGTCACCGAGCGCCTGGACGAGGGTGAGGGTGAGGGCCAGTCCGCCGGGCAGCGAGGAGAAGCCCGCGTGCCGCTCCTCGACCGGGGCCAGCAGGGACACGACGCCGGTGAACGGCGTGCCCTCGGCCTCGGCGTCGGCGGCGAGTCCGGCGAGCCGCCCGGCCAGGACGGCACGGTCCGCGCCGGCGTCGGCCTCGAAGCGGACGGTGTCGGGGCCCAGCGCCGCGAGGACGGCGGACACCCAGAGGTCGTCGGGCCTGCCCGCGGCGACCACCGCGAGCCGGCGTCCCGCGGGACGGACCGCCGGACCGGGCTCGGTCAGCCGGGCCCAGTCGACGCGGTAGCGCCACGCGTTGACGGTGGAGCGCTCGCGCGCTGTGGCGCGCCACGCGGAGAGGGTGGGGAGGACCGCGCCCAGTGACGACAGTTCGCCGTTGGCGGCCACGCCCAGTTCACCCGCGAGGGACTCCAGGTCCTGGCTCTCGACGAGCTGCCAGAACGCGGCGTCCGACTCGCCCGAGGTGCCGGATCCGGTGCCGGTGTCGCCCGGGGTGCCGCTGCCGCCGGTGGTGCCGACGGGCTTCAGCTCGGGCCAGTACCGTCGCCGCTGGAAGGCGTACGTGGGCAGGTCGACCGGTTCCTGGGTGTCGCCGGTGCCCTCGGGGAACGCCGTGCGCCACTCCACCCGTGCGCCGTGCGTGTGGGCCTCGGCGAGGGAGGTCAGGAAGCGCCGGGGGCCGCCCTCGTCCCTGCGCAGCGATCCGAGCACCACCGCGGACCCCGCGACGGACCCGGCCGCCGGTCCCTGAGCACCCTGGGGCTCTTGGATCTCCTGTGAGTCCTGGGTCTCCGCCGTCTCCCCTGTCTCCCCTGTCTCCCGTGCCTCCCGTGTCCCTTGTGTCTCCTGTGTCTCCTGGATGGGTGCGGCCAGGACGGGGTGCGGGCTGATCTCGATGAAGATCCGGTGTCCGTCGGCCAGCAGCGCCCGGGTGGCCTCCTCCATCCGTACGGTCTGCCGGAGGTTGGTGTACCAGTAGTCGCCGTCGAACACGGCGTCGTCCACCCGGCCTCCGGTCACCGTCGAGTAGAACGGCACCCGTGGTGCCCGCGGCCTGACGGGCGCCAGCACACGGGCCAGTTCGTCCCGTACGGCTTCGACGTGCGCGCCGTGCGAGGCGTAGTCGACCGAGACCCTGCGGGCACGGACCTGCCGCGCCTCGCAGAGGGCGAGGAGTTCGTCGAGCGCCGCCGTGTCGCCCGAGACGATCACCGAGGACGGGCCGTTGACGGCCGCGACGGAGAGCTGGGTGCCCCAGGGTGCCAGCAGGCCGGTCACCCGGTCGACGGGCGCGGCCACCGACATCATGCCGCCGAGACCGGACAGCCGGGGCAGTGCCTGGCTGCGCAGGGCGACCACGGCGGCGGCGTCCTCCAGGGTCAGCGCGCCCGCCACATGGGCGGCGGCGATCTCCCCCTGCGAGTGGCCGACGACCGCCGCGGGCTCGACACCGTACGAGCGCCAGAGCGCGGACAGCGCCACCATCATCGTGAACAGCGCGGGCTGGACCACATCCACCCGTTCGAGCAGCGCGGGATCTCCCTCACCGCTCAGCACCTCGTGCGGCGACCAGTCGATATGGGGGGCGAGCGCGGCGGCGCAGGCGTCCACGCTCTCCCGGAACACCTCGGAGCCGGCGAGCAGTTCACGGCCCATGCCCCACCATTGGGAGCCCTGGCCGGGGAAGACGAACACGGGGCCCGCCGAGCCCTCGCCGACGGTGCCGCGCACCACACCGGGCGCGCTGCCGGCCGTGACGACCGCGTCGAGGGAGCGCAGGAGTTCGTCCCGGGTCGCGCCGAGGACCACCGCGCGGTGGTCGAAGGCGGACCGGGTGGTCGCGAGCGACCAGCCGACACGGGCGGGCGAGAGGGTGGGGTCGGCGTCGACATGGGCGAGCAGGCGCGCCGCCTGCTCGCGCAGCGCCGCCTCGGACTTCGCGGAGATCGGCCAGGGCACCACGGGTCCGGGCCGGGCCGTGGTCTCCTCCGGACGCTCCTCGGCACCGGCACCGGCCTTGGTGTCGGCCTCGGCACCAGCCCCGACCCCGGTCCCGGCCCCGCTCTCGGGCTCGGTCTCGCTCTCGGCCTTGGCCTTGGCCGAAGGAGCCTGTTCCAGGATCAGATGCGCGTTGGTACCGCTGATCCCGAAGGACGACACCCCGGCGCGCCGGGGACGGCCCGCGTCCGGCCACTCGGTCCGCTCGCGCAGCAGCTCCACCGCGCCCGTGGTCCAGTCGACGTGCGACGAGGGAGTCTCCGCGTGGAGCGTCCTGGGGAGGACACCCGCGCGCATGGCCATCACCATCTTGATCACACCCGCCACACCCGCCGCGGCCTGCGTATGACCGATGTTCGACTTCAGCGACCCCAGCCACAGCGGACGCCCCGGATCACGCTCCTGCCCATAGGTCGCCAGCAACGCCTGCGCCTCGATCGGATCACCCAGCCTCGTACCCGTACCGTGCGCCTCCACCGCGTCCACTTCGCGCGCCGACAGACCCGCGTTGGCGAGGGCCTGGCGGATCACCCGCTGCTGGGAGGGGCCGTTGGGCGCGGTGAGCCCGTTGGACGCGCCGTCCTGGTTGACCGCCGAGCCGCGTACGACGGCGAGCACCCGGTGTCCGTTGCGCCGCGCGTCCGAGAGCCGTTCCAGCAGGACGACACCGACGCCCTCGGCCAGGGTCATACCGTCCGCGGACTCGGCGAACGGCTTGCAGCGGCCGTCGAGTGCGAGTGCCCGCTGCCGGCTGAATCCCACGAAGGCGTGCGGCGTGGCCATCACGGCCGCGCCGCCGGCCAGTGCGAGGGAGCTCTCCCCGCTGCGCAGTGACTGGCAGGCGAGGTGCATCGCGACGAGCGAGGAGGAGCACGCGGTGTCGACGGTGACGGCGGGTCCCTCGAAGCCGAAGAGATAGGAGACCCGCCCCGACAGCACACTGGCCGCCGTGCCGGTGACCATATGCACCTCGGACCCCTCGGACCCGTTCTGCACGCTGGTCGCGTAGTCCTGGTAGCTGGCGCCGAAGAAGGTGCCCGCCGTACTGCCCCGCAGCGAGTCCAGTTCGATCCCGGCCCGCTCGAAGGCCTCCCACGAGGTCTCCAGCAGCAGCCGCTGCTGCGGGTCCATGGCGACCGCCTCGCGGGGCGAGATCCCGAAGAAGCCGGGGTCGAACTCCGCGGCCTCGTGCAGGAATCCGCCCTGGAGGGAGTAGGTCCTGCCCTGCCGGTCCGGGTCCGGGTCGTAGAGTCCCGCCGCGTCCCAGCCGCGGTCGGCGGGAAACCCGGAGATCACATCGGCGCCGTCGAGGGCGAGCCGCATCAGCTCCTCGGGTGAGCCCGCGCCGCCGGGATAGCGGCAGCTCATACCGATGATGGCGATCGGGTCGTCGTCGGGGCCGGCACCGGCCGCGGCGGAGGTCCCCGCGGAGCGTACGGACGAGGAACGGCCGGAGGCCGCCGCCGTACCGTCGCCGTCGCCACCCAGCGCCGCCGACTTCAGGAAACCGGCCAGCGCGAGGACATCGGGGTGGTCGAAGACCAGGGTCGACGGCAGCGGCAGACCCGTGGCCGCCACGATACGGTTGCGCAGATCCACGGCGGTGACCGAGTCGAAGCCGATGTCGCGGAAGGCGCGCCGCTCGGGGAACGCCTCGGCCGAGGCGTGGCCGAGGACGGCCGCCGCTTCCGTACGGACCAGGGTCAGCAGCAGACGTTCCTGCTCGGGGGCGCTCAGCCCGCGCAGCCGCGCGGTGAGGTCGCTCGTCCCGGTCCGGGTGCCGGTCCGGGCGGTGTGGCGGGTGAGCCGGCGGGCGACCTCGGGCACCTCGTCGAAGAGATGTGTGGGGCGGCCCGCGGTGAAGACGGGGTGGTATGTGTCCCAGTCGATGTCGGTCAGTCCGATGACGGTCTCGTCGTCCTCCAGGACCGTGCGCAGACCGCTCAGTGCGAGCTTCGGGTCCAGATACCGCAGACCGCTGCGGCGGATGTGGTGCGGATCGGCCCGTTCGCGCTCGATGTCGTCGGGCCACTTGCCCCAGTGCACGGAGGTGGTCCGCAGACCGCGCGCCCGGCGGTTGACGGCGAGGGCGGCGAGATACGCGTTGCCCGCCACATAGGCCGCGTGATGACCGCTGCCCCACATCCCGGCGGTGGACGAGTAGAGGACGAAGTCGTCCAGTTCGTCGTTGTCGAGCAGTTCGTCGAGATGGCGGGCCCCGGCGACCTTGGCGTGCACGACGTCGGAGAAGGACTCCATCGTGGTCTCGGCGAGGGTGTACAGCTCGATGACGGCCGCGGTGTGGATGACGGTCCGTACGGTACGGCCGTCGGCCTTGAGCCCCGCCAGAAGGGACGCCACCGCGTCCCGGTCCGTCATGTCGCACGCGACCGCGACGGCCTCGGTGCCCGATTCGGCCAGTTCCGCGACGAGTTCGGCCGCGCCCGGCGCGGCCATGCCCCGGCGGCTGGCGAGCACCAGATGCCCGGCGCCCTGGGCGGCCAGCCAGCGCGCGAGACCGGGGGCGAGTGTTCCGGAGCCGCCGGTGATCAGGGTGGTACCGCGCGGGGTCCAGGTACGGGCGGGGCCCTGTCCGCCCGATCCGGCGCGGACGACACGGCGGGTGTACACACCGGAGGCACGGACGGCGAGCTGGTCCTCCTCGCCGGCGGCGCCGGCCAGGAGCGACACGAGACGCCCGGTGGCCCGGCGGTCGAGAGTGGCGGGCAGATCGATCACACCGCCCCAGCGCCCGGGATGCTCCAGGGCGGTCGTCCAGCCCACGCCCGCCACCTGCGCCTGGGCGGGCCGGGTCACCGTCTCGGAGCGCCCGGTGGCGACGGCGCCCCGGGTCAGGAACCACAGCGGCGCGTGCACCCGCGCGTCGCCCAGCGCCTGGACGAGCGAGACCGTCAGCGCCAGACCGAGCGCCAGACCGGGGTGGCGTTCGCCCGGCTCCTCCGCCTCGGCGAGCACCGACACGATGCCGGTGAGCCCGTCGAGACCGGCCAGCCGCCCGGCGAGGATCTCGCGGTCCACGCACGGCTCGTCCAGCACGAGCCGCCGTACGGTGGCGCCCCGGCCGCCGAGGGCGCCGACGATCTCGCTGTCGTCGGTCCCGTCGGCGGAGACCACCAGCCAGTCGCCCGAGAGCAGCCTCTCCGGCACCCCGCCCAGTGGGGACCACGCGACCCGGTAGCGCCAGGAGTCGAGGGTGGAGCGGTCCCGGCGCGACCTGCGCCAGGACGACAGCGCGGGCAGCACCGCCGCCACCGCCTCCTCGTCCGTACCCAGCGCGGAGGTCAGCGCGGACACGTCCGCCTCCTCCACCGCCGCCCAGAACCGCGCGTCGAGCGGATCGGACGCGGCGCTCCCGTCGGGAGCGGCGGGGACGGCGGGGAGATTCCAGAAGCGTTCGTGCTGGAAGGGGTAGGTGGGCAGGTCCACCCGGCGGGCGTCCGTGTCCGCGAACACCCGGGCCCAGTCGACCTCGACACCTCGTACGAAGACCTCGGCGGCGGACAGCAGGAAGCGCGACAGACCGCCCCGGTCTCGCCGCAAGGTGCCGGTGACGACGGCGGGTTCGCCACGCGCCTCGATCATGTCCTGTACGGACATGGCCAGGACGGGATGCGAGCTGACCTCGATGAACGCGCGATGCCCGGTGTCGAGCAGTGCGGTGACGGCGTCGGCGAAGAGCACGCGCTGCCGCAGATTGCGGAACCAGTACCCCGCGTCCATCTCCCCCGTGTCCAGCCACCCACCCGTCATCGTGGAGAAGAACGGCACCCGCGACACACCAGGACGCACCGGCCCCAGCACACCGAGCAGTTCCTCCCGCAGATCCTCCACCTGCACCGAATGCGAGGCATAGTCCACCGCCACACGACGGACCCGGACCCCCTCACCCGTCAACCCCGCGAACAACTCGTCCAGCGCACCCGGCTCACCCGAGACCACCACCGAACGCGGACCGTTCACCGCCGCCACCGAAACCCGGCCGGCCCACGCCCCCAGCCGGCCCTCCACCTCAGCCACCGGCAACGGAACCGACATCATCCCGCCACACCCCGCCAGACGACGACCGATCGCCTGACTCCGCAACGCCACCACCCGCGCACCATCCCCGAGCGACAACGCCCCCGACACCACAGCCGCAGCGATCTCCCCCTGCGAATGACCCACCACCGCATCCGGCTCGACACCATGCGCCCGCCACACCTCCGCGAGCGACACCATCACCGCGAACGAGACGGGCTGCACCACATCCACCCGCTCCAACGACGGAGCACCCTCCACACCCCGCACCACATCCACCAACGACCAGTCCACAAACTCACCCAGAGCAGCCCCGCACTCCGCGAACCGCGCCGCGAACACCGGCGACTCCTCCAGCAGCCGCGCACCCATCCCCACCCACTGCGACCCCTGCCCCGGAAAGACGAACACCGTCTTCCCCTCGACATCGGCCACTCCTTCAACGAGTTCGGCCGAGGACCGGCCGGCGCCCAACGCGCCCGCCGCCGCGAGGAGTTCCTCGTGGTCGGTGCCGACCATGACGGCCCGGTGCTCGAAGAGCGCGCGGGTCGAGACCAGCGAGAGCCCGACATCGGCCGGCCGTGGCACCGGAAGAGCCGTCCCCGCCCGCTCGGCCAGGGCCCTCGCCTGCTCGCGTACCGCCGGTACGCCCCGTCCGGACACCACCCAGGGCACCGCGCCCGGCGCCGCCGTACCCGGCTCGGGCGTCTCCTCCGCGCCTTCCTCGGCCGGGGCCTGTTCCAGCACCGCGTGGGCGTTGGTGCCGCTGATGCCGAACGACGACACCGCGCACCGCCGCGGACGGCCCGTCTCCGGCCACGGCACCGCCTCCGACAACAACCGCACCGCACCCGAGGACCAGTCGACCTGCGACGACGGCACCTCCGCGTGCAACGTACGCGGCAGCACACCATGACGCAGCGCCATCACCATCTTGATCACACCCGCCACACCCGCCGCGGCCTGCGTATGACCGATGTTCGACTTCAGCGACCCCAGCCACAGCGGACGCCCCGGATCACGCTCCTGCCCGTAGGTCGCCAGCAACGCCTGTGCCTCGATCGGATCACCCAGCCTCGTACCCGTACCGTGCGCCTCTACCGCGTCCACCTCGGACGCCGACAGACCGGCCGCCGTGAGGACCTGACGGACCACCCGCTCCTGGGAGGGGCCGTTGGGGGCGGTGAGCCCGTTGGACGCGCCGTCCTGGTTGACCGCGCTGCCGCGCAGCACCGCGAGCACCCGGTGCCCGTTGCGCAGGGCGTCGGAGAGCCGCTCCGCGACGAGTACGCCGACGCCCTCCCCCCAGCCCGTACCGTCCGCGTCGTCGGAGAACGCCTTGCAGCGGCCGTCCGGGGCGAGGCCGCCCTGTTTGCTGAACTCGACGAAGACCGACGGCTCCGTCAGTACGGTGACGCCCCCGACGAGCGCGAGTGAGGACTCTCCGCTGCGCAGCGACTGGGCCGCCACGTGCAGCGCCACCAGTGAGGAGGAACAGGCGGTGTCGACCGTGATGGCCGGGCCTTCGAGACCGAGGGTGTAGGCGAGCCGTCCCGACAGCACACTGGCGGCGGTGCCCGTCAGCGCGTGTCCCTGGAGTTCACCGGCCGCCGCGGCCGAGGGCTGTCCCCAGTGGTAGGCGCCGACGAACACCCCGGCCCGGCTGCCGCGCAGCGCGGTCGGGGCGATCCCGGCCCGCTCCAGGGCCTCCCAGGCCACCTCGAGCAGCAGCCGCTGCTGGGGATCCATCGCGAGCGCCTCGCGCGGGGAGATTCCGAAGAATCCGGCGTCGAATTCCGCCGCCTCGTGGAGAAATCCGCCCTCGTGGGCCGTGCTGCTGCCCTCTCCGTCACCGGTGAGACGCTCCAGATTCCATCCCCGGTCGCCGGGGAATCCGGATATGGCGTCCCCGCCGGATTCGACGAGTTCCCACAGCGCTTCCGGGGAACGGACACCGCCGGGAAGGCGGCAGCCCATTCCCACGAGGGCGATGGGCTCGTTCCGCGTGAGTTCCAGCTCGCCTATGCGTTTGCGCGCGCGGCGGAGATCGGAAGTGACGCGCCTCAAGTAGTCGACGACTTTTTCCTGCTGGTCTTCTGGCACCGGTCCGTCCTCATCATCGGGTCGCGAACGAAAGCAGCGATATCTCTATGTGGTTTCGAACTCCTCGTCGATGAGGTCGAGCAGTCTGTCGACCGACACCGTCTCGATGTCCTCGCCCGACGGACGGGGATCCGAGGGCGTGAAGGGCGTGGAGCGCCGAAGCGTGGAAATGATTTTCTCCAGGCGGTCCGCGATCACCTGGCGTTCGGAACCGTCCGCGGGCACCGACCGGATGACGGACTCGAAGCGGGTGAGTTCGTCGTCCGCCGAACCGGTCGTGGCGGTGGGCGGCGCGGTGAGGAGCGCCGCGAGATGACCGGCGACCAGGACCGGTGTCGGGAAGTTGAAGACGAGCGTGCCGGGGAGGCTCCGGCCGGTGAGCGAGCCCAGCCGGCCGGAGAGTTCGACCCCGGCCAGGGAGTCGAAGCCCATCTCCTTGAAGACCTGGTGGGCGCCGACCGCGTCCGGGCTGCCGTGGCCGAGCACGGCCGCGGCTTCGGTCCGTACGAGGTCGAGCAGATGGCGGGCCCGCTGGGCCTCGGGCATGTCCTCCAGGCGCCTGCCCGGTATGGGTGTCCCCCCGTCGTCGGCCCCCGGCCTGGCGGCGGGCGGCCGTACGGTCCTCGCCGCCGTGGCCGGTGTCCGCGAGCCGTGGCGGGACGCCGGGGCCCCGCCGGCCCCGGGGGGCTCCTGCGGGGCGGGGGCCCTCTCGCCCGGCGAGAGTGGCCGTACGCGCAGCTCCTCGACCGTGAGCACCGGGGCTCCTGAGATGTCGTCGGCCCGCAGCGCCATCGCGCCGTCGTCTCCCGGGGAGAGCCGGATCCGCAGCGCGGTGGCCCCGAAGGCGTGCAGGGAGACCCCTCGCCAGCGGGCGGGCAGACTGCCCCCGCCGTCGGTCATGGCGGCGTGCCGGGCCGCGTCCAGCAGGGCGGGGTGCAGTCCGTACGCCCCCGCGTCGGCCGTCCCCGGGTCGAGGGCGACCTCGGCGTACCGTTCGTCGCCGTGCCGCCACAGGGCGCGCAGCCCCTGGAAGGGCGGGCCGTAGTCGAAGCCCTGGTCGGCGAGGCGCTCGTAGTGGTCGTCGAGGTCCACCGGCTCGGCGCCCTCCGGCGGCCAGCGGTCCGTACCGGCTGCCGGCTCCCGGCCGGTGTCCCCCCAGTCCGGGGTCAGTACCCCGGTGGCGTGTTCGGTCCACGGCGCCTGGACGGCGCGATCGGTGCCCCCGGGCCTGGAGTGGACGGTGACGGTGCGCCAGCCGATCCCGTCGGCCTGGGAGAGGCGTACGAGCAGCCGTACCGGGCCGTGCTCGGGCAGGACGAGCGGTTCGGTGAGGGTCAGTTCCTGGATCCGGCCGCAGCCGGCCTCGTCGCCCGCGCGGATCGCCAGTTCGACGAAGGCCGTTCCCGGCAGGGGGATCCGGCCGGCGATGGCGTGCCGGGCGAGCCAGGGGTGGGTACGGGTGGAGAGCGTACCGGTGAACACGAGCCCTTCGCCGTCGGTGAGTTCGAGTGCGGCGCCCAGCATCGGGTGCCCGGTGGCGCCGGTGCCGGCGGTGTCCGCGGTTCCGGTCGGCGGCGGGGCGGGCCAGTGGCGCTCGTGCTGGAAGGCGTAGGTCGGCAGGTCCACCCGGCGGGCGCCGGTACCGGCGAAGAAGGCGTGCCAGTCGAGCGGCACACCGGCCGTGTACAGCCGGCCCAGCGCGGTGACGAGGGCGGTCTCCTCCGTACGGTCCTTCCTCAGGGCCGGTACGACGGTCAGGTGCCGGGCGGGCCGGCCGGGACCGTCCGGACCGTTTCGGCCCGTACCGTCCTGGGCCGCACTGTCCTGGGCCAGGCTGTCCTGGGCCATCGCGGAGAGCACGCCGCCGGGGCCCAGTTCCAGCAGGACGTCGGTCCTCGCGTCGCGCAGTGCCCGGACGCCGTCGGCGAACCGGACGGTTTCCCGCACATGGCGTACCCAGTACTCGGGTGTGCCGAGCTGCCCGGTGGACAGCTCCCCGGTGAGGTTCGAGAGCACCGGCACGGTGGGCTCGTGGAAGGCCAGCGACGCCACGACGGAACGGAATCCGGGGAGCATCGGGTCCATCAGCGGGGAGTGGAACGCGTGCGAGACCGGGAGCCGCTTGGTCCTGCGCCGCCGGGCCGCGAAGTGTCCCGCGGTCTCCAGGACCGCGCTCTCCTCCCCCGCGATCACGACGGACTCGGGTCCGTTGACGGCGGCGACGGACACCCGGTCCTCCCGCCCTGCGAGCAGCGGCAGGACCTCGTCCTCGGTGGCCTGTACGGCGACCATCGCGCCGCCGGCCGGCAGGGCGTCCATCAGCCTCGCGCGGGCCGCGACCAGCCGGCAGGCGTCGGCCAGCGAGAACACGCCCGCCACATGGGCCGCCGCGATCTCGCCGACCGAGTGGCCGCCCACGGCGGCGGGGTGTACACCCAGCGACTCCATCAGACGGAAGAGCGCCACTTCGACGGCGAAGAGCGCGGGCTGGGTCCAGCGGGTGCGGTTCAGCGGCTCCGGGTCGTCGCCCCACAGGACGGCGCGCAGCGGGCCGTCGAGACGGGGGTCCAGTTCGCGGAACACCTCGTCCAGCGCGGCCGCGAAGACCGGGAACCGCTCGTACAGTCCGCGTCCCATACCGAGCCGTTGGCTGCCCTGGCCCGGGAAGAGCACCGCCGTGGTGCCTTCGCCGGCCGCCCCGCGGGCCGTCGCGGTGACGCCCCGCCCGTCCGCGAGCAGGACCGCGCGATGGCGCAGCGCCGCCCGGCCGGTCGCGAGGGAGTAGCCGATGTCGACGGGGCCGGGCCCGGGGCGGGCGGCCACGAAGTCCGTGAGCCGGGCGAGCTGGTCGTCCAGGGCGGTTTCGGTGGCGGCCGAGACGAGCCAGGGCACCACGGCGGGCGTGGCGGCGCGCGGGTCCTCGTGCAGGCCGTCGTGCGGGCCGTCGTGCGGGTCCTCGTGCAGGCCGTCGCGCGGGTCCTCGTGCAGGCCGTCACGCGGGGCGTCGCCCGGGGCGGTGCGCGCGTCGTCGTGCGGGGTGTCGCCCGGCGCGGTGTACCGGTCTTCTCCGGCGGCGGCCGGGGCCGGTGCGGGGGCCTGCGGGGGCTCCGGGGCCGGGGGCTGCTCGATGATCAGATGGGCGTTGGTGCCGCTGATGCCGAAGGACGAGATCCCCGCGCGCCGGGGACGGCCGTCCTCCGGCCAGGGAGCGGCTCCGGTGAGCAGTTCCACCCCGCCCGACCAGTCCACGTGCGAGGTGCGCCGGCCGGCATGGAGGGTCGGCGGCATCACCCCGTGCCGCAGGGCGAGCACCATCTTGATGACTCCCGCGACCCCGGCCGCCGCCTGGGCGTGGCCGATGTTCGACTTGAGGGAGCCGAGCCGCAGCGGCCGGCGCGGGTCGCGGTCCCGGCCGTAGGTGGCGAGCAGCGCGTGCGCCTCGATGGGGTCGCCCAGTTTCGTACCGGTGCCGTGCGCCTCGACGACATCGACCTCGGCCGGGGTGAGTCCCGCGTCGGCCAGCGCCGCGCGGATCACCCGTTCCTGGGCCGGGCCGCTCGGTGCGGTCAGCCCGTTGGACGCGCCGTCCTGGTTGACGGCGGAGCCGCGCAGCACCGCGTGGATCTCGTGTCCGGCGCGGCGGGCGTCCGAGAGCCGTTCCAGGACGACGATGCCGACGCCCTCGGCCCAGGCAGTGCCGTCCGCGTCGTCGGAGAACGCCTTGCAGCGGCCGTCGGGGGCGAGGCCGCCCTGACGGGAGTAGCCGATGAAGCCGGCCGGGGTCGACATGACGGTCACTCCGCCGGCGAGGGCCATCGAGCACTCCCCCGCGCGCAGTGACCGCGCGGCCCAGTGCAGGGCGACGAGTGAGGAGGAGGACGCGGTGTCGACGGTGACGGCCGGTCCTTCGAGACCGAGGTGGTAGGCGAGCCGTCCCGAGGCGACGCTCGGCGACAGCCCGGTCATGGCGTGGCCCGCGAGATCCTCCGCCGACCGCTGGGTGACGGTGGCGTAGTCCTGGCCGTTGGTGCCGACGAACACACCGGTGCGGCTGCCGCGCAGGGTGTACGGATCGATCCCGGCCCGCTCCACCGCCTCCCAGGACGTTTCGAGCACCTGGCGCTGCTGCGGGTCCGTGGAGACGGCCTCGCGGGGCGACATGCCGAAGAACGCGGCGTCGAAGTCGGCGGCCCCGTGGAGGAATCCGCCCTCGCCGGTCACACTGCCGCCGGGTCCCCCGCCGGCCAGCGCCTCCAGGTCCCAGCCCCGGTCCCCGGGGAAGGCGGAGATCGCGTCGCGGCCCTCCAGGACCAGATCCCACAGTTCCTCCGGGGAACGGACCCCGCCCGGATAACGGCATGCCATCCCGACGACCACTACCGGGTCTTCATCGGCTCCGATCGTCATGACGTTGCACTCCCCTGGGGAAAGTCGGGCCTCGGACATCTCTCCGTGCCGGATCGTACGGTTGGCGGAGCTGTACTTTTCCCTAAGGAATTCGGGGTCCCCGGAAGGAAGACTAGGGATTCTCCGGAGCCTGGTGTGAGACCAAGTAACTGTCCCGCCCGATCGCGTGGCGTGGCCACCCGGCGACCGGCCGGGTGGGTACATGTGGCGCCGAGCCATCGGACCGCCACTTCCGAAGGGTGTTGGTGGTGTCCATGGGCTCGATCCGGCGGCCGATCCTGTTCGTCAGCTATGCCGAAAGCGGTCTTCTCAATCCACTGCTGGTACTGGCGCAGGAATTGTCGCGGCGCGGAGTGGAGGATCTGTGGTTCGCGACCGATGAAAAGGGGCGCGACGATATCGCGGCGGCCAAAGCGGGAACTCCCGTGGAGTTCGCGTCACTCGGCGGGGTCGTCTCCCAGATGTCGGCCGTCACCTGGGACGACAGGACCTATCAGGAGGTGACGCAGCGCTCCCGGTTCAAGGCGCACCGCGCGGTCATCAAGCACTCGTTCGCGCCCGGGTCCCGGGTGGAGAAGTACCGGCGGCTGGAGGCCGTGGTCGACGAGGTCAGGCCGGCCCTGATGGTAATAGAGAGCATGTGCCAGTTCGGCCATGAGCTGGCCATCACCAAGAAGATCCCGTTCGTGCTGGGCGTGCCGTTCGTGCCCAGCAATGTGCTCACCTCGCATGTGCCGTTCGCCAGGTCGTACACCCCGCGCGGCTTCCCGGTGCCGCACTCGGGTCTTCCGCTGGACATGAACCTCACCCAGCGGGTGGCCAACCAGCTCTTCCGGCTCCGGACGCTGGGGATGTTCATGACCTCCTCGATGCGGAAGGTGGTCGCGGAGGACAACCGGATCCGGGAGGAGCTCGGGATCGCGCCCGAGGCGCGCCAGATGATGGCGCGGATCGACCATGCCGAGATGGTGCTGTGCTACTCGGTGCCCGAGCTGGACTATCCGTTCCCCGTGCCGGAGAAGATGCGGCTGGTCGGCGCGATGGTACCGCCGCTGCCGCAGGCACCGGACGACGGCGGTCTCTCCGACTGGCTGTCGGCGCGCGAGTCGGTCGTGTACATGGGGTTCGGTACGATCACCCGGCTGACACGGGAGCAGGTCGGCGCGCTGGTGGAGGTGGCCCGGCGGCTGGCAGGGCGCCACAGCGTCCTGTGGAAACTGCCCCGGGAGCAGCAGGAGTTGCTGCCCCCGCCGGAGACGCTCCCGGACAATCTGCGGATCGAGAACTGGGTTCCCTCGCAGCTCGATGTCCTGGCCCACCCGAGTGTCAAGGTGTTCTTCACCCATGCCGGCGGCAACGGCTACCACGAGGGTCTGTACTTCGGGAAACCGCTGGTGGTGCGGCCCCTGTGGGTGGACTGCGACGACCAGGCCGTCCGGGGCCAGGACTTCGGCGTCAGTCTCACCCTCGACCGTCCGGAGACCGTCGATCCGGACGATGTGTGCGACAAACTCACCCGCGTCCTGGACGAGGACTCGTTCCGCGAGCGCGCGGAGCACTTCGGAGAGCTACTGCGGGCGGCGGGCGGCCGGCAGGCCGCGGCGGATCTGCTGCTCGGCCTGCCGGCACTCGCCACCCACTGATCGGGGTCTTCCATGTCTTTCACCCATCCGGTTTCCCGGCCCTGGCTCGGCGGGCGGGAACTCGACTATGTGACGGAGGCCGTCCGCGACGGCTGGATCTCGTCGCAGGGACCGTATGTGCGCCGGTTCGAGGAGGCGTTCGCCCGGTACAACGGGGTGGCGCACGGCGTCGCCTGTTCCTCGGGGACGACGGCGCTCACCCTGGCGCTGCGCGCGCTCGGGGTCGGCCCCGGCGACGAGGTGATCGTCCCCGAGTTCACGATGATCGCGAGCGCGTGGGCGGTGACCTACACGGGCGCGACGCCCGTCTTCGTGGACTGCGGGGACGATCTCAATATCGATGTCTCGCTGATCGAGGAGCGGATCACCCCCCGGACCAGGGTGATCCTGCCGGTGCACATCTACGGGCGCCGGTGCGACATGGACCGGATCATGAACATCGCCCATGACTACAACCTGCGGGTGGTGGAGGACTCCGCCGAGGCGCACGGGGTGCGCCCGGTCGCGGACATCGCCTGCTTCTCGCTCTTCGCCAACAAGATCATCACGGCCGGCGAGGGCGGTGTCTGTCTGACCGACGACAGCCGGCTCGCCGAACAGATGGCCCATCTGCGCGCGATGGCCTTCACCGAGGACCACAGCTTCCTGCACAAGAAGCTCGCCTACAACTTCCGTATGACCAGCATGCAGGCCGCGGTGGCGCTGGCGCAGACCGAGCGGCTCGACACGATCCTGGAGACCCGCCGGGAGATCGAGCGGCGCTACGACGAGGGTCTGCGGGACATCGACGGGATCACCCCGATGCCGCCGCGCGAGGTGCTGTGGATGTACGACCTGCGCGCCGAACGCCGTGAGGAGCTGCGTGACTTCCTCGCGGCCGAGGGCATCGAGACACGGGTGTTCTTCAAGCCGATGAGCCGGCAGCCCGGCTACTACGACGCCGACTGGCCGGCGCTGAACGCCAGCCGGTTCAGCGAGGACGGCTTCTACCTCCCCACCCACACGGGACTGACCGCGGAGGACCAGGAGTTCATCACCGGCAGGATCCGCAAGTTCTACAGCGCCGCATGAGCCCCGCGCGGAACACCGCGGCGCTCCTCTCCGTACGACACCGGACGTTCCGATCCTCAGGGGAAGCCGAGACATGACAACTACCGACAGGTGCCCGGTCGCCTTTCCGCTGCGGCGGCCCGGCCGGCCCTTCCCACCCCGGGAGTACGCCGACTTCCGGCGGGCGGACGGGCTGGTCCGGTCGACGCTGCCCAGCGGTGTCCCGGTCTGGCTGGTGACCCGGCACGAGGACGTCAGGGCGGTGCTGACCGATCCGAGGATCAGCTCCAACCCCTCGCATCCGGGCTTCCCCCGGGCGGCGAGGACCGGTGGTGTGCCCTCGCAGGACCAGGTGCCCGGCTGGTTCGTGGCGCTGGACCCGCCCGAGCACGGCCGGTTCCGCAAGACGCTGATCCCCGAGTTCACGGTCCGTCAGATCAGGGAGATGCGGCCCGCGATCCAGCGGATCGTGGACGAGCGGATCGACGCGCTGCTCGCCGCGGGCGACACGGCCGACCTGATCGCGGACTTCGCGCTGTCCGTACCGTCCCTGGTCATCTCCGATCTGCTCGGGGTGCCCCACGCGGACCGTGACTTCTTCGAGGCCAAGACCCGGGTGCTGGTCACGCTCACCTCGACGGACGAGCAGCGGGAGTCGGCGACCAAGGCGCTGATGCGCTATCTCGACCGGCTGATCACCATCAAACGGCAACGTCCCGGCGACGATCTGACGAGCCGGCTGCTGGCGGACGGCACCATCTCCCGGCAGGAGCTGACCGGGGTCGCGATGCTGCTGCTGATCGCGGGCCACGAGACGACCGCGAACAACATCGGGCTCGGGGTGGTCACCCTGCTCGCCAATCCGCGGTGGATCGGCGACGAGCGGGCCGTGGAGGAGCTGCTGCGCTACTACTCGGTGGCCGATCTGGTGGCCTTCCGGGTGGCCGTGGAGGATGTGGAGATCGGCGGGCAGCTCATCCGGGCGGGTGAGGGCATCGTGCCGCTGGTCGCGGCGGCCAACCATGACGGGACCGTCTTCGAGCGCCCCGACGAGTTCGACCCCGAGCGGTCCGCGCGCTCGCATGTGGCGTTCGGCTACGGGGTGCACCAGTGCCTCGGCCAGAACCTGGTCCGGGTCGAGATGGACATCGCCTACCGGACCCTGTTCGCGCGGATTCCCACGCTGGAGCTGGCCGTGCCGGTCGAGGAGCTGCCGCTCAAGTACGACGGAGTGCTGTTCGGGCTGCACGAGCTGCCCGTCCGCTGGTCGACGACGGAGGACTGACGTGCGTATCGATGTGGACACCGAACGGTGTGTGGGGGCGGGACAGTGTGTGCTGTCGGCTCCCGAGGTGTTCGACCAGGACGACCACGGCATCGTCATGGTGCTGGAGGATCCGGCGGACGAGCCCGCGCGGGACGCGGTGCGGCAGGCGGGCATGGTCTGTCCGTCCCAGGCGATCACGGTGAAGGAGGGCTGAGCCGCCCCGGCGGCCCGGTCCGTACGGGAACGGCGAACGGGCTCTGCCCCCACCCGGTGGTGGGGGCAGAGCCCGTTCCGTGCCGGGGCGCCCGGCCCCCGGCTCCCTACCAGGTGACCGGCAGCTCGGTGAGGCCGGCGGAGAGCTGCCCGCCCAGCACCTGGAGCTCCTCCACCGGGAGCGCGAGACGCAGTCCGGGCAGACGTGTGAAGAGCAGCGTGTACGCCGTCCTGAGCTGCATCCGGGCCAGCGGGGCCCCGATGCAGTGCCACATCCCGTGACCGAACGTCAGATGCGGATTGGGCGAGCGGGTGATGTCGAACAGCTCCGGCTCGTCGAAGACCTGACGGTCGAAGTTGGACAGGGTGAAGTCGAGCAGCACCAGATCACCGGCGTGTATGGTCACGCCGCCGATCTCGACGTCCTCGCCCGCGTACCGGGGCAGCACCGACCCGCCGGCCTTCGCCGAGCGCAGGATCTCCTCCACCGCGCCCGCCATCAGCCGCGGGTCGCCCAGCGCCGCGTCGCGCTGGCCGGGATGGAGCGTGAACAGGACGACTCCCAGGTCGACATGGCCGGCCACGGCCTCCAGCCCGGCGAACAGGACCCCGGCCGCGACCGGGCCGATGCGCTCGTCGGACACCTCGCTCGCGCAGAGCCGGGAGATCACGTCGTCGCCGGGCTCCGCGCGCTTGCGGCCGGCCAGTTCCACCAGATAGCCGAAGAGGTCCCGCAGTCCGTCCTGGACACCTCCGGGGTCGTCGAGACCGCCCATCCGGGAGAGCAGGGTGACCAGCAGGCCGTGGTCCTCGGGGGGCACCCCGAGGAGTTCGCAGAGCACGGCCAGAGAGAACGGCAGCGAGAAGCCGCCGTGCAGATCGGCGGGCGGCCCCTGTCCGAGAAAGCTCTCCAGCACGCCTTCGGCGATGGCCTCGACCCTCGGCATCAGATCGAGCACGCGCCGGGCGGAGAAGTTGGGGGTGAGCAGCGCGCGGGTCTCGGTGTGCAGCTTCCGCGCCAGCTCGAAGTCGTCCAGCACGAGCATGTCCAGGAACGGGTTCTGCACATAGCGCGGCGCGGTCGCGGGCGTGCGGTGGGCGCGGCCCAGCCGTTCGTCGTGGAGCAGCGCCTTGAGTTCGGCGTGCCGTGTCACCAGCCAGCCCTCGTCACCGGCGGGGGTGCGCACCTTGCGGACGGGGCCACGGGTCTGGAGGTCGCGCAGCAGGGGGCTCAGTCGCAGGACGGCGGGCTGCTCGGCCTGGAGCGAGGGCAGTTCACCGGACGTGGTCATGGGGGGGGTCTCCTCGGGACATGGGTGCTGGTGTGGTCGCCGCGCCGGACCCGTCCGGGCCGGCCCGGCGCCGCACGGACCGGACCGGCTCGGCCGGCCCGGGTCCGGGGTCGGTCCGGGTCCGGGGTCGGACCCGTGCGGCACGGGCCGGCGCGTGCGGGTGCGGGTGGCCTAGACCTTGGTGGCCGCCGGGAGGGTGGAGAGCCACTCCTCGATCGCCCGCGCGGTCAGCGCGGAGTGTTCCTTCGCCAGGGAGAGATGGTTCGCGTCGATGTCGTGGATCTCGTCGGCGGGCACCGACGTGGTGTCGAAGAGGAAGCCGTCGAACGACCGTGTGCACCGGACCAGCAGTGTCGGGGCGCTGGTGGGCACCGTCTCGATGTCGGTCATCGCCATGAACCAGTGGGCCATCGCGGAGAGCCTGGCGCTGTTCAGCGTGACCGACGGCGAGTCGATGTCGGCCAGGTAGTACTGCGTGGTCCTGTCCAGGTCGTTGCCCTCGCCCACGCGGTAGCGGATGCTCGCGGTGTCCAGCAGGACGACGGCCTCGGGCTTGATCCCCCAGGTCTCCTCCAGCACCCCGGCGGCGAGATAGGCGAGGGAGCCGCCCGTCGAGTGCCCGACCAGGACGAAGGGTTCACCGTCACTGGCGTGCAGGGCGCTCTCCGCCACCACGCGTGCCGCCGCCGCACTGGTGGCGGGCAGCGGCTCACCGGGCGCGAACCCCATGAGCGGCAGGGCGGAGACATGGCGCCTGCCGCGGAAGTGGGCCGCGATACGGGCGTACTGGTGGACACCTCCGGTGGCACCCGGCGCGCTGACGAAGACCAGCCGTGGACTGCTCGGGCCCTCGGCCAGGGTGACGGGGAGCGACAGCTCCTCCAGATCGGCGGGGTTCTCGAAGGTCGGCCGGGTCTTGGCCACCGCGACCAGCATCCGCATCGCCTCGACGAGCTTTCCGCCCTGGACGCCCCGGTGGAAGAGCCCCTCCAGCGTCTCCTCGTAGTCGTGGGCCGGCCGGGCGACGGCGGAGGCGCCGCTCGCGGTGGCCGGGCCCGGACCCGGGGCGAGCTGCGCGGCGATCTCGCCGTGCAGCCGGCGGGCGAGTTTGACGGGTGTCTCGTTGTCGAACACCACCGAGGTCGGCAGCCTCAGTCCGAGCACCTCGGCGAGCTGGTTGCGCAGCCCGACGGAGACCAGCGAGTCGAAGCCCAGTTCCAGGAAGCTGCGTTCGGGGTCGACGCCGCTCGCGTCACGGTGGCCGAGCAGTCCGGCGGTGTATCCGGTCACCAGCTCCACGAGCAGGTTCTCCTGCCCGGCCGCGTCGAGCCCGCGCAGCCGCTCCCGCAGGGTGACCGGGGACCGGCCGTCGGCCGCCGCGGCGCGCCGGGTACGGGGGATCAGCTCCCGCCAGAGCGCGGGCAGCGCCTGCTGCGCCTGGAGCCCCGCCACATTGATCCTGGTCGGCACGATCGCGGTCCCGGCACGCGCGACGGCGGCGTCGAAGAGCGCCAGGCCCTGGTCGAGGGCGAGGGGCGGCATGCCGCCGCTGGCCATCCGCGCGAGATCGGCCTCGCTGACATGGCTGGTCATGCCGCTGCCCCGGCCCCAGGGGCCCCACGCGAGGGAGAGCGCGGGCAGTCCCCGGCTCGCGCGGTGGTGGGCGAGGGCCTCCAGATAGACGTTGGCTGCGGCGTAGTTGCCCTGTCCGGGGCTGCCCACCACCCCGGAGACGGACGAGTACAGCACGAACGCGGACAGGTCCAGTTCGCGGGTGGCCTCGTGCAGATACCAGGCGGCGTCGGCCTTGGGCCGCAGGACGCGGTCCAGCAGCTCTGGGGTCAGTGAGCCGGTCAGCGCGTCGTCCAGCACACCGGCGGTATGCACGACCGCGGTCAGCGGATGGCTGTCGGGGACGGCCGCGAGCAGCGCGGAGACCGCGTCCCGGTCGCCCACGTCGCAGGCGACCGCACGGGCCTCGGCGCCCCGTTCCGCCAGGTCGGCCAGCAGTTGTGCCGCGCCGGGCGCCTCGGGGCCGCGCCGGCTGGCCAGCAGGAGATGCCGTACGCCGTGCTCGGCGGCGAGATGGCGCGCGAGCTGTCCGCCGAGACCGCCCGTACCGCCCGTGATCAGTACGGTGCCGTCGGGGTTCCAGGGGCGCGCCGTGCCCTCGGCCGCGGAGGGTGCCTCGTTCTCGGGGGGTGCCTCGTTCTCGGGCAGCCGGGTCAGCCGCCCGACGCGCACGGAGTTGGCGCGTACCACCGTCTGCTGTTCGTCCAGGGCGAGCACTCCGGGCAGCACGCCGGCCGACAGGAAGGCGTCGTCCATGTCGACCAGCAGGAAGCTGCCCGGGTTCTCGGTCTGCGCCGACCGTACGAGGCCCCAGACCGCGGCGGCGGCCAGGTCCTGGACGTCCTCGCCGTCGAGGGCGACGGCGCCGCGCGTGACGAAGACCATCCGCGAGCCCGCGAGCCGGGGCTCGTCCAGCCACTCCTGGAGCAGGCCCAGCACCCAGGAGGTCAGGGCGCGCACCGACTCGGGTCCGCCCAGGGCGGGATCGCCGACCACGGGCACCAGGAAGACATCGGGGGCGACACCGCTGTCGCCGACCGCGCCGGTCAGGGACTCCGCGTAGGCGCTGACGGTCTCGTCGGCGCGGTGCATCGCGTATCCCAGGTCGAGTTCGTCGGCGCCGACGACCGCCCAGCGGGTGCCGGTGACGGGCACCGCGCCGGCGGCGGGCACCCAGTCGAGGGCGTACAGCGCGCCCGGTTCCGTGCCGCTCCCGGCGGGTGCGGGGGCCGGCTGTCCGCCGACCGGGCCGAGCAGCAGCGAGTCCACCGTGAGCACCGGGGCTCCCGCCGCGTCGACGGCGCTCAGCGCCACCGTGTCCTGGCCGGTGGCGGTGATCCGTACGCGCAGGGCGGAGGCCGCCGCCGCGTGCAGGGTGAGTCCGCTCCACGCGAGCGGAACGGGGGCGGGGGGCGTGCCGTCCGCGTCGAGGGCGCCCGCCGCCCGGAGCGCGGCGTCCAGCAGCGCCGGGTGGATCCCGAACGCGGCGGCGTCCTCGGCCCCCGCGGGCAGCGCCACCTCGGCGAACACCTCGCCCGCGCGCCGCCAGAGGCCGGTGAGTCCCTGGAAGACGGGTCCATGGCCGAGTCCCGCGGCGCGGAGCCGCTCGTGGAGTCCGGCGGGCTCGACCGGTTTCGCGTCACGCGGCGGCCACTCGGCGGTGTCGAACCCGGCGCCGTCCTCGCCGGGACCGTCCGCCGGGGAGAGCACACCGCGCGCGTGCGTCGTCCACGCCGCGCCGTCCCGGCCGTCCTGGTCCGCGGGGCGGGAGTGGACCGTCACCGTGCGGTGTCCCGAGCCGTCGGCCGCGCCGACCCGCACCTGGGTGGTGACCGCGCCGTGCTCGGGCAGCACGAGCGGGGCGAGCAGGGTCAGTTCCGCCACCCGGCCGTGCCCCGACTGGTCCCCGGCCCTGATCGCCAGTTCGGCGAAGGCCGTGCCCGGCAGCACGGTCCGGCCCCCGATCCGGTGGTCGCCCAGCCAGGGGTGCGAGCGCACCGACAGACTGCCGGTCAGTACGGTCTCGTCGGACTCCGCGATCGTCACGGCGGCGCCGAGCAGCGGATGCCCGGCGGAGGCCAGTCCCAGGGCCGAGGCGTCCCCGGGCACCGCCCTGACGGTGGGCCAGTACCGCTCGCGCTGGAACGCGTACGTCGGCAGCTCCACCCGCCGCGCGCCCGTGCCGGAGAACAGTTCGGCCCAGTCGACCGGGATCCCCCGTACATACAGACCGGCGAGCGCGGTGAGGGCCGTGGTCTCCTCGGAGCGGTCCCCGCGCAGCACGGGCAGCGCGGTGATGCCGATGCCGGTGGTCCCCGGGCCCGCGATCTCCGTGCCCGTGGTCGCCGGGCCGGTGGTCCCGGGGCCGGTGGTCTCCGGGTCCTGGAGGCAGTCCGGTACGAGGGCGGAGAGCACCCCGTCCGGGCCCAGCTCCAGAAAGGTCCGTACGCCCCGCGCGGCCAGGGTCCGCACCCCGTCGCCGAACCGTACGGTCTCCCGGACATGGCGGACCCAGTAGTCGGGGGAGCCGAGTTCGGCCGCCGAGGCGGGTTCACCGGTCAGATTGGAGACGACCGGTACGGCCGGCTCTCCGAAGGCCAGCCCCGCCACCACGGCGCGGAACTCGTCGAGCATCGGCTCCATCAGCGGGGAGTGGAAGGCGTGGCTCACCGAGAGCCGGGTGGTCCTGCGGCCCTGGGCCGCGAACCGCTCCGCGATGGCGTTCACCGCGTCCTCGGCACCGGAGACGACGACGGCCTCCGGGCCGTTGACCGCCGCGAGGGAGACCCCGTCCGTCAGCAGCGGGGCGACCTCGTCCTCGGTGGCCCGTACCGCCACCATCGCGCCGCCGGCGGGAAGCGCGCGCATCAGCCGGGCCCGCGCGGCCACCAGCCGGCACGCGTCGGCGAGCGGGAACACCCCGGCCACATGGGCGGCCGCGATCTCCCCGACGGAGTGACCGGCCAGGAAGTCCGGCGTGACGCCCCAGGAGCGGGCCAGCCGGTACAGCGCGACCTCGACGGCGAACAGCGCGGGCTGGGTGAAACCGGTGTCGTCCAGGAGGCCCGGGTCGTCGCCCCACATCACCTCGCGCAGCGGACGGTCCAGTTCCCGGTCCAGCTCTGCCAGTACGGAGTCCAGCGCCTCCGCGAAGACGGGGAAGCGCGCGTACAGCTCCCTTCCCATGCCGAGCCGCTGCGATCCCTGGCCGGAGAAGAGCACGGCCAGCGGGCCCTTGGCGGTGACACCCCGGGCCGCCTCGACCGGCGGCTCGCCGTCGGCGCGGGCCAGCAGCACCGCCCGGTGCTCGAAGGCCGAGCGGGTCGTCGCCAGTGAGTACCCGATGTCGAGGGGGCGGGACCGCGCCGGGCAGGAGCCGGATTCCGGAGTTCCGTCGGCGAGGGGCCGGATCCGGTCGAGCTGCGCGTCGAGTGCCGCCGCGCTTCTGGCCGAGACGGGCCACGGCACGGTCCCCGCCACCACGTCCGGTGTCCGTTCCCGGCCGTCCTCCGGCCGGGGGTCCGCCGCCCCCGGGGGCGGCGCCTCCTCGACGATCACATGCGCGTTGGTGCCGCTGATCCCGAACGACGACACACCGGCGCGGCGCACCCGGTCGCCCCCGGGCCACTCGACCGCCTTGGTCAGCAGCCGTACGTCACCGGCCGACCAGTCCACGTGCGAGGAGGGCGCGTCGACATGGAGGGTCCCCGGCAGCACGCCGTTGCGGAGCGCCAGGACCATCTTCATCACGCCCGCGACCCCGGCCGCGGCCTGGGTGTGGCCGATGTTCGACTTGACCGTGCCGAGCCGCAGCGGGTGCCGGGGATCGCGGTCCCTGCCGTAGGCGGCGAGCAGGGCGCCCGCCTCGATCGGATCGCCCAGGGTGGTGCCCGTACCGTGCGCCTCGACCGCGTCCACATCCGCCGGGGAGAGCCCGGCGGAGGCCAGGGCCTGGCGGATGACCCGCTGCTGCGACGGACCGTTGGGCGCGCTCAGACCGTTGGACGCGCCGTCCTGGTTGACGGCGCTGCCGCGCAGCACCGCGAGGACGGGGTGTCCGTTGCGCCGGGCATCGGAGAGGCGCTCGACCATGAGCATGCCGACGCCCTCGGACCAGGCGGTACCGTCGGCCGCGTCGGAGAACGCCTTGCACCGCCCGTCGGCGGCGAGTCCGCCCTGGACGCTGAACCCGGCGAAGCTCGCCGAGGTCGCCATGACCGTGACACCGCCGGCCAGCGCCAGCGCGCACTCGCCGTTCCGTACGGCCTGCGCGGCGAGATGGAGGGTCACCAGCGACGACGAGCACGCCGTGTCGAGTGTGACGGCGGGCCCTTCGAGCCCGAGGACGAAGGACAGCCTGCCCGACAGGACGCTCGCCGCGAGGCCGTTGCTCGCGTAGCCGCCCATGTCGTCCCGCGAGGCGAGGACGAGATGCGCGTAGTCCTGGGCGTTGGTGCCCACGAACACCCCGGTCCTGCTGCCGCGCAGGGTGACCGGGTCGATGCCGGAGCGCTCGATCGCCTCCCAGGAGACCTCCAGGAGCAGCCGCTGCTGCGGGTCCATGGCGAGCGCCTCGCGCGGCGGGATCCCGAAGAAACCGGGGTCGAACTCCGGTGCCTCGTGCAGGAAGCCGCCCTCCTGGGTGGCGCTGCGCCCGGGCCCGTCACCGGCGAGGGTCTCCAGGTCCCAGCCCCGGTCGGTGGGGAAGCCGGAGATCGCGCTGCGGCCCGCGGCGAGCAGCTCCCACAGGTCCTCCGGGGTCCGGACGCCGCCGGGGAACCTGCATCCCATTCCGACGATCGCCACCGGTTCGTGGCGGCCGGATTCGGCTTCCTGGAGCCGTTGGCGGGTCTGGTGCAGATCCGCCGTGACCCACTTCAGGTAATCGACGAGTTTCTTTTCGTCCGGCATGGTCCGTGAACCTTCCTGAGATGTTTCGCGTGCGAAGGGAGTGCGGCCGGGGCGGGGGACCTGCGGCAAAGAAGCGGGGGCGGGTCCGGGGTGGTGACGCGGGGCGGCGCGGTGGGACGGGCGGGGGCCGGACCCCGGGTCGGGGGCCGGAGGGGCGGGCCGGGGGTCAGGACCCCGTCGAACGGCCCAGCTCGTTGTCGATGAAGGCGAACACCTCGTCGGCGCTGGCGGCCTCGATCCGTTCCGTGACGACGAGTCCGCCGTCCGCCTCGCCGGATCCCTCCCACCGCGCGAGCAGATGCCGCAGCCGTCCGGCGACCCCGCTCCTGGTGACCTCGTCGAGCGCGTCCTCGGTGAGCGCCGCCTCCAGCCGGTCGAGCGCGGCCAGCGGCGACGGATCCCCGTCCCGCGCGGTGTCGCCCAGCAGCTCCGACCTCAGATGCCGGGCGACGGCGACCGGGGTCGGATGGTCGAACACGAGGGTGGCGGAGAGCCGTACGCCGGTACGCGCGGTCAGCCGGGTGCGCAGTTCCACCGCCATCAGGGAGTCGAAGCCCAGCCTGCTGAAGTCCCGGTCGGCCGGGATCGCGTCCGGGCTGGTGTGCCCGAGTACGCCGGCGGTCTCGGCCCGTACCAGTTCGAGGAGGTGGAGTTCCCGCTCCTCCTCGCCCGGCCCGGCCGGCCGCTCGGCCGGGCCTGTGGCGCGTCCGCGTGCGGCGGCGGCCGTGCGGCGACGCCCGCGGAGCAGCCCGCGCAGGATCGCCGGGATCTCGGCCGTGCCGCGCGCCGCCCGCTCCCCCGCTTCCCCGTCGACCAGCACCGGGATGAGCAGTGCCTCGTCGCGGGCGGTCGCGGCGTCGAACAGCGCGAGCCCTGTCCCGACGGGCAGCGGCGCCAGGTCCGAGCGGGCCAACCGTCCCCGGTCCGCGTCGCTCAGGGCGCCGGTCATCCCCCCGCCCTCCCGGGCCCACGGCCCCCACGCCAGGGAGACGGCGGGCAGCCCGAGGGCGGCACGGGAGGCGGCCAGCGCGTCCAGGAACGCGTTGGCGGCGGCGTAGTTGCCTTGTCCCGGGCCCCCGGTGATGGCGGCGACCGAGGAGTACAGGACGAACCCGGCCAGCCCGAGATCGCGGGTCGCCTCGTGCAGATGCCACGCCGCGTCCACCTTCGGACGCAGTATCCGGTCCATCAGGGCGGGTGTCAGCGAGCCAATGGTGGCGTCGCCCAGCACCCCGGCGGTGTGCACCACGGCGGTCAAGGGGTGCTCGGCCGGTACGCCCGCCAGCAGCCCGTCCAGCGCCGTGCGGTCGGCGACATCGCAGGCGGCGACGGTCACCTCGGCGCCCAGGGAGGCCAGTTCGGCCCGGAGTTCCCTCGCGCCGGGCGCGTCGGGGCCGCGCCGCCCCACGAGCAGCAGATGTTTGATGCCGTGCCCGGCCACGAGATGGCGTGCCAGCTCGCCGCCGAGGGCGCCCGTACCGCCGGTGACCAGGACCGTACCGTCACGGTTCCAGGAGCGGATCCCGTGCTCGGGCGACGGGGTACGGCCCCGGGGCAGCCGTGTCAGCCGGGCCACCCGCACCGCGTTCCCGCGCACCACCGCCTGGGTCTCCCCGGCGTCCAGCAGGGCGGGCAGGAGCGGCAGGGCGGTACGGAGGGCGGCGCGGAGGGAGTCCGTGGTGCGACCGTCCTCCGTACCGGGGGCATCGTCCAGGTCGAGCAGGAGGAAGCTGCCCGGGTGCTCCGCCTGGGCGGAGCGGACCAGGCCCCACACGGGCGCCGCGGCCAGATCCGGCACGCCGTCCCCGGGACCGGCCGCGACCGCGCCCCGGGTGACGAACACCAGCCGCGATCCGTCGGTCCGCCGGTCGGCCGACCACGCGCGCAGCAGGTCCAGCACGGTGCCCGTGAGCGCGCGGACCCGGGCGGGCAGGGATTCCGGTTCCGCCCGGTCCTGACGGGCCGTCGCCCGGTGGTCCGCCGGATCGCCGGTCACCGGGGCCATCACCGGGACCAGGACGAGATCCGGCACGGGGTCCGCGGCGCCGAGGAGTTCGGCCAGGGATCCGGCGCGTACGGGGAGGGGCCCGTCCCCCGGCGCGAGGGCGCTCTGCGGAGCCGGCGCGCCGGTGCCGAGGAGCGCCCAGCGCGGGCCTTCGGGGGAGGCGGGGGCCGTCGGCGCCGCCGGGGCGGGCACCCAGTCGAGACCGAACAACGGTCCCGGCCGGGCCTCGTCGGCCAGGGCCCCGGCCATCGCCTCGGAGGCCGGGCGCAGGGTCAGCGAACGCACCGAGAGCACCGGGGCGCCCTCCTCGTCGGCCGCCGTCAGCTCCACGGTGTCCCGGCCGGTCGCGGCCAGCCGTACCCGTAGTGCCGTGGCGGCGCCCGCGTGGAGCGTCATGCCCCGCCATACGACCGGGACGGTCCCGGCGAGCGGTCCTGCCGGGCCGGCCGGGGTGCTGTCGGTGCTGCTGGGGTTATCGGTGCTGCTGGGGTTATCGGGGGTGTCCGTACGGTCCGTACGGTCCGTGCCCAGCAGGCCCGCCGCCCGGACGGCGGCCGTCAGCAGGGCCGGGTGCAGCGTGAACGCCCCGTGCTCAGCGGCCTCCTCGGCGAGGGCCACCTCGGCGAAGATCTCGCCGCCGTGGAGCCAGGCCGCCCGGAGGCCGGAGGCACCGGAGGTGCCGCCGGGGTCCAGGCCGTCGGTGTCCGGGCCGTCCGGGTCCGGGCCGTTCATGTCCAAGTCGTCGGTGTCCAGGCCGTCCGGGTCCGGGCCGTTCATGTCCAGGTCCACCGGGACGGCTCCCGCGGGCGGCCAGGGCCCGGCGTCCAACTCCCGTTCCCGCGACCGGTGTCCGGCGGTCAGCACACCGGTCGCGTGCAGGGTCCACGGCAGATCGGTGTCGGCCTCGGCGCGCGTGTGCACGGTCAGCGCGCGGCGGCCCGTCCCGTCGGCGGCGGCCACGCGCGCCTGGATCCGTACGGTGCCCTCCTCGGGCACGAAGAGCCCCGTGGCGACGGTCAGTTCCTCCACCGTGTCGCAGTCCGCCTCGTCCCCGGCCCGTACGGCCAGTTCGGCGAAGGCGGCCGCCGGCAGGGCCGCGCCTCCCCCGGCCGCACGGTCCAGCAGCCAGGAGTGGGACCGCACGGACAGCCGGCCGGTCAGCACCACCTCGCCGGTGCCCGCCACGGTCGTGGCCGTGTCCAGCAGCGGGTGGCCCGCGGCCACCGGTCCGGGACCGGAGGCGTCGCCCGGGGCCGCCGGGAGCGACGGCCAGAACCGCTCGCGCTGGAAGGCGTAGGTCGGCAGTTCCACCCGGCGCGCACCTGTCCCCGCGAAGATCCCCGACCAGTCGGCGGGGGTTCCGTGGGTGTGGAGCCGGGCGAGCGCGGTGACGGCGGTCAGCTCCTCCGACCGGTCCTTGCGCAGGACGGGCACCACGACCGCGCTGTCCGGTACGGACTCACGGACCAGGGCGGAGAGCACCCCGTCCGGGCCCAGTTCGAGGAAGGAGGTCACTCCCGCCCCGGTCAGGGTCCGTACGCCGTCGGCGAAGCGTACGGTCTCGCGGACATGCCGTACCCAGTACTCGGGCGAGCACAGCTCGGCGGCGGTCGCGAGCGCGCCGGTCACGTTCGAGACGACCGGCACCGACGGTTCCGCGAAGGTCAGGTCCGCCGCGACCGCGCGGAACTCGTCCAGCATCGGATCCATCAGCGGCGAGTGGAAGGCGTGGCTCACCGGGAGCCGTGCCGTCCTGCGCCCCTCGGCGGCCAGGCGTCCGGCCGTCCTCAGGACACGGTCCTCGTCGCCCGAGAGCACCACCGACCGGGGTCCGTTGACCGCGGCGAGCGACACCCCCTCGGACAGCAGCGCGACGGCCTCCTCCTCCGTCGCCTGGACCGCGACCATGGCGCCGCCCACGGGCAGCGCGTCCATCAGCCGGGCCCTGGCCGTCACCAGACGGCAGGCGTCGGAGAGTCCGAGGACCCCGGCCACATGGGCGGCGGCCAGTTCGCCGATGGAGTGGCCCGCCACGAAGTCCGGTGCGACGCCCCAGGATTCGACCAGCCGGAAGAGCGCCACCTCGATCGCGAACAGGGCGGGCTGGGTGACGGCGGTCCGGTTCAGCTCCCCGGCGTCGTCCCCCCAGATCACCTCGCGCAGCGGACGGGCCCGGCCGTCCAACCGGGCGTCCAGATGGGCCAGTACGGAGTCCAGCGCGTCCGCGAAGACCGGGAACCGCTCGTACAGCTCGCGTCCCATGCCGAGGCGCTGGGAGCCCTGGCCGGAGAAGAGCACCGCCGAGGGCCGCTCGGCCGCCTCCGCCCCGGCCCCGGCGACCTCCGAGATGCCCTCCTCGGTCGCCAGCAGGACCGCCCGGTGCTCGAACACCGACCGGCTCGTGCACAGGGAGAAACCGATGTCGGCCGGGGTGAGTTCGGGTCGTCCGGCCGCGAAGGAGCGCAGTCGCGCCGTCTGTGCGCGCAGGGCGGCCCCGCTCCTGGCCGAGACCGGCCACGGCACCACCGCGGGTACCACCGCCGGTGCCGCCGACGCCGGCGCCGGTGCGGGAGCCGTGGGCGGGACGGCCGTCCCGTCCGGCGGGGCCTGTTCCAGCACCACGTGCGCGTTGGTGCCGCTGATCCCGAAGGACGACACACCCGCCCGCCGCACCCGGCCGGTCCGGGGCCACTCCTTCTGCTCGGTCAGCAGTTCCACCGCGCCCGAGGACCAGTCCACCCGGGTCGAGGGCTCCGTCACATGGAGGGTCTTCGGCAGCCGGCCGTGCCGGAGCGCCAGCACCATCTTCATCACCCCCGCGACCCCGGCGGCGGCCTGGGTGTGGCCGAGGTTCGACTTCACCGAGCCGAGCAGCAGCGGACGCTCCGGGTCGCGCTCACGCCCGTACGTGGCGAGCAGTGCCTGCGCCTCGATGGGGTCGCCCAGGGTGGTGCCCGTACCGTGCGCCTCCACCGCGTCCACGTCCGCCGGTGTCAGTCCGCCGGCGGCGAGGGCCTGGCGGATCACCCGCTGCTGGGAGGGGCCGTTCGGGGCGGTCAGTCCGTTCGACGCGCCGTCCTGGTTGATCGCGGACCCGCGCAGCACCGCCAGGATCTCGTGTCCCTCGCGCCGCGCGTCCGAGAGCCGTTCGACGACCAGCACGCCGACGCCTTCGGACCAGCCGGTGCCGTCGGCCGTGTCGGAGAAGGCCTTGCAGTGGCCGTCGGGCGCGAGACCGCCCTGCCGGGTGAACCCGGCGAAGCTCGTCGAGGTCGACATCACGGTGACCCCGCCGACCAGCGCCATGGAGCACTCACCGCTCCTGAGCGCCTGGGCGGCCCAGTGCAGGGCGACCAGCGAGGAGGAGCAGGCGGTGTCCACGGTGACCGCCGGGCCCTCGAAGCCGAAGGCGTAGGACAGCCTGCCGGAGATGACACTGGCCGCCAGACCGGTGCCCGCGTGGCCCTCGACGTCCTCGCTCGCCCGCAGGATCAGATGGGCGTAGTCCTGGCCGTTGGTGCCGACGAAGACACCGGTCCTGCTGCCGCGCAGCGCGGCCGGGTCGGTGCCGGTCCGCTCGAACGCCTCCCAGCCCACCTCCAGCAGCAGCCGCTGCTGCGGATCCATGGCGAGCGCCTCGCGCGGCGAGATCCCGAAGAACCCCGGGTCGAACTCCGCGGCCTCGTAGAGGAATCCGCCCGCGCGGGTGGCGCTGCGGCCCTGGCCGTCGCCCGCGAGGACATCGAGGTTCCAGCCGCGGTCGGTGGGGAATCCGGCGATCCCGTCGCGGCCCTCGGCAAGCATCCGCCACAGGTCCTCGGGCGACCGGACCCCGCCGGGGAACCGGCATGCCATACCGACGACGACGATCGGGTCGTCGTCGGGGGCGGTGGACCGCGCGGTGGCCGGGACGGCCGGGGCGGATGTCCGGTCGGCGGCCCGCTCACCGAGCAGTTCGGTGAGCAGCCGGTCCGCCAGCGCCCGGGGGGTGGGGTAGTCGAACACCAGGCTGGCCGGGAGCGCCAGACCGGTCAGCGCGGCGAGCCGGCCGCTCAGCTCCACCGCGGTCAGCGAGTCGAACCCGAGATCGCGGAATGCCTTGTCGCCCCTGATCGCCTCGGGTCCGGTATGACCGAGCACCGCGGCGCAGTGGGTACGGACCAGGCCCAGCAGCACGGCCGGCCGCTCGTCCTGCGGGGCCGCGTGCAGCCGCTCCCGCAGTCCGGAGGCCGCCGCCCCGGTCTCCCGGCGCGCTTCCCGCACGGTCTTCAGCGCGTGTCGCGCGGCGGGCAGTTCGGCGAGGAGCGGGCTGGGCCGCAGGCTCAGCAGCGCGGTGAGCAGATCCGGCCGCTGGAGGTCGGCGAGAACGACGGTCGGTTCCGGCTCGGCCACCACCCGCAGGAGGGCGGAGACGGCCAGTTCGGGATCGAGGGCGCCCGAAGTACGGCGCCCGCCCGGGTCGTTCGCGCCGGAACGCGGTCGGCCCGGGGCGTTCGTACCGGCGCTCCCGTGGCCGGAGGTGTGCGTGCCGGCACGGCCCCCGTCCGCTCCGGCACGGTCGGCCATGCCCCCGCCGTCCCACGCGCCCCAGGCGACGGAGGTCGCGGGGAGTCCGCGTGTCCGTCGCCCCTCGGCCAGCGCGTCGAGCGCCGCGTTCGCCGCCGCGTAGTTCGCCTGTCCGGGGTTGCCCACGGCACCCGCCACCGAGGAGAACAGGACGAACGCGGAGAGAGCGTGATCACGGGTCAGTTCGTCCAGCAGCAGGGCGGAGGCCACCTTCGCGCGGAACACCGGACCGAACCGTTCCGCCGTCAGTCCGGCCAGTACGCCGTCGTCCAGCACACCCGCCGTATGCACCACCCCCGTCAGCGGGCAGTCCTCCGGGATCGCCCCGATCGCCCGCGCCAGCTCGTCCCGGTCGGCCACATCGCAGGCGGTGACGGTGGTCCGGGCGCCGAGCCCGGTCAGTTCGGCCACCAGCTCGTCCGCGCCGGGCGCGGCGGGACCCCGGCGGCTCAGCAGCACGAGATGCCGGGCGCCCTCGCTCGCGAGCCGACGGGCCACCCGCGCGCCGAGCGCGCCGGTACCGCCGGTGATGAGCACGGTGCCGGAGGGCTCCCAGCGCGCCTCGCTCTCCACGGCGGAGTCCGCGGCCGGGGCGGGCAGCATCCTGCGGCCGAAGACGCCCGAGGCGCGGATCGCGAGCTGGTCCTCGTCACCCGTGCCGGTCAGTACGGCGACGAACCGGCGCAGGGCGCGCTCGTCCAGTTCTCCGGGGAGATCGACAAGACCGCCCCAGCGCCGTGGGTGTTCCAGCGCGGCGACCCGGCCGAGCCCCCAGACGGCGGCCTGTGCGGGAGCGGGCGGTGGCTCGGAGGGCACGGCTCGTACCGCGCCGCGTGTGACGGTCCAGAGCGGGGCCGCGACCCCCGCGTCACCGAGCGCCTGGACCAGGGTGGCGGTGGCGAGCAGTCCGGCGGACACCCCGGCCGCGTCGGACGACTCGTCCAGCGCGAGCAGGGACACCACGCCCGCGAGACCGTCGCCGTCCGAGGCAGCGGCGGCGGCGAGCTGCGCGGCGAGAGCGGCGCGGTCGATACCGCCGGTACGGCCGGTACGGCCGGTACCGCCACCGCCGGCCGCGCCCTCGGTGCCGACGGTGCCGGCCGCGCCCTCGGTGCCGACAGTGCCGTCCGTACCGTCCGTGACCTCGGCGCTGTCCGTGACCTCGGCGCTGTCCGTGGCGTGGGCGGTCACCCGTACGGCGGCCGGGCCCAGGGCGTCGATCAGCGAGGTCACCCAGGTGCCGGCGACCCCGTCCGCCGGGGCGAGCACCAGCCAGGTGCCGGCGGGCACGGTGCCGGGCGGCGTGGCCGGGGCGGTCGGGAGCGTCAGCGGCTGCCAGGCCTCGCGGTAGCGCCACGCGTCCACGGTCGACCGGAGCCTGCGCCGCGTGCGCCATGACGACAGGGCGGGCAGCACGGCGCCGAGCGATCCGCCGTCCACCTCGAACCTGGCCGCCAGGGACTCCAGATCCTCCCGCTCCACGGCGGCCCAGAACTCGGCGTCGACCGGGTCCGTACCCTCCGCCGGCTCCGCCCCGGCCACCTCGGGCCAGAACCGCTCGCGCTGGAAGGCGTAGGTCGGCAGATCCACCCGCCGGGCGCCCGTCCCCGCGAAGAACGCCGCCCAGTTGACGGAGGCACCGGCCGCGTGGAGCCGGGCCACCGCCGTGACCAGGGCGGCTTCCTCCCCCTGGCCCTCGCGGAGCGCCGGGACCACCACGGCGTCCACGGGCAGGGACTCCCGCGCCGGGGCGGACAGGACGGTGTCGGGACCCAGCTCCAGGAATACGGTGGCCCCCTGACCGGCGAGGGTCCGGACGCCGTCGGCGAAGCGGACCGTCTCACGGACATGCCGTACCCAGTGCTCGGCCGAGCACAGCTCCTCGGCGGACGCGAGTCCGCCCGTGAGGGTCGACACCACGGGAAGAGCGGGCTCCCGGTACGTCAGTCCTTCGGCCACCGCGCGGAACCGGTCGAGCACCGGGTCCATCAGCGGGGAGTGGAAGGCGTGCGAGACCCGGAGCCGGGTCGTCCTGCGGCCCTGGCCGGCCAGCCGGGCGGCGATCTCCAGGACCGTGTCCTCGTCGCCGGAGAGGACCACCGAGGAGGGGCCGTTGACCGCCGCGACCGACACCCGGCCGGAGAGACCGGAGAGACCGGAGAGACCGGAGAGATACGGGACGACCTCGTCCTCGGTGGCCTGGACGGCGACCATCGCACCGCCCTCGGGCAGTGCCTCCATCAGCGCGCCGCGCGCCACCACCAGACGGCACGCGTCCTCCAGCGAGAAGACTCCCGCCACATGGGCGGCGGCGATCTCACCGATCGAGTGGCCCGCGACGAAGCCGGGCGTGACGCCCCATGACTCCACGAGCCGGTACAGCGCGACCTCGACGGCGAACAGCGCCGGCTGGGTGAAGGCCGTCCCGTTCAGCCGTTCCGGGTCCTCGCCCCAGATCACCTCGCGCAACGGACGGTCCAACTCCGCGTCCAGCGAGGCCAGTACGGAGTCCAGCGCCTCGGCGAACACCGGGAACCGTCCGTACAGCTCCCGTCCCATCCCGAGCCGCTGCGAGCCCTGGCCGGAGAACAGCACCGCCGTCGACCGCTCGGTGGCCTGCCCCCGGGCGATCTCCCTGAGGCCCTCATCGCCCGCCAGCAGTACGGCGCGGTGCTCGAACAGCGACCGGCCCGTCGCCAGTGAGAAACCGATGTCGACGGGGGATCCGCCCCCGCTCCCGGGGGATTCCCACCGCTCCGACCGCTCCCCCGGCGTCGGCGGCTCCCCCGCGAGGGCCCTGATCCGCTCGATCTGACCGTTCAGCGCCGCTTCGCTCCTGGCCGACACGAGCCAGGGAACGACACCGGGGACCCGCTCGGGTGCGAGCGCCGGGCCGCCGGGCGCGGCCGGGGCCCGGTCGCCGTCGTCCGTCACCGGGTCGGCCTGCTCCAGGACCACATGGGCGTTCGTACCGCTGATGCCGAAGGACGAGACGCCGGCCCGGCGGGCGCGCCCGGTCTCCGGCCAGGGGGTGGTGTCCGCCAGCAGTTCGACGGCCCCGGCCGACCAGTCGACATGGGTCGACGGCTCGGTGAGATGGAGGGTGCGGGGCAGGGTGCCGTGGCGGAGCGCCATCACCATCTTGACCAGCCCGGCGGCGCCGGCGGCGGCCTGGGTGTGGCCGATGTTCGACTTGACGGAGCCGAGCAGGAGCGGCCGGGCGGTGTCACGGTCCTGGCCGTAGGTGGCCAGCAGCGCCTGCGCCTCGATCGGGTCGCCCAGCGGGGTCCCGGTGCCATGGGCCTCCACCGCGTCCACGTCGGAGGGCGAGAGTCCCGCGTTGGCGAGCGCCTGCCGGATCACCCGCTGCTGGGCGGGGCCGTTGGGCGCGGTCAGCCCGTTGGAGGCGCCGTCCTGGTTGACCGCGCTGCCCCGGACGACCGCCAGTACCTGATGGCCGTTGCGCCGCGCGTCGGACAGCCGCTCCAGGACCAGGACCGCCGCGCCCTCGGACCATCCGGTGCCGTCGGCCGAGTCGGAGAACGCCTTGCAGCGGCCGTCGCCCGCCAGCCCGCCCATCCGGGAGAAACCGGCGAAGTTGGCGGAGGTGGTCATCACCGTCACCCCGCCCGCCAGGGCGAGCGAGCACTCGCCGCCGCGCAGCGCCTGGGCGGCGAGATGCAGCGAGACGAGGGACGACGAGCAGGCCGTGTCGACGGACATCGCGGGGCCTTCGAGCCCGAGGGCGTACGCCAGCCGCCCGGAGACGACGCTGACCGCGAGACCGGTGGTCGCGTGGCCCGCCATGTCGTCCTTGGAGCGCAGCACCAGTCCCGCGTAGTCCTGGCCGCTCACCCCGACGAAGACCCCGGTACGGCTGCCGCGCAGGGTCGCCGGGTCGATCCCGGCGCGTTCCGCCGCCTCCCAGGAGACTTCGAGGAGTACGCGCTGCTGGGGGTCCATGGCCAGTGCCTCACGGGGCGAGATACCGAAGAATCCGGCGTCGAAGTCGGCCACGTCGCGCAGGAATCCGCCCTGTCCCTGGGAGGCGGCGATGGACGGGTCGCTCTGCCAGCCCCGGTCGGTGGGGAAGCCGGAGATGGCGTCCTCTCCGGAGAGAACCAGTTCCCAGAGTCCTTCGGGGGATTCGACACCGCCGGGGAAGCGGCAGCTCATCCCGACGACGGCGATCGGATCGTCGTCGGTGGTACCGGCGCCGTCGGCCGACTCGCGCGCGGTGACCGCCGTGATGCCCTCCACGCCGACCAGTTCGTCCAGCAGATGCGCGGCGAGCCGCGCGGGGGTGGGGTAGTCGAAGATGAGGGTGGCGGGCAGGATCAGTCCGGTGGCGGACGAGAGCCGGTTGCGCAGTTCGACAGCGGTCAGTGAGTCGAAGCCGAGCTGGCGGAACTCCCGTTCCACGGCGATCGCCTCGGACGAGGAGTGCGCGAGGACGGCGGCGGCCTCGGTGCGCACCAGATCGGTGAGCAGCCGGGGCCGCTCGTTCTCAGGGAGCGCGGTCAGCCGCTCGACCAGTCCCGACCGGGAGACGCTCGCGGCGCCGCCCTTCGCGGCGCGGCGGCCGGTCCGTACGAGACCCCGCAGGATCGCGGGGACGCCGGCCGACGAGGGGATCGCGCCGCCGCCGATGCCGAGCGGCACCACCAGGGCCTCGTCGCTCGCGGTGGCCGCGTCGAACAGGGCGAGCCCCCGCTCGACGGAGAGCAGCGGCATTCCGGAGCCGCCGACCCGGCGGACGTCGTGGTCCGCCAGGGTGCTGGTCATGCCCACGCCCTGCTCCCAGGCGCCCCAGGCGAGCGAGAGGCCGGGCAGGCCCCGTCCACGCCGGTGGGCCGCCAGCGCGTCGAGGAAGGTGTTGCCCGCCGCGTAGTTGGCCTGTCCGGGGCTGCCCATGACCCCGGCCGTGGACGAGTAGAGCACGAACGCGGCCAGATCGAGATGCCGGGTCAGCTCGTGGAGGTGCCAGGCCGCGTCCACCTTCGGGCGCAGTACGGAGTCCAGCCGCTCAGGCGTCAGCGAGCCGATGATCCCGTCGTCCAGGACACCGGCCGTGTGGATCACCGCTGTGAGCGGATGCTCCGCCGGCACCGAGGCCAGCAGACCGGCCAGCGCCTCCCGGTCCGCCGCATCACACGCGACAACCGACACCTCCGCGCCCAGAGCCCTCAGCTCCGCCGCCAGGTCCTCGGCACCCTCGGCGCCGGGTCCACGACGGCTGGTCAACAACAGATGGCGCATTCCATGTTCAACCACCACATGGCGTGCCAGCACACCACCCAGGCCGCCCGTGCCACCGGTGATCAGGACCGTGCCCTCCGGGTCCCACACCGGCGGCATGCTCAGCACTATCTTGCCCACATGCCTGGCCAGGCTCATATGGCGGAACGCGTCCCGGGCCCGCCGGACATCCCAGGAGCGGACCGGCAGCGGCTCCAGCGCTCCCTGGTCGAACAGGTCCCTCAGGGCCAGCAGCATGCGCTGGATACCCTCGGGATCCACCCAGCCGACATCGAACGAGCGGTAGTTCACCCCAACCGGCAGCTCGGCGGGGTCACGGACATCGGTCTTGCCCATCTCCAGGAACCGGCCGTCCGCACTCAGCAGCCGCAGCGACGCGTCGACGAACTCACCGGCCAGGGAGTTGAGTACGACATCCATCCCCTCGCCGCCCATGACCTGTGTAAAGGCGGCCTCGAAGTCCGTCGTACGGGAGGAGGCGATATGGTCGTCCGCCACACCCAGCGAGCGCAACTCGTCCCATTTACTCTCGCTCGCCGTCGCGAAGACCTCGGCCCCCAGATGACGCGCGAGCTGAATCGCCGCCATCCCCACACCACCCGCACCGGCATGGACCAGCACCTTCTCGCCCCGGCGCAGATCCGCCAGCTCGACCAGCGCGTGATACGCCGTCAGAAACACCAGCGGCACCGACGCCGCCGTCTCCCACGACCATCCCTCGGGCACGGGGATCATCCGGCGCTCGTCGCCCACCACATGGGTGCCGAACCCACCGAAGAGCATGCCCATGACCCGGTCACCGACCCGCAGGCCGGTCACCTCGGGACCGGCCTCGACCACCACACCCGCCGCCTCGGAACCGAACAGCCCCGCGTCGCCCGGGTACATGCCCAGCGCGTTGAGGACATCGCGGAAGTTCACCCCGGCCGCACGGACCCCGACTCGGACCTCTCGCCCCGTCAGCGGCTCCAGCGCCTCGGGGAAGGGCGCCAGCGTCAGCCCGTCCAGACTTCCCTTGGCCCGGCTGTCCAGCCGCCAGGGCACACCGGCCGGCGGCACCAGGCCCGTACCGGACTCCAGCCGTGCGAGCCGGCCGACGCGCGCCGCGCCCGCGCGCACGACGTACTGCGGCTCGTCGGAGTCGGCCGGTCCCGGCAGTGCCAGGAACGCGGCCGCGGACTCCGCCGTACCGTCCACGTCCACCAGCAGGAACCTGCCGGGGTTCTCGGCCTGCGCGGAGCGGACCAGTCCCCATACGGAGGAGGCGGCGACATCGGTGAGGTCATGGGCGCCGTCCTCGACCGCGCCCCGGGTGACGAAGACCAGTCGGGAGCCGGCGAACCGCTCGTCAGCGAGCCACTCCCGCATCAGTTCCAGGACGTACAGGGAGAGTTCGTGAGCGGATGCGGCGCTCCGCCCGCTGTCGCCCTTGAGCGGGACGACCACGATCCCCGGCAGGCCCTCGTCGTCGCGGCCTGACGCGGCGGCGGATCCGACGCGTTCGGCGGATCCGGCCAGTCCAGCGGGGCCGGTCAGTCCAGCACCGGGCCCGGCCGGTCCGGTCACGGGTCCAGCGGGTCCGGTCAGTGCGGCGAGTTCGGTGAGGTTCCGGACGGGGGCGCGCAGCCGGGCGGCGCCCGCCGCCGCGAGCGCGCCGGTCAGCCCCAGTTCATCGGTGCCGAGCACGACCCAGTCGGTTTCCGGGGCCGCGCTCCGCGCCGGCTCCGGCACCCAGTCGACCCGGAAGAGGGAGTCGGTCCCCTCGGGCCGGGTGTCGGCCTGGGCCGGAGGTGCCGCGGCCCTGAGCACCAGTGACTCCACCGAGATCACCGGTTCGCCCTGGGCGTCGACCGCCGCCAGCCGAACCGCGTCGGGGCCCTCGGGGGTCACCCGGACCCGCAGGGTCGACGCGCCCGAGGCGTGCAGGGAGACCCCGTTCCACGCGAAGGGCAGCAGACTCCGGTCGTCGCCGTCCGCGCTCGCGAAGACCGTGCTGTGCAGAACGGAGTCGAGGAGCGCCGGGTGGACCCCATAGGCGTCCGCGTCACCGGCTTCACGCGGCAGCGCCACCTCGGCGAAGATCTCCTCGCCCCGGCGCCAGACCGCGCGCAGCCCCCGGAAGACGGGCCCGTAGTCGAGGCCGTTGCTCGCGTACCGGTCGTAGAGACCCTCGACATCCACCACGGTCGCGCCCTTGGGCGGCCATACGGTGGCGTCGAAGCCGATCACCCGCTCTCCGCCGCCGATCCGCCCCGAGGCGTGCGGCGTCCACTCCGCGTCGGGCGCGTCGGCGGGGCGGGTGTGGAAGCGCAGCTCCCTGCGCCCGTCGTCGTCCGCTCCCCCGACGGCGATCTGCATCTGGACGGCGCCGTCGCGGGGCAGGACGAGCGGGGCGGCCAGCATCAGATCCTCGACGCGGTCGCACCCGGCCTGGTCGGCGGCGCGGACGGCCAGTTCGAGGAATCCGGTGCCGGGGAAGAACACCATGCCGCCCACGACATGGTCGGCCAGCCAGGGGTGGGTGGCCAGCGACAGCGTCCCGGTCAGCAGGAGTTCGTCGGAGCCCGCGACGGACATGGCCGCGCCGAGCAGCGGGTGGTTCGCGGAGGTCAGCCCGAGACCGGCCGCGTCCGCCGGCCGGTAGGTCGCCCGGGGCCAGAACCGTTCGTGCTGGAAGGCATAGGTCGGCAGATCCACCGGGCCGGCGCCGGTCCCGGTGAAGAACTCCCCCCACTCCACGCGCACACCGTGCACATGGAGCTGGGCGAGCGCACCGACCGCCGCGGCTTCCTCGGGCCGGTCCTTGCGCAGTACGGGCACGGTCAGGGCACTCTCGGGCACCGACTCCTGGGCCATGGCCGACAGCACACCGTCCGGACCCAGCTCCAGGAACGTACGCACCCCCAGCTCACCCAGCGCCCGCACCCCATCCGCGAACCGCACCGCCTCACGGACATGCCGCACCCAGTACTCCGCCGCACACAACTCCCCCACGGCCGCCAGACGGCCCGTCACATTCGACACCACCGGCACCGAAGGCTCCGCGAACGACAACCCCTCCACCACCGCACGGAACCCATCCAGCATCGGATCCATCAACGGCGAATGGAACGCGTGCGAAACCCGAAGACGGCTGATCTTGCGGCCCTGCCGCTCCAGCCGGGCCGCGGCCTCCAGCGTGGCGTCCTCGTCACCCGAGATGACCACCGACGTGGGGCCGTTGACCGCCGCGACCGACACCCGGCCGGAGAGCAGCGGACGGATCTCGTCCTCGGTGGCCTGTACGGCGACCATCGCACCACCGGACGGAAGCGCCTGCATCAACGAGGCACGCGCCGCCACCAGACGGCACGCGTCCTCCAGCGAGAACACCCCCGCCACATGAGCGGCTGCGACCTCACCGATCGAATGACCCGCCACGAAATCGGGGGTCACCCCCCACGACTCCACCAGACGGAACAGCGCCACCTCCACCGCGAACAACGCCGGCTGAGCACAACCCGTCCCGTTCAGCAGATCAGGGTCCTCGCCCCAGATCACCTCGCGCAACGGACGACCCAACTCGCTGTCCAGCACGGCGAGTACGGAGTCAAGCGCCTCCGCGAAGACCGGGAACCGTCCGTACAGCTCACGCCCCATACCCAGCCGCTGCGACCCCTGACCCGAGAACAGCACCGCGCAGGTGGGGCGTCCCGTGGCCGTCCCCTCGACGGTCCCCGGTGCCGTGCCGCTCTCCAGCCAGGCCGCCAGCGCGGCCCTCCCGGCGCCGCCGTCCTCGTCGGTCACGACCGCGAGACGGTGTTCCAGACTCGCCCTGGTGGTCGCCAGGGAGAGCGCCACATCCACCGGGCGCGGGCCGGGTTCGCCCTCCAGCCGGTCCAGCAGCAGGGCCGCCTGGTCGCGCAGCGCTTCCGGTGTCCGGCCCGATATCACCCACGGCAGGGCCGTCGCACGCCGTTCGGGGGCGCTCGCGTCGGGCTGTCCGGGGGTCTCGGCCCCCGCGGGCGGCGCCTCTTCGATGATCACATGCGCGTTGGTGCCGCTGACGCCGAACGAGGAGACGCCCGTACGGCGCGGCCGGTCCTCCCGCGGCCAGGCGCGTGCCTCGGTGAGCAGTTCGACCTTGCCCGCCGACCAGTCGACGTGCGACGACGGTTCGTCCACGTGCAGGGTCCGCGGCAGCACTCCGTGCCGCATCGCCATCACCGTCTTGATCACGCCCGCGACACCCGAAGCCGCCTGGGTGTGACCGATGTTGGACTTGACGGACCCGAGGAACAGCGGGCGTTCACGGTCCTGTCCGTAGCCGGCGAGCAGGCTCTGCGCCTCGATGGGGTCGCCCAGCGGGGTCCCCGTGCCATGGGCCTCCACCGCGTCCACCTCGGCGGGGGTCAGTCCCGCGTTGGCCAGCGCCTGGCGGATCACCCGCTGCTGTGACGGGCCGTTGGGCGCGGTGAAACCGTTGGAGGCGCCGTCCTGGTTGACGGCGGAGCCCCGTACCACCGCGAGGACCGGATGTCCGTTGCGCCGCGCGTCCGACAGCCGCTCCAGCACCAGCACGCCCGCGCCCTCCGACCAGCCGGTGCCGTCGGCCGACTCGGCGAACGCCTTGCACCGGCCGTCCCGCGCGAGACCGCCCTGCCTGCTGAACTCGACCAGCGAGCCCGGGGTGGACATCACATTGACGCCGCCCGCGAGGGCGAGCGCGCACTCGCCGTTGCGCAGGGACTGCACGGCGAGATGGAGGGCGACCAGCGAGGACGAGCACGCGGTGTCGACCGTGATCGCGGGGCCCTCCAGGCCGAGCGTGTACGAGAGCCGGCCCGACACGGCGCTGGCGGCGATACCGGTGCCGACATCGCCGGTCGCGTCGTCGAGCGACCTCACCAGCAGATAGGCGTAGTCCTGGCCGTTGGTGCCGATGAAGGCTCCGGTGCGGCTGCCGCGCAGCCGCGTGGCGTCGATGCCGGAGCGTTCGACGGCCTCCCAGGCGGTCTCCAGCAGCAGCCGCTGCTGGGGGTCCATGGTGACCGCCTCGCGGGGCGAGATGCCGAAGAAGCCGGGGTCGAAGTCGGCGGCGCAGCTCAGGAAGCCGCCCCGCTGGCTGACGGAGGTGTCGCGTGCGTCGGTGGTGCTGTCGCGCAGCGCGTCCAGGTCCCAGCCGCGGTCGGTGGGGAACGCGGAGATTGCGTCGGTGCCGGACGCGACCAGGTCCCACAGGCCCTCGGGCGAGTGGACCTCGCCGGGGAACCGGCAGCCCATGCCGACGATCGCGATCGGTTCGCTGGCGGCGGCGACGAACATCCTATTCTGTCGCCGCAGCCGGTCGGCCTCCTTCATCGCGGCGCGGAGTGCTTCCACAACAGTGCTGGCGGGGGCGTTCTCGGTGGGGGCGTTCATCGTCTGCTCCATCGCTCCGTCGTCGCGCTACAGGTCGGACCGGCCGTCGAGCGCGGCCCGCACCAGGTCTGCCACGGCCATCGCGTCGATGGCCTCGCCGGACTCCTCGTCCTCCGCGGCGGCCGTGCCGCCCCGCCCGGCGAGCTGGAGCAGTGGCTCCAGTACGCCGATGTCACGGAGCCGGGCCAGGGGTACGGAGGCCAGCAGGGCCCGGATCTCGGCCTCCTCGGCGTCCGTCCCGCCGTCGGGGCCCTCGTCGGGGACGAGCTGCCGCAGCACATGCTCACCGAGGGCCGTGGGGGTGGGATGGTCGAAGACCAGCGTCGCGGACAGGCTCAGGCCCGTGGCCGCGTTGAGCTGGTTGCGCAGCTCCACGGCGCCGAGCGAGTCGACCCCGAGATCGCGGAAGGACCGCTCGGGGCCGACGGCGTCCGTGTCCGGGTAGCCCAGTACCTGGGCGGCGCGGGTACGGACCAGATCCACGACGGCCTCCAGCGCGCGGTGCGCGGTCAGGCCCGCGAGCCGCTCCCGCAGTCCGCCGTCGGCCGGGGCGCTCCCGGGGGCGGCGGCGGCCACCGTCTCCCGGTAGCCGGGGAACTCCCGCAGCAGGGCGCTGGGCCGGCTCGCGCCGAAGGCTCCCGTGAAGCGTTCCAGGGCGACTTCGGCGACGACCGCGGTCGGTTCGGCCTCCATGACCAGGCGCAGGAGTGCCTCGCACGCCAGCTCCGGGTCCATGGCGCCGATCCCGGCGCGCCGGGCGGCCTCGTCGGCCCCCGCGCCGTCGGCCATCCCGCCGCCGCCCCAGGCGCCCCAGGCGATCGAGGTCGCCGGGAGGTCCCGGGCCCGGCGCCGTTCGGCGAGCGCGTCGAGGACCGCGTTGGCCGCCGCGTAGTTGGCCTGCCCGGGGTTGCCCACGGCCGCGGAGGCGGAGGAGAACAGCACGAACGCCGTGAGGTCCAGATCGCGCGTCAGCTCGTCGAGCAGCAGGGCCGAGGTGACCTTCGCGCGGAACACCGGCGCGAACCGCTCGGGGGTGAGCCGGTCGAGCACGCCGTCGTCGAGGACTCCTGCCGTGTGCACCACGCCGGTCAGCGGGTGCTCCGCGGGGATGTCCGCGAGTACGGCGGCCAGTCCGCCCCGGTCGGCGGCGTCGCACGCGGTGAGGGTGACGGTGGTGCCGTGTTCTTCGAGCGCGGCCCGGAGTTCCTCGGCGCCGGGCGCGTCGGGGCCGCGGCGGCTGAGCAGCACGAGGTGCTGGACTCCGTCCCGGGCGAGCCTGCGGGCCACCTGGGCGCCGAGGGCGCCGGTGCCGCCGGTGATCAGTACGGTGCCGTCCGGGTCCCAGGCGCGGGCGGGCCGCTCGCCGGGGGCCCGTACCAGGCGCCTGGCGAGGACGGTGGAGGCCCGTACGGCGACCTGGTCCTCCCCGTCGAGCCCGGCCAGCACGCCGGTGAGGCCGGCGGCCGTGCGCTCGTCCAGCGTCTCGGGCAGATCGATCAGACCGCCCCAGCGCTCGGGGTACTCCAGTGCGGCGACCCGGCCCAGGCCCCAGACGGCGGCCTGGAGCGGACGGCGTGGTTCGTCCGTGCGGCGCACGGAGACCGCGCCCCGGGTGAGGCACCAGAGCGGTGCGCCGATCCCGGCGTCGCCCAGGGCCTGGAGCAGCACGGCGGTGAGGGCGGTTCCTTCGGGCACGCCGTCGGTGAGGGAGTCGCGCAGGGCCAGGAGCGACACGACTCCGGCGAACGGCGCCCCACCACTGTCGGCGCGGGCCGTCCCGTCGGCCCCGGCCGTCCCGTCGGCGCGGGCTGTCCCCTCGGCGCGGGCCCGGAGTTCCCCGGTGAGCGTGGCACGGTCGGGGGCGCCGACCGGGAGCCGTACGACGGAGGTGCCCAGGGCGTCGAGCGCGGCGCGGACCCAGGCGTCGTCGGTCAGCTCCTCGGGCACCACGGCGAGCCAGGTGCCGGTGAGGGGCCCGCGGTGGGCCAGGGCGGAACCGTCCGCCGGCTTCCAGACGACGCGGTGCCGCCAGCCCTCCACCACCGAGTCCTCGTCGCGCTGCCTGCGCCAGTCCAGCAGCGCGGGCAGCACCTTGGACAGGGTGTCCCCCTCGACGTCCAGAACGGATTCCAGCGAGGCGAAGTCCTCCCGCTCCACCGCGTCCCAGAACGCGCGGTCCGTAGTGTCCGTCTCCGGTGCCGCCGTGGGGGCGGCGGCCGGGGAGTCCGGCCAGAACCGGCCGTGCTGGAAGGCGTAGGTCGGCAGATCCACCCAGCGGGCCCCGGTGTCCGCGAAGAACGCGGACCAGTCCGGGCCCGCGCCGTGCACATGCAGCCGGGCGAGCGCGGTGACCAGGGTGGTCTCCTCGTCCCGGCCCCTGCGCAGGAGCGGCACGGCCAGAGCGGCGGGCGGGGCCGACTCCTGGGCGAGGGCGGAGAGCACTCCGTCGGGACCGAGTTCCAGGAAGGCGGTCACCCCACGGTCCGCCATCGTCCTGACGCCGTCGGCGAACCGGACCGGCTCGCGGACATGCCGTACCCAGTACTCCGCCGAGCGCAGTTCCTCCGCCGTGGCCAGGGCGCCGGTCAGATTGGACACCACCGGAACACGGGGTGCCCGCGGGTCCAGTCGCTCCACGACGGCGCGGAAGGCGTCCAGCATCGGGTCCATCAGCGGTGAGTGGAACGCGTGCGAGACCCGCAGCCGGCTGGTCTTGCGGCCCCGCCGCTCCAGTTCGGCGGCCACCTCCAGCACCGCGTCCTCGTCACCCGAGATCACCACCGACTGCGGGCCGTTGACGGCGGCGACCGAGACCCGGCCGGAGAGCAGCGGGGTGATCTCGTCCTCGGTGGCCTGGACGGCGACCATCGCACCACCCGCCGGCAGCGCCCGCATCAGGCCCGCGCGGGCCGCGACCAGACCGACCGCGTCCTCCAGCGAGAAGACGCCCGCCACATGGGCGGCGGCGATCTCACCGATGGAGTGACCGGCCACCAGGTCCGGGGTCAGTCCCCAGGACTCCACCAGGCGGAACAGCGCCACCTCGACGGCGAACAGCGCGGGCTGGGCCCGGCCGGTGTCGTCGAGCGCGTCGGCGTCGGTGCCCCAGATCACCTCGCGCAGCGGACGGCCGGGACCGCCGTCCGGCCCGCCGTACGCGGGATGGTCCAACGCGGCGTCCAGCGCCGCCAGTACGGAGTCGAGCGCCTCGGCGAAGGCCGGGAACCGCTCGTACAGCTCACGGGCCATCCCCAGCCGCTGCGAGCCCTGGCCGGAGAAGAGGAAGGCGCGCTTGCCCGCCTTCTCCACCTTGTGCTCCACGAGCCGCGACAGGGTGTTGCCCTCGGCCAGGGCGGCGAGGCCGTCGAGCAGCTCGTCGCGTTCCGTGACCGTGATGGCGGCCCGGTGCTCGAAGACCGAACGGGTCGTCGCGAGCGAGAAGGCGAGATCGGTCAGCGAACCGTCCGGACGGTCCGTCATCTGGGCGAGGAGCCTGCGGGCCTGGGCGCGCAGCGCGTTACCGGTGCGTCCCGAGAGCAGTACCGGCAGCGTCTCCGGGACGCGCGCGGGCGGCTCGGGAGCCATGTCCGTGGAGCCGGAGGACCCCTCGGCCCCGGAGTCGGAGCCGGAGTTGGAGCCGGAGCCGGAGACTGACTCGGCCTCGGCCTCGGCGGGCGGTGCCTGTTCCAGGATGAGATGCGCGTTCGTACCGCTGGCGCCGAACGAGGAGACCCCGGCGCGGCGCGGCCGGCCCGCGTCCGGCCAGTCGACCTGCTCGGTGAGCAGCCGCGCCGCACCCGCCGTCCAGTCCACATGGGACGTCGGGTGCTCCGCGTACAGGGACTTGGGCAGGGTGCCGTGGCGCATCGCCATCACCATCTTGATCACGCCCCCGACCCCCGAGGCGGCCTGGGTGTGGCCGATGTTGGTCTTGAGCGAGCCGAGCAGTACGGGGCGCTCCGGGTCGCGGTCCTGGCCGTAGGTGGCGAGCAGCGCCTGGGCCTCGATCGGGTCCCCGAGCCTGGTGCCGGTGCCATGGGCCTCCACCGCGTCCACCTCGGCGGGCGAGAGACCGGAGTTGGCGAGGGCCTGCCGGATCACCCGCTGCTGGGCGGGTCCGCTCGGCGCGGTCAGTCCGTTGGACGCGCCGTCCTGGTTGATGGCGGAGCCGCGCAGGACCGCGAGTACACGGTGGCCGTTGCGGCGCGCGTCGGAGAGCCGCTCGACGACGAGCATGCCCACGCCCTCGGACCAGCCGGTGCCGTCCGCCTCCTCGGAGAACGCCTTGCACCGGCCGTCGGCGGAGAGCGCGCCCTGCGCGCTGAACTCGACGAAGCCCGCCGGGGTGGCCATCACGGTCACCCCGCCCGCGAGGGCGATCGAGCACTCGCCGGAACGGAGGGCCTGGGCGGCGAGGTGCAGGGCGACCAGCGACGAGGAGCACGCCGTGTCCACGGAGACCGTGGGGCCCTGGAGGCCGAAGGAGTACGCCAGCCGGCCGGACAGCAGGCTCGCGGACTGCGCGGTCTCCCACTGGCCCGCCTCGGCGGGCGGCCGGTAGTCGCCGCTGCCTCCTCCGACATAGACACCGGTGGTGGAGCCCCGCAGGGTCGTCGCGTCGATGCCCGCCCGCTCCAGCGCCTCCCACGCGGCTTCGAGCACGATGCGCTGCTGCGGATCCATCACGAGGGCCTCGCGCGGCGAGATGCCGAAGAGTCCGGGGTCGAAGTCGGCCGCATCGTGGAGGAAGCCGCCGTGGCCGGTGGCGCTGCGTCCGCGTCCGCCTTCCGGAGGGCCGCCGAGCAGGGTGTCGAGGTCCCAGCCGCGGTCGGTGGGGAACTCTCCGACGGCGTCGGTCCCTTCGGTGACGAGCCGCCACAGGTCCTCGGGGGAGGTGACACCGCCCGGGTAGCGGCAGGCCATGCCGACGATCACGACGGGATCGTCGGCGGTCCGGGCCGGGAGCCCGGCGGGGACGGCCGGGACCGCCGCGGTGGCGGGCTCCTCGCCGAGGAGCAGGGTCCGCAGACGGGCGGCGAGTTCGGCGGGGGTCGGATGGTCGAAGACCAGGGTCGCGGGAAGGGCCAGCCCGGTCGCCCCCTTGAGCTGGTCGCGCAGATCGACGGCGGTCAGTGAGTCGAAGCCGAGGTCGCGGAAGGGCAGATCGGACTCGACGGTGCCGGTGTCCGTGTGGCCGAGGACCAGGGCGGCCTTCTCGGTGACCAGGGTGAGGAGCGCGTCGGCGCGTTCCGTCCCGGGCAGGGCGAGCAGCCACTGCCGGCAGGTGTTCGTCCGCGACTGCGTCTCCCCCCGGTCCCGGTCGGCCGCCTCGACGGCGGCGCGTGCCTCGGGGAGGTCCGCGAGCAGGGCGCCGCGGCGTGTCGTGGTGAAGGCGGGTGCGAAGGTCTCCCAGCGGACGTCGGCCACGGTGACCGCCGTCTCGCCGTCGGCGACGGCCCGGCCGAGCGCGGCGAGCGCCACGTCCGCGTCCATGACGGGCAGTCCGTTCAGCCGCAGATGCGCGGCCGTGATCCGGTCCACGGCGTCCGTCCAGGCGCCCCAGGCGACCGACAGGGCGGTGGCCCCCCGGTCGCGGCGGTGGCGGGCGACGGCGTCCAGAGCGGCGCCGACGGCGGCCTCCGTCTCCCGGCCGCGTACGCCCCAGACCCCGGCGATCGAGCCGAACAGGACGAAGGCGTCCAGCGGCCGGTCACCGAGGACCGCGTCGAGCTGGAGCACTCCGGCGAGCGCAGAGGAGAGCGCGGTGGCTCCGGTGCCCGCGGCGGAGCCGGCCCCGTCACCGCCGGCCCCGTCACCGCCGGCCCCGTCACCGCCGGCCCCGTCACCACTTCCCCCGTCGGTGCTGCCCCCGTCACCGCTGCCGGTGTCAGCGCTGCCCGTGTCGCCGGTGTCCTGGCCGTACGGGCCGCCGGCCGGCTCCTCGGCGTGGACGACCGCGGTGAGCGGCGCGTCCTCGGGAACGGCGGCCAGCAGCGCGGTCAGCGCGGCCCGGTCGGACACGTCGCAGACGGCCGGGGTGACCGTCGCGCCGAGCCGCTCCAGTTCGGCCACGAGCGTCTCGGACCCGGCGAGGTCGGACGGCCGGCGGCCGGTCAGCAGCAGATGGCGGGCGCCCTCGCGGGCCAGCCAGCGGGCGACCCGGCCGCCCATGGCGCCCGTACCGCCCACCACGAGCACGGTGCCGGTGGGCCGCCACGAGCCGCCCGCCGCCGGTCCCGCCGATGTCGTGGACCCCCCTGACGTCGTGGGTCCCGTGGGTCCCGTGGATGCGGTGGGTGTCGCGGGTCCCGTGGGTGTCATAAGTACGGCGCGGACCAGGCGCCGGCCGAACGCTCCGGTGGCACGGACCGCGATCTGGTCCTCGCCGTCCCGTCCGGTCAGAGCCCCGGCGAAGGCGGTGCGCGCCGGCTCGTCCAGCGACTCCGGCAGATCGATCAGTCCGCCCCAGCGGCCGGGGTGTTCGAGCGCGGTGACCCTGCCCTCGCCCCAGACGGCGGCCTGTCCCGGGTGGAGCAGCGGCTCGGACGGAGTGACGCAGACCGCTCCCCGGGTCACGCACCACAGCGGCGCCTCGACACCCGCCTCGGCCAGGGCCGCCAGCAGCGCGGCGGGCCTGGCCCGGTCGGCGGGCAGCCGACCGGCTCCGGCGGCGAGCAGGGAGACCACCCCGGTGAAGCGGGTCCCGTCCGCGCATGCCGACGCGAGCCGCGCGGCCGTCTCCGTGTCCTCGGTGGCGTCCGCGACACCGCCGGTGCCGGAGAGGCCGTCGGCCCCGGGCGGACCCATCTCCACCCGTACGGTGTCCGGGCCCAGCGCCTCGACGGCGGCGGCCGTCCACGCGTCCCCGGCGCCGGCCGGCACGAGCACCAGCCAGGTGCCCCGCGGTTCGGCCCCGGCGGTCGCGGGCAGCTCCTTCCAGGCCTCGCGGTAGAGCCAGTTCGCCCCGGCGGCCCGTTCGTCCCGGCGGCGGCGCCACGCGGAGAGCGCGGGCACCACCGTGGTCACGGTGTCGCCGTCCAGGCCGAGCGAGGCGGCCACCGACTCCAGGTCCTCCCGCTCCACCGCCGACCAGAACGCGGCGTCCACCGGGTCCGTCGTACGGTTCGTACCGCCCGTTCCGCCCGTCGTACCGCCTGTCGTACCGCTCGTCGTACCGCCCGGCATGTCTCCGGCCGGGCCGGGCGCGGCCGGTGCGGCGGCCTCTGGCCAGTACCGCTCGCGCTGGAACGCGTAGGTGGGCAGCTCCACCCGGCGGGCGCCGGTGCCGTCGAAGAAGGCGGCCCACCGGGGCCCGGCGCCCCGGGTGTGCAGGGTGGCGAGCGCGGCGATCACGGCCGTCTCCTCGCTCCGGTCCGCGCGCAGCAGCGGCACCGCCACGGGAGCGGGTCCGGCTCCGTCCAGGCTCTGCCGGGCCATCGCCGAGAGCACTCCGTCGGGCCCCAGCTCCACGAAGACGGCGACCCCGGCGTCGCACAGGGTCCGTACCCCGTCGGCGAACCGCACGGTCTCCCGGACATGGCGTACCCAGTAGGCGGGCGAGCGCAGTTCGTCCGGGGCCGCGGCGGCGCCGGTCAGGTTCGACACCACGGGGATCCGGGGTTCCTCGTACACGAGGGTCTCGGTGACCCGCGCGAAGTCCGCGAGCATCGGGTCCATCAGCGGCGAGTGGAAGGCGTGCGAGACCCGCAGCCGCTTCGTCCTGCGGCCCTCGGCGGCGAGCCGCCCGGCGATCGCCAGCACGGCGTCCTCGGCACCGGCCACGACCAGTGCCTCAGGACCGTTGACCGCCGCGATCGAGACGTCCTCACCGAGCAGCGGGGTGATCTCGTCCTCGGTGGCCTGGAGCGCGACCATCGCGCCGGTCCTCGGGAGCGCCTGCATCAGCGAGGCGCGTGCCGCGACCAGCCGGCAGGCGTCCGCCAGCGGGAACACGCCCGCCACATGGGCGGCGGCGATCTCACCGATGGAGTGACCGGCCACGAGGTCCGGGGTCAGTCCCCAGGACTCGACGAGCCGGAAGAGCGCCACCTCGAGGGCGAACAGGGCGGGCTGGGTCCAGCCGGTCTCGTCGAGCAGTTCCGACTCGAAGGTGCCGGGGTCCGCGAACAGCGCCTCGCGCAGCGGGAATTCGAGCTCGGTGTCCAGATGGGCGAGGACCGCGTCGAGCGCTTCGGCGAAGACGGGGAAGCGCCCGTACAGCTCCCGGCCCATCGCGCCGCGCTGGCTGCCCTGGCCGGAGAAGAGGAACGCGGTCCTGCCGGGGGCGCGGCCCGCCGTGCCGCGTGCGATCTCCCGTACGCCGTCGGGTCCCGCGAGCAGCACCGCGCGGTGCGGGAAGACCGTACGGTCCGTGGCGAGGGAGGCGCCGATGTCGAGGGCGGAGGGCGCGGTGTCGCGGGCGGCGAACGAGGTGAGCCGCTCGATCTGGGCCTGGAGCGCCTCCCGGGTCCTGCCGGACACGATCCACGGCACGGCCGGGGCAAGGACGCCGGGCGCGGCGGCGGGGACGGTGACGGGGAGGGCGGCAGGGACGGCGGCGGGCGGGGCGGCCGGTTCGTTGCCCTGCCCGGGAGCGGCCTGCGCCGCCGCTTCGACGGCCGGTGCCTGCTCCACGATGACATGCGCGTTCGTCCCGCTCACGCCGAACGCCGAGACGCCGGCCCTGCGCGGACGGCCGGTCTCGGGCCAGTGCGCCGCCTCGCGCAGCAGCGCCACCGCGCCCGAGGACCAGTCGACATGCGTGGAGGGGGTGTCGATGTGCAGGGTCTTCGGCAGGGTGCCGTGGCGCATGGCCAGCAGCATCTTGATGACGCCCGCGACCCCGGCGGCGGCCTGGGTGTGACCGATGTTCGACTTGACGGTGCCGAGCAGCAGCGGGTGTTCCCGGTCCCGGCCGTAGGTGGCCAGCAGGGCCTGGGCCTCGATCGGGTCGCCCAGGGTGGTGCCGGTGCCGTGTGCCTCGACGGCGTCGATGTCGGCGGCGGTCAGTCCGGCGTCGGCGAGGGCCTGGCGGATCACCCGTTGCTGGGACGGGCCGTTGGGCGCGGTCAGTCCGTTGGAGGCGCCGTCCTGGTTGACGGCGGTGGAGCGGATGATGCCGCGGACCTCGTGGCCGTTGCGTACGGCGTCGGAGAGCCGCTCCAGTACCAGGATGCCGACGCCCTCGGACCAGGCGGTGCCGTCGGCGCTGTCGGAGAAGGCCTTGCACCGGCCGTCGGAGGCGAGACCGCCCTGGGTGGAGAACTCGACGAAGGAGTCGGGGCCGGACATCACCGAGACCCCGCCCGCGATCACCAGGGAGCACTCCCCGGCGCTCAGCGCCTTGCCGGCCCAGTGCAGGGCCACCAGCGAGGACGAGCAGGCGGTGTCGACGGTGACGGCCGGGCCCTCCAGGCCGAGCGCGTAGGAGAGCCGGCCCGACATGACACTCGCGGTGTTGCCGGTGGCCGCGTAGCCGCGTACGTCGGAGGCGGAGCGGCGCAGCACCTCGACGTAGTCCTGGCCGTTGGTGCCGACGAAGACCCCGGTGGTGGAGCCGCGCAGGGCGGTCGGGTCGATCCCGGCCCGTTCCAGCGCCTCCCAGGTGGTCTCCAGCAGCAGCCGCTGCTGCGGGTCCATGGCCAGCGCCTCACGCGGGGAGATCCCGAAGAAGCGGGCGTCGAAGTCGGCGACGCCGTCGAGGAATCCGCCCCGGAGGGTGTCGGAGGCGCCCGCGCCGAGCGCCTCGATGTCCCAGCCGCGGTCGGCCGGGAACGCCGTGATGCCGTCACCGCCCTCGTCGAGCAGCCGCCACAGCTCCTCGGGCGAGTCGGCCCCGCCCGGGAAGCGGCAGCTCATGCCGACGACGGCGATCGGGTCGTCGTCCACGGGCCGGCCCGCCGCCACGGGCTCCGCCGCCTCGGGCAGCGAGCCGAGCAGCTCGGCCAGCAGGAAGTCCGCCAGTTCACGCGGGGTCGGCAGATCGTAGACGAGCGAGGCGGGCAGGGTGAGCCCGGTCAGGGCGGCCAGTGCGTTGCGCAGTTCGAGGGTGGTCAGCGAGTCGAAGCCCAGATCGCGGAAGGCCCGGTCGTCCTCGACGGTCCGCGCGTCCGGGTGGCCGAGCACGGCGGCCACCTGGGCGCGCAGCAGATCGAGCACATGTCCGGCGCGTTCGGCCTCCGGCAGTTCCGCGAGCCGGCGGCGCAGTGCAAACTCCCCGGCTCCGGCGACCGCGCCCGCGCCGTCGGCCGCGGCGGACCGCCGTACCTCGGGCAGGTCGGCGACGAGCGGCAGGGGGCGGGCCGCGGCGAAGGCGCGGACGAAGCGGCTCCAGTCGATGTCGGCGAGGACGAGCGCGGTGTCGTCGTGCTCGACGGCGCGCAGGAGTGCCCGTACGGCGGGTTCCGGCGCGAGCGGTTCGAATCCGCCGCGCCGTACCCGGCTCTCGATCCCGGCGGTGTCGGCCGCCATGCCGGATCCGGCCCAGGGGCCCCAGGCGACGGAGAGCGCGGTGAGTCCATGGGCCCGCCGGTACTCGGCGAGCGCGTCCAGATAGGCGTTGGCCGCGGCGTAGTTGCCCTGTCCCGCCGCGCCGATGACACCGGCCGTCGAGGAGAAGAGCACGAACGCCGAGAGGTCCAGGTCCGCGGTCAGCTCGTGGAGATGGCGCGCGGCGACCACCTTGGAGCGCAGGACGGCGGTGAAGCCGTCGGGGGTGAGCGCGTCCACGGTGGTGTCCTCGACCACGCCGGCCGTGTGGATCACGGCGGTGAGCGGGGCGTCCTCGGGTACGGCGGCGAGCAGGACGGCCAGTGCGTCGCGGTCGGCGACGTCGCAGGCCGCGACGGTGACCCTCGCCCCCAGTGCCTCCAGTTCGGCGCGGAGCGCGGCGGCGCCGGGGGCGTCCTCGCCGCGCCGGGCGGCGAGCAGCAGACGGCCGGCGCCCTCGCGGGCGAGTCCGCGGGCCACCTGGGCGCCGAGGGCGCCGGTGCCGCCGGTGATCAGAACGGTGCCCGACAGGTCGAGCGGGCGCCGCTCGTCCGCCGCCGGGGCGGGGCTGTGGGCGAGGCGCCGTACGAAGACACCGGAGGCGCGTACGGCCGTCTCGCCCTCGCCGTCGGCGGCGGCGAGGACGCTCCGGAACCGCCGGGCGGCCTGGGCGTCGAGCTGCTCGGGCAGATCGACGCAGCCGCCCCAGCGGCCGGGCAGTTCCAGGGCGACGGCGCGGCCGAGGCCCCATACGGCGGCCTGGTCGAGGCTGATCACATGCTCCGAGCGGCCGACGGACACGGCGCCCCGGGTGACGTTCCACAGCGGCGCGTCGATCCCCGCGTCACCGAGTGCCTGGACAGCCGTGGTGGTGAGGGTGAGCGCGGCGGGCACCTCGGGGCGGGCCGCGCCGTCGCCGCCCGCGAGGGCGAGCAGGGACAGGACCCCGGCGAACCCGGTCCCTCCGGCGAGCGTTCCGCCCAGCCGTTCGGCGAGCCCGGCCCGGTCGGTCCCGGTGACCTCGACGACGACGGTCTCCGTGCCGAGGGCGGCGACGACCGCGTCGGACCAGGGGGAGTCCTCCGTACGCGCCGGTGCCAGGACGAGCCAGCGTCCGCGGAGCGCGGCCGGGGCGGCGGAGCCGGAGCGCGGCTTCCAGGCCACCCGGTAGCGCCATGCGTCCATGGCGGACTGTTCGCCCCGGCGGCGGCGCCACGCGCCGAGGGCGGGCACCATCGCGGTCACGGTGGCGTCGTCCAGGCCGAGCGAGGACGCCAGCGCCCGTACGTCGTCGCGCTCGACGGCCGACCAGAACTCGTCGTCGGCGGCGCTCGTGGCGCTCCGCGCCCCGGGGGCTGTCCCAGGGGCCGCGCCGGCCGGTGCCTCGGGCCAGTAGCGCTCGCGCTGGAAGGGGTAGGTGGGCAGGGCGATCCGGTGCGCTCCGCTGTCCGCGAAGTACGCGTGCCAGTCGACGTCCACACCGTTGACCTGAGCACCCGCCAGCGCGGTGACGAGCGCCCGCGTCTCGGGGCGGTCGCCGCGCAGGAGCGGCAGCAGGGCGGTACGGGGCTCCTCCGTGAGGCTCTCGCGCGCCATGCCGCAGAGCACCCCGTCGGGACCGAGTTCCAGGAAGGTCCGTACGCCGCCCTGGGTCGAGAGCCAGCCGACCCCGTCGGCGAAGCGGACGGCCTCACGGGCATGGCGGACCCAGTACTCCGGGGAGCACACCTGATCGTCGGTGGCGAGCGCGCCGGTCACCTGGGAGACGAGGGGGATGACGGGCGGGTGGTAGGTGAGGCCGCGCGCGACCCGGGCGAAGTCGTCGAGCATGGGGTCCATGAGCGGCGAGTGGAAGGCATGGCTGACCCGCAGCCGGCCGGTTTTGCGCCCCCGCGCCCCGAAGGCCGCGGCGACGGCGAGGACGGCGTCCTCCACCCCGGCGACGACCACCGAGGAGGGGCCGTTGACGGCCGCGACCGAGACCTGGCCGGCGGCCTCCGCCAGCAGCGGCAGGACCTCGTCCTCGGTGGCCTGGAGGGCGACCATCGCACCGCCCTCGGGCAGCGCCTGCATCAGCCGGCCGCGCGCCGCCACCAGGGCGCACGCGTCCGCCAGGGAGAGGACGCCCGCGGCGTGCGCGGCGGCGAGTTCACCGATGGAGTGCCCGGCCAGATAGTCGGGGGTGACGCCCCAGGACGCGGCGAGCCGGAACAGCGCGGTCTCGACGGCGAACAGCGCGGGCTGCGCGTACCCGGTCCGGTCGAGCAGGGCGGCCTCGGGAGAGCCCTCGGCGGCGAAGAGGATCTCGCGCAGCGGCCGGTCCAGCTCACCGTCGAGATGGGCCAGTACGGCGTCGAGCGCGTCGGCGAACACCGGGAAGCGCGCGTACAGTTCGCGTCCCATGCCGGGACGCTGGCTGCCCTGTCCGGTGAACAGGAACGCCGTACGGCCACGGCCCGTGCCGCCCTGCACCACTCCGGGGCCGGGCAGTCCGTCGCGCAGCGCCAGCAGACCGCGCAGCAGTTCGTCGCGCTCCCGTGCCACGACCGCGGCCCGGCGGTCCAGGGTCGCTCGCGAGGTGGCCAGGGAGAAGGCGAGATCGGTGAGGCGGGTGCCGGGCCGCTCCTCCACCAGGGCGAGCAGCCGGCCCGCCTGGGCGCGCAGGGCCGCCTCGCTCCGCGCGGAGATCAGCACCGGCACGACGCCGGAGCCGGCCTCCCGGTCGCCGTCAAAGCCGCTCTCCCGGTCGCCGCCGGAGCCGGTCTCCCGGTCGCCGTCGGGCTCCCCGGAATGCCCCGGCTCCTCGACCGGCTCGGCCGGGGGCGCCTGTTCCAGGATGGTGTGCACATTGGTGCCGCTGATCCCGAACGAGGAGACGGCGGCGCGCCGGGGACGGCCGCTCTCCGGCCAGTCGGTCTCCTCGGTCAGCAGGTCGATGGCGCCCGAGGACCAGTCGACGTGCGAGGAGGGGGTGTCGATATGGAGCGTCTTCGGTACGACGCCCTCCTGGAGCGCCATGACCATCTTGATCACACTGGCCGCGCCCGACGCCATCTGGGTGTGCCCGATGTTGGACTTGACCGAACCGAGCAGCAGCGGATGCCCGGGGTCCCTGTCCTGTCCGTAGGTGGTGAGCAGGGCCTGTGCCTCGATGGGGTCGCCCAGCGCGGTGCCGGTGCCATGGCCCTCGATGACGTCGACCTCCGCCGGACGCAGTCCCGCGTTGGCGAGCGCCTGGCGGATCACCCGCTGCTGGGAGGGGCCGTTGGGCGCGGTCAGTCCGTTGGACGCGCCGTCCTGGTTGACCGCGCTGCCGCGCACCACGGCCAGCACCTGATGGCCGTTGCGCCGCGCGTCGGAGAGCCGCTCCAGCAGGACGAGGCCGACGCCCTCGGCGAGGGTCATGCCGTCGGCGGCGTCGGCGTACGCCTTGCACCGCCCGTCCACCGCGAGCGCCCGCTGCCGGCTGAAGCCCACGAAGGACAGCGGGGTGGACATGATGCTCACCCCGCCCGCGAGCGCGAGGGAGCTCTCGCCGTCGCGCAGCGACCGGCAGGCGAGGTGCATCGCGACGAGCGAGGACGAGCAGGCCGTGTCCAGCGTGACCGCCGGGCCCTCGAAGCCGAAGAGGTACGACACCCGCCCGGACAGCACGCTGGAGAGCGTGCCGGTGATGGCGTGGCCCTCGGAGCCCTCGGCGGCGTGCGGCACGGCGGACGCGTAGTCCTGGTAGCTGGCGCCGACGAAGGTGCCGGTCAGGCTGCCGCGCTGGGTCACCGGGTCGATCCCGGCGTGCTCGAAGGCCTCCCAGGCCGTCTCCAGCAGCAGCCGCTGCTGCGGGTCCATGGAGACCGCCTCCCGGGGGGAGATCCCGAAGAAGGCGGGGTCGAAGTCGGCGACGTCCCGCAGGAATCCGCCCTGGACGGAGTAGGTCCTGCCCGGCCGGTCGGGGTCCGGGTCGTAGAGCCCCTCGGCGTCCCAGCCGCGGTCGGCGGGGAAGCCGGAGATGGCGTCCGCGCCCTCCCTGACGAGCCGCCACAGCTCCTCGGCGGAGGTCACCCCGCCGGGGTAGCGGCAGCTCATCCCGATGACGGCGATCGGGTCGTCGTCGGTGCCGGAGAGCGCGGCGGGCGCCGGTCCCCCGGCCACCGTACGGGCGCCCGACAGCTCGGTCCCGAGGAAACCGGCCAGCGCGGCGGGGCTGGGGTGGTCGAAGACCATGGTCGTCGGGAGCGTCAGTCCGGTGACGGACGCGAGACGGTTGCGCAGCCCGACGGCCGTGAGCGAGTCGAACCCGACATCGCGGAAGGCGCGCTGGTCGGGCAGGGCGTCGGGCGAGGAGAGACCCAGGACGGCCATGGCCTCGGTACGGACCGTCTCCAGCAGCAGCCGTTGCTGCTCGGCCGGGGCCAGCGCGCGCAGCCGGGTCACGAACTCGCCCTCGGCGACGGTGCCGGTGGACCGCTCGGCGGCCTCGGTGATCCTCCGTACCTCGGGCACCTCGGCGAAGAGCGTGGTGGGGCGGCCGGAGGTGAAGACGGGGTAGTAGGTGTCCCAGTCGACATCGGCGACGGCGATGACGCTCTCGTCGTCGTCCAGGGCGCGGCCGAGTCCGCTGAGCGCGAGCTGCGGCTCCATGAACTCCAGACCGCTGCGCCGGATCGACGCGGGGTCGACCCGGCCGAGCTGGAGATCGTCGGCCCAGATGCCCCAGGAGAGGGAGAGCGCGGGCAGGCCGCGGGCCCGGCGGTGGGCGGCGAGCGCGGCGAGATACGCGTTGCCCGCCACATAGGCGGCGTGGGCGCCGCTGCCCCACATCCCCGCGGTGGACGAGTAGAGGACGAAGTCGTCCAGCTCGTCGTGGTCGAGCAGTTCGTCGAGGACCTGGGCTCCGGCCACCTTGGCGTGCAGGACCCGGGCGAAGGCGTCGAGGCCGGTCTCGGCCAGTGAGTGGAGTTCGATCAGCGCGGCGGTGTGGACGACGGTGCGTACGGTACGGCCCTCGGCCCGCAGCCCGGCCAGCAGCGCGGCCACGGCCTCGCGGTCGGTCACATCGCAGGCGGCGACGGTCGCCTCGGTGCCCAGCTCGGCCAGTTCCGCGACGAGTTCGGCCGCGCCCGGGGCGTCCGGGCCACGGCGGCTCATCAGGACGAGATGCCCGGCGCCCCGCGCGGCGAGCCAGCGCGCGAGATGCGGCGCGAGCGTTCCCGAACCGCCGGTGACGAGCGTGGTGCCGCGCGGGGCCCAGTCGCGGGCGGGTTCCCGGTCGCCGGCCGCGGCCCGCACGATACGGCGGGTGAACACGCCGGAGGAGCGGACGGCGAGCTGGTCCTCCTCGCCGAGCGCGCCGGCGAGGACCGAGGCGAGCCGCGCGGCGGCCCGCGGGTCCAGGGCCGGGGGCAGATCGACGACACCGCCCCAGCGCTGGGGGTGTTCCAGGGCCGCCGTCCAGCCGACTCCGGCCACCTGCGCCTGGACGGGCGAGACGAGTGTGTCGGAGCGGCCGGTGGAGACCGCGCCCCGGGTGAGGAACCAGAGCGGGGCGTCGATCCCCGCGTCGCCGAGCGCCTGGACGAGGGTGACGGTCAGCCCGAGGCCGAGGGTGAGGCCGGGGTGGCGCTCGGAGGGTGTCTCGGCGGCGGCGAGCGTCGAGACGATCCCGCTGATGCCCGTGATCCCGGCGCTCCCGACGCCCGGATCAGTCCCGCCGTGCCGGCCGGACCCGGCGGACTCGTCGGACCCGGCGGACTCGTCGGCAGCGCCCGGCTCGCCGGTGCCGCAGTGTTCGCCCGTCCCGTCGGTCCCGCCGGTCGCGGCCAGCAGCGCGGCGAGTGCCTCACGGTCGAGGGACGACTCGTCCAGGACGAGCCGCCGCACCTCGGCGCCCTGTCCGGTCAGCGCGTCCACCACATCGGTGTCGTCGTGCGCCCCGGCGGAGACCACCAGCCAGACGCCGGACAGCGGGGTCCGGGGGACCGTGCCGACCGGTGTCCAAGACTCGCGGTAGCGCCAGGAGTCGACGGTGGAGCGGTCCCGGCGCGACCTGCGCCAGGACGACAGCGCGGGCAGCACCGCCGCCACCGCCTCCTCGTCCGTACCCAGCGCGGAGGTCAGCGCGGACATGTCCGCCTCCTCCACCGCCGCCCAGAACTCCGCGTCCACGGGGTCCGCCACGCCCGTACGGTCCGCCACCGGCGGTACGGCCCAGAGCTGTTCCCGCTGGAAGGCATAGGTGGGCAGGTCGACGCGCCGGGCGCCGGTGTCCGCGAAGAGCACGCTCCAGTCGATCCCGGCCCCGCGTACGTACAGTTCGGCGGCGGAGAGCAGGAACCGCGAGAGGCCTCCGTGGTCGCGGCGGAGTGTTCCGCCGGCGACCGCCGGTTCCCCGGTCTCGTCGATCATGTCCTGTACCGACATGGTCAGGACGGGGTGGGAGCTGACCTCCACGAACGTCCGGTGGCCCTCGCCCAGCAGCGCACGGATCGCGTCGGCGAAGAGCACGCGCTGCCGCAGATTGCGGAACCAGTACCCCGCGTCCATCTCCCCCGTGTCCAGCCACCCACCCGTCGCCGTGGAGAAGAACGGCACCCGCGACACACCAGGACGCACCGGCCCCAGCACATCCAGAAGCTCCTCCCGCAGATCCTCCACCTGCGCCGAATGCGAGGCATAGTCCACCGCCACACGACGGACCCGGACCCCCTCACCCGTCAACCCCGCGAACAACTCGTCCAACGCACCCGGCTCACCCGAGACCACCACCGAACGCGGACCGTTCACCGCCGCGACCGAAACCCGGCCGGCCCACGCCTCCAGCCGGCCCTCCACCTCGGCCACCGGCAACGGAACCGACATCATCCCGCCACACCCCGCCAGACGACGACCGATCGCCTGACTCCGCAACGCCACCACCCGCGCACCATCCCCGAGCGACAACGCCCCCGACACCACCGCGGCAGCGATCTCCCCCTGCGAGTGGCCGACGACCGCCGAGGGTTCCACCCCGTACGAACGCCACACCTCGGCGAGCGAGACCATCACCGCGAACGAGACGGGCTGCACCACATCCACCCGCTCCAACGACGGGGCACCCTCCACACCCCGCACCACATCCTCCAACGACCAGTCCACGAACTCATCCAGAGCAGCCCCGCACTCCGCGAACCGCGCCGCGAACACCGGCGACTCCTCCAGCAGCCGCGCACCCATCCCCACCCACTGCGACCCCTGCCCCGGAAAGACGAACACCGTCTTCCCCTCGACATCGGCCACACCTCGGGCGACCACGGACGACGGTCTGTCCGTCGCCACCGCGCTCAGGGCCGCCGCCGGGTCCTCCCCCGCGGCCGGCACGAGCACGGCCCGGTGCTCGAAGGCCGAGCGGGACGAGACCAGCGAGTGGGCCACATCCAGCGGCCTCGGTGCGGGGTCGCTCGTCTCCAGGTACGACAGCAGCCGCGCCGCCTGCTCGCGCAGCGCGGAGCCGGTCCGGGCCGACAGCACCCACGGCACCGCGCCGTCCACGACGGACAGCGGCCCGGCCGGGGGCGCGGCCTCCTCGGGTTCCTCCTCGACGGGGGCCTGTTCCAGCAGGGTGTGCGCGTTGGTGCCGCTGATGCCGAACGACGACACCGCGCACCGCCGCGGACGGCCCGTCTCCGGCCACGGCACCGCCTCCGACAACAGCCGCACCGCACCCGAGGACCAGTCGACCTGCGACGACGGCACCTCCGCGTGCAACGTACGCGGCAACACACCATGACGCAGCGCCATCACCATCTTGATCACACCCGCCACACCCGCCGCCGACTGGGTGTGTCCGATGTTCGACTTGACCGAGCCGAGCAGCAGGGCGTGCTCCGGGCCGCGTTCGCGGCCGTAGGTGGCCAGCAGCGCCTGGGCCTCGATCGGGTCACCGAGCGGCGTGCCGGTGCCATGGGCCTCCAGGGCGTCGATGTCCGACGGCGAGAGGCGCGCGTTGGCGAGGGCCTGCCGGATGACCCGCTGCTGCGAGGGGCCGTTGGGGGCGGTCAGGCCGTTGGACGCGCCGTCCTGGTTGATCGCGGAGCCCCGGATCACCGCCAGGACCGGGTGTCCGTTGCGCCGGGCGTCGGAGAGCCGCTCGACCAGCAGGATGCCGACGCCCTCGGCGAGGGTCATCCCGTCCGCGTCGTCGGAGAAGGCCTTGCAGCGGCCGTCCTGGGCGAGCGCCCGCTGCCTGCTGAAGGCGACGAACGGCGCGGGGGTCGTCATGATCGTGGCGCCGCCCGCGACGGCGAGCGTGGACTCGCCGTTGCGCAGCGACTGGCAGGCGAGGTGCAGGGCGACGAGCGAGGAGGAGCAGGCCGTGTCGACCGTGACGGCCGGGCCTTCCAGACCGAAGACGTAGGAGAGCCGTCCGGACAGCACGCTGGGGCTGCTGCCGGTGACCATATGGCCTTCGGTCCCCTCCCCGGCGCCGAGTCCGTACTCCTGGTAGCTGGAGCCGATGAAGGTGCCGGTGAGGCTGCCGCGTACGGCGACGGGGTCGATGCCGGCCCGCTCGAAAGTCTCCCAGGTGGTCTCCAGCAGCAGTCGCTGCTGGGGGTCCATCACCAGGGCCTCACGCGGCGAGATGCCGAAGAAGGAGGGGTCGAACGCGTCCGCCTCGTGCAGGAATCCGCCCTGGGTCGAGTAGGTCCTGCCCGGCCGGTCCGGGTCGGGGTCGAAGAGCGCGCCCGCGTCCCAGCCCCGGTTGGCGGGGAACTCCGACACCGCGTCGGTCCCCTGGGTGACCAGTTCCCAGAGCTGTTCGGGGGAGCCCGCGCCGCCGGGGAATCGGCAGCTCATCCCGATGATGGCGAGGGGCTCGTCGTCGGCGGCCCCGGTGGTGACGGGACCGGCCGTCTCCAGGACGGCGCCGAGGATCTCGGCCCGCAGATAGTGCGCCAGCTCCAGCGGGGTCGGATAGTCGAAGACCATGGTGCTGGGCAGCGTGAGTCCGGTGGCCGTGGACAGGCGCTTGCGCAGTTCGACGGCGGTGAGCGAGTCGAAGCCGATGTCGCGGAAGGCGCGTGCCTCCGGTACTCCGTCGGCGGAGCTGTGGCCGAGGACGGCCGCGGCCTCGCTCCGTACGAGCCCGGCGAGGAGCCGGGTCTGCTCGGCCTCGGACAGGGCCCGTACGCGGGTGACGAACTCCGAGGCCCTGCCGGGGTCCCGCGGTCCGGCGGCGTCCGCGAGGGCCCGTACCTCGGGCAGGTCCGCGAGCAGGGCGCTGGGGCGCGCCGAGGTGAAGACCGGGGCGTAGCGCTCCCAGTCGACGTCGGCGACCGTGACGGTGGTCTCCCCGTGCATGACCGCGCGGCGCAGTTCGGTCATGGCGGGGCCCGGCTCCAGGAGGCCGAGGCCCTGGCGTGCGAAGGTGCCGGAGACCGTCTCGTCGGCGGCCATGCCCGTCCCGGCCCAGGGCCCCCAGGCGAGGGAGGTGGCGGTCAGTCCACGGGCGCGCCGGTGTTCGGCGAGGGCGTCGAGGTAGGCGTTGGCGGCGCCGTAGGCGCTCTGGCCGCCGCTGCCCCAGACCCCGGCGACGGAGCCGAAGAGGACGAACAGGTCGAGTGCGCGGTCGCCGAGCAGTTCGTCGAGATGGGCGGCGCCGGCGAGCTTCGCCGAGGTCAGTCCGGCGAATTCGGCGAGACCGGTCCCGTCGAGCGGCCCGAACTGGCCGACGCCCGCGGTGTGCACCACTCCGGTCAGTGGCGTCCCGGCCTCGATGTCCCTGAGGACGGCGGCGAGCGCGTCGCGGTCGGAGACATCGCAGGCGACGATCTCGACACGTGCGCCCAGCTCCTCCAGTTCGGTGCGGAGCGCGGCGGCGCCGGGCGCGTCGGGGCCGCGCCTGCTGGAAAGGACGAGCCGCTCGGCGCCCGCGCGGGCCAGCCAGCGGCCCGCCTCGGCGCCGAGGCCGCCGGTGCCGCCGGTGATGAGTACGGTGCCCCGGGCGGTGAACTCCCGGGCGGCGGGCAGTTCCTCGACGGGATGGCGCACGAGCCGGCGTCCGTGGACCCCGGAGGCGCGCAGGGCCACCTGGTCCTCGCCGTCGGGGGCGTCCTTGGTGGCGAGCACTCCGGCGAGGCGCTGCGCGGCCCGCTGGTCGAGGACCTCGGGCAGGTCGACCAGACCGCCCCAGAGGCGCGGGTACTCCAGGGCGACGGCCCGGCCCAGACCCCAGACGGCGGCCTGGACGGGGTGGGTGAGCGGGTCGGCGGGGCCGGTGGACACGGCGCCCCGGGTGGCGGTCCACAGCCGTCCTCGTGCGCCGGTGTCGCCGAGTGCCTGGACGAGGGCCACGGTCAGCGCGAGCCCGTCGGTGAGCGGCGGGTACGCGGTGCTCGGGCGCTCGTCCAGCGGGAGCAGCGACAGGATGTTCGCCGTGCCGTCGTACTCCTCGACGGCGAGGAGCCGTTCGGCCAGTACGGTCCGGTCGGCGCACGCCGCGTCGAGGACCAGCGGGCGTACGCGTGCGCCGTGGGCGCCGAGCGCGGCCGTCAGCGTGTCGCGGAGGGTGGGGTCGCTCTCCTCGCCGGTGACGAGCAGCCAGGTGCCGTCGAGTACGGGGGCCGCGGGCCGGGACAGTGAGATCCACCGGGTCCGGTAGCGCACCGAGTCGAGCAGGGTCTTCTCCCGTGTGCCGCGCCGCCAGGAGGTGAGCGCGGGCAGCAGCGAGCCCAGGGAGCCGTGGTCCTGCTCGTCCAGGCCGAGGACCGTGGCCAGTTCACCGGCGTCGCCGCGCTCCACGGCGGCCCACAGCCGCTGGTCGCCGGGGTCGGTGGCGGCCCCGGCCGGGGCGGTGGTGAGCTGCGGCCAGTAGAACGCGTGCTGGAAGGCGTAGGTGGGCAGGTCCACGCGGCGGGCGCCGGTACCGGCGAAGAAGGCGGGCCAGTCCACCGTCGCACCGTGCGTGTGGAGCCGGGCCAGCGCCGTGGTGACGGCGAGGTGTTCGGTACGGTCCGCGCGGAGCAGCGGCACGAGAGCGGCGTCGTCGGTGTCGCCGAGGGTGTCCTGTGCCATGGCGGTGAGCGGTCCGCCGGGGCCCAGTTCCAGGAAGCTGGTGACGCCCGCGTCGCGCAGGGTCCGTACGCAGTCGGCGAAGCGGACCGTCTCGCGGACCTGCTCGACCCAGTACTCCGGGGAGCACACGCGCTCGGCGGTGACGGGACCGCCGGTCAGGCCGGAGACCAGCGGGATCTCCGGGGGCGCGTAGGTCAGTCCGGCGGCGACCTCGCGGAACGCGTCGAGCATCCCGTCCATGTGCGGCGAGTGGAAGGCATGGCTCACCCGCAGCCGCGTGGTCTTGCGCCCCTGGGCCTCGAACGCGGCGGCGATCTCCTGTACGGCGTCCTCGTCGCCGGAGAGGACGAGGGACGCCGGGCCGTTGACGGCGGCGAGCGAGACCCGCCCCTCCAGGCCGGCCAGCAGGGGGGCGGCTTCCTCCTCGGTGGCCCGCACCGCGGCCATCGCGCCGCCGGAGGGCAGCGCCTGCATCAGCCGCGCGCGGGCAGCGACCAGGGCGCACGCGTCGGCGAGGGACAGTACGCCCGCGGCGTGGGCCGCCGCGAGTTCGCCGATCGAGTGGCCCGCGACCTGGTCGGGGGTGATCCCCCAGCTCCGTACGAGCCGGAACAGGGCCACCTCGACGGCGAACAGCGCGGGCTGGGTCCAGCCGGTCTCGTCCAGCAGGGCGGCCTCGGGGGTGCCCTCGGCGGCGAACAGCACCTCGCGCAGCGGCCGGTCCAGCTTGCCGTCGAGACGGTCCAGTACGGCGTCGAGCGCGTCGGCGAACACCGGGTATCGCTCGTACAGTTCACGTCCCATGGCGGGCCGCTGGATGCCCTGCCCGGTGAAGAGCAGCGCGGTCCTGCCGCGCCGCGCCGCCTCGCCCTCGACGGCCCCGGCGTCGGGGCGGCCGGCGGCCAGCGCGGCCAGCGACCTCAGCAGTTCGTCCCGGTCGCCGGCCACCACGGCGGCCCGCTGGTCGAAGTGCGAGCGGGTGGTGGCGAGCGAGAACGCGCCGTCCACCAGGTCGAGTCCGGGCCGAGCCCGTACGTACGAGAGCAGCCGGGCCGCCTGGCCGCGCAGGGCGTCCCTGGTCCGGCCGGAGATCAGCCAGGGGACGGCGCCGGTCTCCGCGCGCGGGGCGGTGGGCGCGGGGGTCCGGACGGGCGGGGCCTGCTCGACGATGGTGTGGACATTGGTGCCGCTGATACCGAAGGACGAGATCCCGGCCCGGCGGGGGCGGCCGGTCTCGGGCCAGGGCGTCTCCTCGGTGAGCAGTTCCACGGCTCCCTCGGACCAGTCGACGTGCGAGGAGGGCGCGTCCGCGTGGAGGGTGCGCGGGAGCGTGCCGTACCGCATCGCCATGATCATCTTGATGACGCCCGCGACCCCGGCCGCCGCCTGGGTGTGGCCGATGTTGGACTTGACGGAGCCGAGCAGGAGCGGGCGGGCGGGGTCGCGGTCGCGTCCGTAGGCGGCCAGCAGGGCCTGTGCCTCGATCGGGTCGCCGAGGGTGGTGCCCGTGCCGTGGGCCTCCACTGCGTCGATGTCCTCGGCCGACAGCCCGGCCCCGGCGAGCGCCTGACGGATCACCCGTTGCTGGGAGGGGCCGTTGGGCGCGGTGAGTCCGTTGGAGGCGCCGTCCTGGTTGACGGCGCTGCCCCGGACGACGGCCAGGATCTCGTGGCCGTTGCGCCGGGCGTCGGAGAGCCGCTCCAGCAGGAGCATGCCGACGCCCTCGGCCCAGCCGACCCCGTCGGCCGCGTCGGAGAAGGCCTTGCAGCGGCCGTCGGGGGAGAGTCCGCGCTGCCGGGAGAAGTCCACGAACACCGAGGGGGTGGACATCACGGTGACCCCGCCGGCCAGCGCGAGCGAGCACTCGCCCGAGCGCAGCGCCTGCATCGCCCAGTGCAGGGCGACCAGCGACGACGAGCAGGCGGTGTCGACGGTCACGGCCGGGCCCTCCAGGCCCAGCGTGTACGAGACCCGCCCGGAGGCGAGACTCGGGGAACTGCCGCTGCCCTGGAAGCCCTCGAACTCCGGGCTCGCCAGAACGGCGCTGTAGTCGCTGTACATCACCCCCGCGAACACACCGGTCGCGCTGCCGCGCAGGGAGAGCGGGTCGACACCCGCCCGTTCGACGGCCTCCCAGGAGGCCTCCAGCAGCAGCCGCTGCTGCGCGTCGGTCGCCAGTGCCTCGCGCGGGCTCATCCCGAAGAACTCCGGGTCGAACTCACCGGCCTCGTGCAGGAATCCGCCGGAGCGGGTGTACGCCGTACCGGTGTGGTCCGGGTCGGGGTGGTAGAGCGCGTCCAGGTCCCAGCCGCGGTTGGCCGGGAAGCCGGAGATCGCGTCGGTGCCCTCGGTGACCAGCCGCCACAGATCCTCGGGGGACGCCACCCCGCCCGGATAGCGGCAGGCCATTCCCACGACCACGACGGGATCGTCGGCCAGGGCCGCGAGGGCCGGCGCGGGGGCCGCCGACGCCGGGTCGGCGCCGAGCAGTTCGCCGAGGAGGTAGGTGCCGAGATGCCGCACGGTCGGGTAGTCGAAGACCAGGGTGGCGGGCAGCCTGAGGCCGGTCACGGTGGTGAGCCGGTTGCGCAGTTCGACCGCCGTCAGCGAGTCGAAGCCCAGCTCGCGGAAGGCGCGGTCCGCGTCGATGTCCGCGCCACTGGCGTGGCCCAGGACGAGGGCGACCTGTCCCCGCACCAGATCGAGCAGCAGATCGGCGCGGTCGGTCCCGTCGAGCCGGCCGAGCCGCTGGGCCAGTCCGCCGGCCGTGGCGGAGCCGGAGACGGCGGCCCTGCGGGCGCGGGTGCGGATCAGCGACCGCAGGACGGGCGGGACCTCGCCGTGGGCGCGGAGCACCGGCAGATCCAGCCGTACGGGGACGAGGGCGGCCCCGCCGGACGCCAGCGCCGCGTCGAACAGCGCCACGCCCTGTTCGGCCGCCAGCGGGGGCACTCCCGAGCGGGCGAGACGCTCCGCCTCGGTGTCGGCCAGGGTGCCGGTCATTCCGCCGGTCAGGTCCCAGGGGCCCCAGGCGAGGGAGGTGCCGGGCAGCCCCTCGGCCCTCCGGTGCTCGACGAGCGCGTCCAGGAACGCGTTGCCCGCCGCGTAGTTGGCCTGCCCCGCGCCGCCGAGGACCCCGGCCAGGGAGGAGAACACCACGAACGCGGAGAGGTCCAGATCCCGGGTCAGTTCGTGCAGATGCCAGGCCGCGTCCGCCTTGGGACGCAGTACGGTGTCCAGCCGCTCGGGCGTGAGCGAGCCGAGGACCCCGTCGTCCAGCACCCCGGCCGTGTGCACCACGGCGGAGACGGGGTGCGCGGCGAGCAGGCCGGCCAGCGCCGCGCGGTCCGCCACGTCGCACGCGGCGACGGTGACCTCGGCGCCCTGGGCGGTCAGTTCGGCGGCGAGTTCACCGGCGCCCTCGGCGTCCGGTCCCCGGCGGCTGACGAGCAGGAGCCCGCGTACGCCGTGCTCCGCCACCAGGTGCCGTGCGAAGAGCGCGCCCAGACCTCCCGTACCTCCGGTGATCAGAACCCGGCCCCCGGTGTCGCGGAACGGCCCGGCCCCGCTCCCGTCGCAGGCCCGGCGCACCAGGCGTCCGGCGAGGACCGCGCCGTCGCGGATCACCGTCTGCGGTTCGTCCGGGCCCAGCGCCGGGAGCGGCAGGAGGGCGGGACGCTCCGGATCGAGGTCGGCGAGGCCGAAGGCCCCGGGGTGCTCCGACTGCGCGGAGCGCACCAGGCCCCAGACGGCCGCCGCGGCCGGGTCGTGGCCGCCGACCGCGCCGCGTGTCACGAAGACCAGCCGGGAGGCGGCGAACCGCTCCTCGGCCAGCCAGGCCCGAGCCGCCGCGAGGACGTCCGCCGTCAGGGCGTGGGCGGAGCGCGCCGCGTCACCGCCGGGCTCACCGGCGACCGTCATGAGGACCACATCGGGGACGGGTGACCCGGCCGCCGCCAGCGTGGCGAGATCCGGGTGCCTCCCGGCCACGGGCGCCGACGCCGGGTCCTCGGTCAGTCCGAACGCGTCGGGGCCGACCAGGGCGACCGGCCCGGGGACGGCCGGGGTGTCGCGTACCGGCACCCAGTCCAGGGCGAACAGGGCGTCCCGCGCCGCCGCGGCGGCGCCGTCGGGGCGCGTCGCCGCGACCGGGCGCAGCACCAGCGAGTCGACGGAGGCGACCGGCGCTCCCGAGATGTCGGCCACGCCGATCGAGACGGCGTCCTCGCCCGCCGGGGAGAGCCGTACCCGCAGTGCGGAGGCGCCGGTCGCGTGCAGGGAGACGCCCTCCCAGGAGAAGGGCAGGCCGCCCCGGCTCTCCGCGCCGAGTTCTATGAGGGAGGACGCGTGCAGGGCCGCGTCGAGCAGGGCGGGGTGCAGTCCGAAGGCGTCGGCGTCGTCCGCGCCGCCCTCGGGCAGCGCGACCTCGGCGTACACCTCGCCGTCGCGCCGCCAGACCGAGCGCAGTCCGCGGAAGACCGGGCCGTACGCGAAGCCGTCGTCGGCCAGGCGCTCGTACAGCCCGTCGGTGGTGACGGGCTCGGCCCCGGCCGGGGGCCAGACGGAGGCGTCGAAGCCGGCGTGCCGCTCGCCGAGGGCGAGCACACCCGTGGCGTGGAGCGTCCACGCCGTCTCGTCGCCGTCCTCGGGACGCGCGTACAGATGGACGGTGCGGCGGCCCGAGTCGTCGGGGGTGCCGACCCAGATCTGGACCTGGACGGCGCCGCGCTCCGGGAGGACCAGCGGGGCGGCCAGGGTCAGTTCCTCGACCCGGTCGCAGCCGACCTCGTCACCGGCGCGGACGGCGAGTTCGAGGAACGCGGTGCCGGGGAGCAGGGTCGTGCCGCCCACGGTGTGGTCGGCGAGCCACGGATGGGTCTGGAGCGACAGCCTGCCGGTGAGCAGGGCGCCCTCGGAGTCGGCGAGGGAGACGGCGGCCGAGAGCAGCGGGTGGTGGGCGGCGCCGAGACCGGCGGCCCGCAGATCGGCGCCCTGGCCCTGGACGGCCCGGGGCCAGTACCTGCGGCGCTGGAAGGCGTAGGTGGGGAGGTCGGTACGGCGGGCCCCGGTGGCGGCGAAGTACGCGTCCCAGCGGACGGTGACGCCCCGTACGTGCAGTCCGGCCAGGGCCGTGGTGAGAGCGCGGGCCTCGGGACGGCCGGAGCGCAGCGCGGGCAGCACGGCGGGCTCCCCCGTCGTGTCCGTCCCGTCGAGGCACCGCCCGGTCATCGCGGAGAGCACACCGTCGGGGCCGAGTTCGAGGAAGGTGGTCACTCCGTGGTCGGCCAGCCAGCGGACGCCGTCGGCGTACCGTACGGCGTGGCGCACATGGTCCACCCAGTAGTCGGGCGAGGTGACCTGCGCGACCGTCGCGGGCTCGCCGGTGAGGTTGGAGACGAACGGCGTCAGCGGGGCCTGGAGCGTCAGTCCCCCGACCACGGCGCGGAACTCGTCGAGCATCGGCTCCATGAGCGGCGAGTGGAAGGCGTGCGAGACGCGCAGCCGCCTGGTCCTGCGTCCCTGGGCCGCCAGCCGGGCCGCGATCCGGGTCACGGCCTCCTCCTCGCCGGACAGGACGAGCGCCGACGGGCCGTTGACGGCGGCGACGGACACGGTGTCCTCGTGTCCGGCGAGCAGCGGGGCGACCTCGTCCTCGGTGGCCTCCACGGCGGTCATGGCGCCCCCGGCGGGCAGCGCCTGCATCAGCCTGCCGCGCGCGGCGACGAGCGTGGCGGCGTCGGCGAGCGAGAGCACTCCGGCCACGTGGGCGGCGGTGATCTCACCGATCGAGTGGCCGGTCAGACAGTCGGGCTTGACGCCCCAGGACTCGACCAGGCGGTACAGCGCGGTCTCGACGGCGAAGAGCGCGGGCTGCGCGTACTCCGTACGGTCCAGCGCCTCGGCGTCCTCGCCCCAGAGCACCTCGCGCAGCGGGCGGTCGAGCAGCGGGTCGAGCGCGTCGAGGGCCGCGTCCAGCGCCTGGGCGAAGACCGGGAAGCGCGCGTGGAGTTCCCGGCCCATGCCGAGACGCTGCGCGCCCTGGCCGGTGAAGAGGAAGGCCAGTTTGCCCTCGCCCTGGGCGGCGCCCCGGACGAGGTCGGGCGACGGGCCGTCGTCCTCGGCGAGGGCGGCCAGTCCGGTGAGGGCGGTGTCGCGGTCGGCGGCGAGGAGCACCGCGCGGTGCTCGAAGCCGGCCCGGGTGGTGGCCAGGGAGTAGGCGGTGTCGAGGACGCCGCTGCCGGGAGCGGCCTCCAGCGCGGACACCAGCGCGCCGGCCTGGGCGCGCAGGGCCTCCTTGGTCCGTCCGGAGATCAGCAGGGGTACGGTGCCGGCCTCGACGCGGTCGCCGGCGTCGGCGGCGCCGGCGGTCTCCGGGCCGCCCGGAGCGCGCGGGGCCTCGGCGTCGGCGTCGGCCGGGGCCTGCTCGACGATGGTGTGTGCGTTGGTGCCGCTGATGCCGAAGGAGGAGACGGCGGCCCGCCGGGGTTCTCCTGTCTCGGGCCACGCCATGTTCTCGGTGAGGACGCGGACCGCGCCCCGCTCCCAGTCGACATGCGAGGAGGGTTCGTCGGCGAGGAGGGTCCGCGGCAGCACTCCGTGCCGCATCGCCATCACCATCTTGATCACACCGGCGACCCCGGCTGCGGCCTGGGTGTGGCTGATGTTCGACTTCACCGAGCCGAGCAGCAGCGGGCGGTCCGTGTCGCGGCCCTGGCCGTAGGTCGCGAGCAGCGCCTGTGCCTCGACGGGGTCGCCGAGGGTGGTGCCGGTGCCATGGGCCTCGACCGCGTCGATCTGGCCCGCCGACAGCCGGGAGTTGATCAACGCCTGCTGGATGACGTCCTGCTGGGAGGGGCCGTTGGGCGCGGTGAGTCCGTTGGAGGCGCCGTCCTGGTTGACGGCGCTGCCCCGGACGACGGCCAGGATCTCGTGGCCGTTGCGCCGGGCGTCGGAGAGCCGCTCCAGCACCAGGACGCCCACGCCCTCGGCCCAGCCGGTGCCGTCGGCGGAGTCACCGAAGGAGCGGCAGCGGCCGTCGGCGGAGAGGCCGCCCTGACGGCCCATCTCGATGAAGGTGCCGGGGCTCGACATGACGGTGACACCGCCGGCCAGGGCGAGGGAGCACTCGCCCGAGCGCAGCGCCTGGGTGGCGAGATGGACGGCCACCAGGGAGGACGAGCAGGCGGTGTCCACGGTGACAGCGGGGCCGACCGTACCGAAGGTGTAGGAGATACGGCCGGAGAGCACGCTGCCGGTGTTGCCGGTGAGCTGGAATCCCTCGGCGCCGTCGGCGGGCCCGACCCGGTAGTCCTGGGCCATGGCTCCCATGAAGACACCGGTCTGGCTGCCCTTGACCGAGGTCGGGTCGATACCGGCGCGTTCGAAGGCCTCCCAGGCGGATTCGAGCACGATCCGCTGCTGCGGGTCCATCGCCACGGCCTCGCGCGGCGAGATACCGAAGAAGTCGGCGTCGAAGTCGGGTGCGTCATGGAGGAATCCGCCGGAGGAGGTGGCGGAGGAGGACAGCGCCTCGGTGTCCCAGCCCCGGTCGGCCGGGAACGCGGAGATGCCGTTCTCCCCGGCCTCGACCATGCGCCAGAGATCCTCCGGGCTGCTGACGCCCCCGGGGTAGCGGCAGGTCATACCGATAATGGCGATCGGCTCCTGGGCGGCCGTCTCCAGTTCGTCGACCCGCTGCCGCGTCCTTCGGAGATCGGCGGTCGCAAGCTTGAGGTAGTCCCGGAGCTTCTGTTCGTTGTCCATCTCAACTCAACCCATCTCGACAGCCAGCGGCCGAACATGAATCACGCCGGACATCTCGCGCTCGTCGTGCCCTGCGAAAAGAGAAAGCCACATGGCTTCGCAGCCGATTCTGAAGAAGCCATGTGGCGAGTGTGGTCGGAACCGCGACGGGAATTCCCTAGTCTCCCTGGAGTTTCCCGGGGCCTTCCGGCCTGCTACCAGTTGGAGGCGAGCAGAAGGTCCCCGTATTCATGTTCGCGGGAGACCTGATGGAGATCGGCGTCCACCATCATCCGCATCAGTTCGGGAAAGTCGACGGTGGGCTTCCAGCCCAGTTTGGCGCGGGCGTGGCCGCTGTCCGCGCAGAGCACCTCGACTTCGGCGGGGCGCACCAGTTCGGGGTCGATGACGACATAGTCCTGCCAGTTCAGGTCCACGTGCTCGAAGGCGATACGCACGGCGTCCCTGACCGAGTGCATGGTGCCGCTGCCCACCACGTAGTCGTCCGGCTCGTCCGGCTGAAGCATCAGATGCATGGCGCGCACGTAGTCGCCGGCGAAGCCCCAGTCGCGCACCGCGTCGAGGTTCCCGAGGTGCAGTTTGTCCTGGAGCCCGAGTTTGATCCTGGCGACCGCGAGAGAGATCTTCCGGGTCACGAACTCCGCGCCGCGGCGGGGGGACTCGTGGTTGAAGAGCATTCCGGAGACGGCGTACATCCCGAAGGACTCGCGGTAGTTACGGGTGATGAAGTGCCCGTACGCCTTGGCGACGCCGTAGGGGCTGCGCGGGTGGAAGAGGGTCGTCTCACGCTGCGGGGTCTCGGCCGCCTTGCCGAACATCTCCGAGGACGACGCCTGGTAGAAGCGGATCTGGCCGGAGCCCGGCGTGCGCGAGCCGTTGAAGCCGCTCACCAGGCGGATGGCCTCCAGGACCCGCAGCACCCCCATTCCGTTGACCTCCGTGACCAGCTCCGCCTGCTGCCAGGACATCGGCACGAACGAGATCGCGCCGAGGTTGTAGACCTCGTCGGGCCGCACGGTGTCGATGGCGGAGACCAGGCTGCCCTGGTCCATGAGATCGCCGTCGACGAACGACAGTTCCGAGGCGAGCCTGCTGACCCGGGACTTCCGCGGATTCGCCTGTCCGCGGATCAGTCCCCAGACCTGATACCCCTGGGACAGCAGATGCTCGGCCAGATAAGAACCGTCCTGCCCGGTAATTCCAGTGATCAACGCGCGCTTGGACATACCTGCTCCTTCTCGACCGCGGAGAGACCGCCCAAACGCGCAGCTGGGTCGACGACCTCGCATCGAATACGCTTCTGTCCGGACGATAGACACCGGCACGCTCGCAAGCCGCCGACCTCGGTGTCAAGAAATCCCGGGCTTACTAGGGAATTCCCGAGTACGGACCCGGCCGGGACAGCGGACCGGGGAGAACACTAGGGATTTTCGGGCCGGTGATGCGGTGCACTGTGTTGCGTCGGCGTCCGGGCCGGCTCAGTCAACCGGAGTGTCTTTCCGTGCTGTTCGGACTTCTGCGCACTCATGTTCGTCCCTATCGGTGGCAGGCGGCCCTGCTCGTCGTTCTGCAACTGGTCCAGATTCTCGGCACCCTGCTGCTGCCGACGCTGGGCGCGGCGCTGATCGACGACGGTGTGGTCGCCGGCGACCGCGGTTACATCACCCGGGCCGGCACGGTCATGGTGGCCGTCGCGCTCGTCCAGATCGTGGCGGCCGTCGGCGCGGTCTCGCTCGGCGCCCGCACCGCGATGGCGATGGGGCGCGACATCCGTGCGGTGGTCTTCCGGCGGGTGCTGGACTTCTCCGCCCGTGAGATGGGCCGGTTCGGCACGCCGTCGCTGATGACCCGTACGGTCCATGACGTCCAGCAGGTGCAGACACTCGCCCAGTCGGGTTTCGGCGTCGTCGTCTCGGCGCCCCTCATGTGTCTGGGCAGTGTGGTGCTGGCGCTCCAGCAGGACGTTCCGCCCGCCCTGATCCTGGTGCTTCTGGTCGTGGTCGTCGGTGTGGTGTTCGGTCTGCTCCTGGTCCGTATGGGGGCGCTCTACGAGCGGACGCAGACCTGCCTCGACCGGCTGAACCGGCTGCTGCGTGAGCAGATCACCGGGGCGCGCGTGGTGCGCTCGTTCGTCAGGGACACCCACGAACGGGCCCGGTTCACCCGGACGAGTACCGAACTCCTCGATGTGTCGCGCCGGGTGGGCCGTCTGATCGCGTCGATGCTCCCCGTGGTGCTGCTGCTGATGAACGGTTTCATGGTGGCGATCCTGTGGACCGGCGCCCATCGCGTCGACAGCGGCGCGATGCGTATCGGTGCCCTGTCCGCGTTCCTGAGCTATCTCTCGCTGATCCTGATGTCGGTCGTGATGATCGCGTTCGTGTTTCTGTCGGTGCCGCGCGCGAAGGTGTCCGCCGCGCGTATCCAGGAGATCGTGGCCGCCCCGACCAGCGTCGTCCCGCCCGCCGCGCCGGTACGGCCCACGGGCGACACGGGCCGGCTGGACATCCGGGGGGCGGAGTTCCGCTACCCGGGCGCGGAGAAGCCGATACTGCACGGGATCGATCTGGCCGCGGGCCCCGGCGAGAGCGTGGCGATCCTCGGCAGCACCGGCAGCGGCAAGACCACCCTGCTCAATCTGGTGCTGCGGCTGATGGATGTCACCGGGGGCTCGGTCCGGGTCAACGGCGTGGACGTACGGGAGCTGGATCCCGAGGTGCTGAGCCGCGCCGTGGGCTTCGTGCCGCAGCGGCCGTATCTGTTCTCCGGAACGGTCGCGACCAATCTCCGGTTCGGAAGACCCGACGCCACCGACGAGGAGCTGTGGCGGGCCCTGCGGACCGCCCAGGCCGACGGCTTCGTCGAGACCATGCCCGGCGGACTCGACGCCCCCGTCGCCCAGGGCGGCACCAATGTGTCGGGCGGCCAGCGCCAGCGGCTGGCCATCGCGCGCACCCTGCTGCGCCGGCCCGCCGTCTATCTCTTCGACGACTGCTTCTCGGCGCTCGACTACGCGACGGACGCGGCGCTGCGTACCGCGCTGGCACCCGAGATCGCGGGGGCGACGGTCCTCACGGTCGCCCAGCGGGTGGCCACGGTCCGCTCCGCCGACCGGATCGTGGTGCTCGACGGGGGCCGGGTCGCCGCCACCGGCACCCATGACACGTTGCTGCGCGACAGCACGACCTACCGCGAGATCGCGCTCTCCCAGCTCACCGAGGAGGAGACCGTCCATGGCCCCGCCGGACACCCCTGAGCCGACCACGGCAGCCGGACCGGGTCGCAGACTCCTCGGTCTGCTCCGGCCGCACCGCTCCCTGGTCGCGGCGGCGCTCGTCCTGGGGACCGCCGGGATCGGGTGCAACGCGTTCGGCCCGCTCCTCCTCGGCCGGGCCACGGATCTGATCGCCGACGGCGTGCTGACCGACGGTCAGGAGAGCGGGGCGGGAGCGGGCCCGCCAGGGGTGGATTTCGGCCGGGTCGGCCAGGTGCTGCTGCTGCTGCTCGCGCTCTATGTGGCGGCCTCGCTCTTCATGCTCGTGCAGGGCAGGCTGGTCTCCGCCGTCGTCCAGAAGGTGGTCTTCGAACTGCGGCAGCGGGCCCAGGGGAAGCTCGCGAAGCTGCCGCTGCGCTACTTCGACCGCCATCCGGCGGGCGAGGTGCTGAGCCGTACGACCAACGATGTCGACAACCTCCAGCAGACCCTTCAGCAGACGCTCGCCGAGCTGATCACCTCGGTGTTCTCGATCGTGACCATGCTGATCCTGATGCTGGTGATCTCACCGTCGCTGGCGGCCGTCATGCTGGCGAGCGTGCCGGTGTCGGCCCTGCTCGCGGCCTGGATCAGCAAGCGGGCCCAGCCCCGGTTCACGGACCAGTGGGCCGCCACCGGGGCGATGAACGCACAGGTGGAGGAGGTCTTCACCGGTCACTCGCTGGTGAAGGGCTTCGGCAGGCGCGAGGAGGCGGAGCGGGACTTCGACGCGCGGAACGAGGCGCTGTTCCGCGCGGGCGCGAGGGCCCAGTTCGCCTCGGGCACCATCGAGCCGTCGATGATGTTCATCGCCAATCTCGGCTATGTGGCGGTGGCCGTGGCCGGCGCGTGGAAGGTCGTCAGCGGCGCGCTGACGCTGGGGGACGTCCAGGCCTTCATCCTCTACTCCCGCCAGTTCAGCCAGCCGATCGTCCAGGTCGCGAGCGTGGCCGGGCGGCTCCAGTCCGGGATCGCGTCCGCCGCGCGGGTCTTCGCACTCCTCGACGAGCCGGAGCAGACGCCCGACCCGGACCCCCCGGCCCGGCCGGGCCCGGCCCGGGGGCGGGTCCGGTTCGAACGGGTGTCGTTCCGCTACTCCCCCGAGACCCCGCTGATCGAGGACCTGTCGCTCACCGTGGAACCGGGCAGCACGGTCGCGATCGTGGGCCCCACGGGCGCGGGCAAGACCACGCTCGGCAATCTCCTGATGCGCTTCTACGAGGTCGACGGGGGCCGCATCCTGCTGGACGGCACGGACATCGCGTCGATGACCCGCGACGATCTGCGCGCGCGGTTCGGTCTGGTGCTCCAGGACACCTGGCTGTTCGGCGGCACGATCGCCGAGAACATCGCGTACGGGCAGGAGGGCGCGAGCCGTGCGGAGATCGAGGCCGCCGCCCGCGCGACCTGCGCCGACCGCTTCATCCGTACGCTCCCCCGGGGCTACGACACCGTGCTGGACGACGAGTCGTCGGGCGTCAGCGCGGGCGAGAAGCAGCTCATCACGGTCGCGCGGGCGTTTCTCGCCCGGCCCGCCGTCCTGGTCCTCGACGAGGCGACGAGTTCGGTCGACACCCGTACCGAGGCCCTCATCCAGCGCGCGATGAACACCCTGCGCGCGGGCAGGACCAGCTTTGTGATCGCGCACCGGCTCTCCACCATCCGCGACGCCGATGTGATCGTCGTCATGGAGTCGGGGCGGATCGTCGAGCGGGGCACCCATGACGAGCTGATCCGGCGGCGGGGCGCCTATGCCCGGCTGCACTCCGCCCGCGCCCAGGAGTCCCCGCGCGCCGCCCCGCTGACGGCCGGCGGCTGAGCGGAGCCGACATCTGCCCGCAACACGGCCGCTGAAGCCACGTCATGCGTTTCCGCGTAGTCTCGCTGGGTGGGCGCGCCGGCCCCGGTCCGGCGTCCGAGCCCGACGGGGCCCGCAGAACGAGACAGAACCGATGTAACCCGACGGAAAGGGACGGTACTGTGCCCGACGGAAAACTCCTGGCCGTCAGCGATCTGCATGTCGTGTACGACGAGAACCGCGCGCTGGTCGAGACCCTCCGGCCGGAATCCGACGAGGACTGGCTGATCGTCGCGGGCGATGTCGCCGAGAAGTACACCGACATCGAGTGGGCGCTGCGGCTGCTCGCCGAGCGGTTCACCAAGGTGATCTGGGCGCCGGGCAACCATGAGCTGTGGACGCATCCGCAGGATCCCTGCGATCTGCGCGGCGAGAAGCGCTATCTCCATCTGGTCGAGCTGTGCCGGGAGCTGGGCATCGCCACCCCCGAGGACCCCTATCCGGTGTGGCGCGGCGCCGGCGGTCCGGTGGCGGTCGCTCCGCTCTTCGTGCTCTACGACTACTCGTTCCTGGCGCCCGGCGCCACCACGATGGAGGAGTCGCTGCGGGTGGCGACGGAGGCGGGCATCGTCTGCTCCGACGAGTACTTCCTGCATCCGGACCCGTACGACGGCAGGGACGCCTGGTGCAGGTCCCGGGTCGCGGACACCGAGCGCCGGCTCTCGGCCGTCGACCCGGCGCTGCCCACGGTCCTGGTCAACCACTTCCCGCTGGTGCGCGAGCCCACCCGGGTGCTGCGGTACCCGGAGTTCGCGCAGTGGTGCGGCACCGAACTGACCGCCGACTGGCATGTGCGCTTCCGTGCCGCCGCGGTGGTGTACGGGCATCTGCACATCCCCCGGGTGACCTGGTACGACGGGGTCAGGTTCGAGGAGGTCTCGGTCGGCTACCCGCGCGAGTGGAGCAAACGGCCGCCCCGGGAGCCACTGCGGCAGATCCTGCCGGCGCCCGGCGGGCGGGGTGTCCGGTGATCGGTGAGATCCTGCCCGCGCGGGTCGCGGCCGAGGCGGCGTACGACGATCCCGTGCCGGCGCCGGCCGAGGCGCTGTTCCCGCAGGAACGGGCGCACATAGCGCGGGCCGTGCCCAAACGCCAGAAGGAGTTCACGGCCGTACGGATCCTGGCCCGGCGCGCGCTGCACCGGCTGGGGCAGCCGCCCGTGCCGCTGCTGCCCAGCCCCCGGGGCGCGCCGCAGTGGCCGAAAGGCATCGTCGGCAGCATGACGCACTGTGACGGTTATCGCGCGGCCGCGGTGGCGCGCGCGGACGGCACGGCGGCGGTGGGCATCGACGCGGAGCCCGACGCGCCGCTGCCGGAGGGTGTGCTGGAGGCCATCGCGCTGCCGTACGAGTCCGAGCGCGTCGCGTTCCTCACGGAGCACCATCCGGGGGTGAGCTGGGACCGGCTTCTTTTCAGCGCCAAGGAGAGTGTTTTCAAGGTGTGGTATCCCCTCACCGAACGCGAACTCGATTTCTCCGAGGCGGAAATTGACATCAATCCGGTCGAACGGACCTTCCAGGCAAGGCTATTGGTTCCGGGCCCGGTTGTCGAAAACCGTCGTCACGATGAATTCTCCGGCCGCTGGACGGCCGCCCGCGGACTGGTGGCCACCGCCATCCACGTCCCTCATGAAACGTCATCACTTTTTCATGAACACGACAACACTATGACGTCCTGAACTGCTATCCATGAGGGGTCCATGCCCCCACCATTGGAGAAGCATTTCCGTGCGCTCATCGAAAGCACTTCTCACCGTGCTGCTGGCATTCGTCGCGGCGGTCACGCTGTCGACACCGGCCCAGGCAGCCGACGGCAGATACGTGGCCCTGGGCGACTCGTACGCCGTCGCCCCCGGCACCCGCACCTATGACGACCCCAACGACGAGTGCCGGCGCGGCCCGCTGACCTACACCCGGCTGTGGGCGGCCCAGCACCCGTCGGTCGCCTTCGTGGAGGCGTCCTGTTCCGGCGCCACCACGGCCGATCTGATCAGTACGCAGATCCCGCAGCTCACCGCGGACACCACCCTGGTGACGATCCAGGTGGGCGGCAACGACGTCGGCTTCGTCGACGTCCTGATGAACTGCGTCCTGACCATCAACGACCAGGACTGTGTCAACGGGGTCGAGTTGGCGAAGCAGGCGGCGCAGGCCTATCTGTCCCCCGCGCTGGCGCAGACCTACGCGGCGGTGCGCGCGAAGGCGCCCAACGCGAGAGTGATCGTGGTCGGCTATCCGCGGCTCTACACCATCCGGGGAAGCTGCGGCATCTTCGGACTGAGCGACACCGAGCGCACCGCGCTGAACTCCGCGGCGGACACGCTCGCCGCCGTCACCTCCGCCCGTGCGGCCGAGGCCGGTTTCACTTTCCTGGACGCCCGGCCGGTATTCGATCCGCACACCATCTGCTCGAATGGTTCCACCTGGGTCACCAGCCTGGAATGGGACAAGATCAATGAGTCCTACCACCCGAATACGGCGGGCCACCGCGACGGATATCTCGCCGCGCTGAACTCCCTGACCGGATGACCGGATGACCGGAATGACCGGCTGACGAAAAACAGAGGGCGTTCCGCCACACCGGCGGAACGCCCTCACTCAGGTCCGGCCTCACTCAGGTCAGCATTCACTCAGGTCAGCATTCACTCGGGCCGCATTGGCTCGGGCCCGTTCCGCGATTCAGCCCGGCGCCTCGACCAGCGCGCCGATCCCGCCGTTCCCGCCATTCCCGCCGTTCCCGTCCGTCGGCTCCTCGACCAGCATCTGGGAGGAGGCGAGTTCGCGGTAGAGGACATCCGCCTCCACCAGTTCCCGATGGGTTCCGGCGGCACGCACCCGACCGTGTTCGAGCACCACGATCTGGTCGGCCTCGGTGACCGTGGACAGCCGGTGCGCGATCAGGATCACGGTGCAGCGCCGGGCCGCCTGGTCCACCGCTTCCCGCAACGCCCGTTCGTTGCTGGCGTCGAGCTGGGCGGTGGCCTCGTCCAGGAGCAGCACCTCGGGCCGGCGCAACAGCGCCCGCGCGATGGCCAGCCGCTGGCGCTCCCCGCCGGACAGGCTCACCCCGCGATTGCCGACCGCGGTGCGCAGCCCGTCGGGAAGGCGCTCGATCAGGGTGTCGAGCCGGGTCAGCCGCAGGACCTCGGCGATGTCCTCGTCCGAGGCGTCGGTGGCCGCGTACCGGAGGTTGTCCTCGATCGTGCCCGCCATGACGGGCGACTCCTGCTCCACATAGGCGATACGCCGGCGCACCTCGGCGCGGGGCAGCGTGGCGATGTCCACCCCGTCGATGAGGATCCGGCCCGACGCCGGTTCATGGAACCGTTGCAGCAGCGCGAACATCGTGGTCTTGCCCGCCCCGGACAGTCCCACGAGCGCGGTCTGGGTGCCGCCGGGCACGGTGTACGAGATCCCGCGCAGGGCGGGTCCCCGGCCGGGGTAGGAGAACCGTACGTCCCGGAACTCGACCGGTGGCGCGCCGTCCTGACGCGGTCCGGCCACCCCGTCCGGGAGGTCGACATCGTCCTCGACCGGCATGTGCCTGACCTGTTCGATACGGCCGACGGCGCCGAGCCCCTGTTGCAGCATGCTCAGCCCGGCCACCAGCGAGCCGACCGGGCTCGCCAGGTAGAACACATAGAGAAGGAAGGCGATCAGCGCGGACGCGTCGAGATCGCCGGAGGCCACCAGGGCCCCGCCGACACCGAGCACGGCGAGAAAGGCGGCCTGGATGGAGACACCGGACAGCACCTTGACCATCGCCACATAGCGGGCTCCGGTCAGTCCGGCCCGGTAGGCGCCCTCGATCGCCTCCCCGGCGAGAGCCGTCTCGCGGGCCTCCGCGCCGTTGGCCTTCACCGTCCTGGCGGCGCCGAGCGTGCGGTCCAGGGCGGCGCCCACCGCGCCGACCGACTCCTGCGAGCGGGCGACCGCCTGGCGGATGCGGGGCAGGATCAGGACCATCACCAGGGAGACGGCGAGCAGCACGCCGGCCGTCACCCCGAGCAGTCCGAGATGCACCACCCCCATCAGGACCACCGCGCCGAGGATGCTGAGCACTCCGTTGGCGACCATCACCAGCCCCTCGGTGGCGGCGTTCTGCACCAGGGCGCTGTCGGAGGTGACACGGGCGATGAGATCGCCGGGCGCGCGGCGGTCCAGTTCGGGCACCCGCAGCCGGATCAGCCGGAACACCAGGTCCCGGCGGATCTGCCGGACCACCCGTTCCGAGGTGCGCTGCTGCCACCACGACTGGAGTCCGGTGAGCCCTGCGCCGAGGACGACGAGCGCCGCGAGCAGGAGTACGGGGCCCAGCACCCCGCGTCCTTCGCCCAGTCCGTCCAGGACGTGCTGGGCCACGAGCGGCTGCACCAGTCCGGCCGCGCTGGCCGCGAGGACCAGCAGCAGGGTCGCGGTGAGCACCAGCCGGTGCGGGCGGGCATGGCGGAGCAGCACCCGGAGCGGGGCTGTGCCGGGAGGCGCGCCGGACGCCTCCCCGTCCGGGGGCCCGGGGGCCGTGGGGGGTACCGCGGTGGGTGGGGGAGCGGTTGTCATAGGGAAGGTCCCGGGGTCGCGGGGAGTCGGTCGACGGGGTGTGCGCGGGCTCAGTGGGGGACGGAGACGGGTGCGGACCGTACGGCGACGGGCCCGGCCGGATCAGGACCGGACACGGGGGCGGGCTCCGTCCCGGGGTCCGCCGCGATCCGTTCCAGATGGTCGGCGGCGGCCGGGGCGCCGCCCGCCGCCCGCAGGGAGCGGCCGATGGCCTCGGCGGCGGCCCGGTGACCGCCGGCGGTGTCCAGTACGGTCTCGATGGCCGCGCCCAGCCGGGCGGCGTCCACCCGGCCGAAGCGGACCCGTACCCCCGCGCCCGCGTCGACGACCTGTCCGGCGACGATGGGCTGGTCGTCACGGATCGGGGCGAGGACGAGCGGCAGTCCGTGCCAGAGCGATTCGCACACGGTGTTGTGGCCGGCGTGGCAGACGACGGCGTCGACCCGTGCCAGCAGGTCGAGTTGGGGCACATGCTCACGGACCAGTACCCCGGCCGGGACGTCGTTGAGCGTACGGCCGGGGTCGACCACGACGCCCTGCACCCGGTCGCGGAGACGGTGGAGCGCGGTGACCGCCTCGGTGAGGAACCGGCCGCCCGCGTCCGCGTTGGCCGTACCGAGCGAGACGAGCACCGTGGCGCGCGCCGGGTCCAGCTCGTCCCAGGGGAAGTCGGAGCGGTCCGCGCGCGGGGCGATGGCCGGACCGACCAGATGGGTCCGTCCGTTCGGCGGCGGCGCGTCACCGAGCAGTTCGCGCCCGGTGAAGGCGATGACACCGTGCGGGGAGAACCGCGGGTCGCCCGTGCGCGCGGGATCGCCGATCCGCGCGCGCAGGCCGCCCAGCAGTTCACCGAGCCAGGCCCCCACCTTGGGCATCCCCGCCAGCGGGTCGACCAGTTCGGCCGAGGTGGTGGCGGAGGTGACATGGACGACGCCCCGGCGCTCGGCGACCAGCGCGCCCGCGACGGCGTGCTGGTCGCCGAGGACGAGGTCCGGCCGGAACGCGTCGATCGCCGCGCGGACGCCGGGCGCCATCGCCTCGGCGAGCGGGACGAAGAACTCCGCCCACAGGAAGCGGAACGCGGCGGGACCGGTGAGGCCGGGCGGTCTGTTCAGTCCCGTACCGGGCACCACGCAGTCGTACACCGTGGCATCCTCGCCCGCCAGCCGCCGGATCTGGTCGGCGTGGCCGGCCCAGGCCACCTGGTGGCCCCGCCGGGCCAGTTCGGCCGCGACCCCGACCAGCGGGTTGACATGTCCGACGAGCGGGGGGACGACCAGCAGGAAGCGGGTCACCGCACCGCCTCGGCCAGGGTGTGTTCGCCGACCCACTCCAGGATCAGGTTCCGGGTCTCCTCGGTACGCTCCACCAGGACGGAGTGCCCCTGCTCGGTGAGGACCACCGTGCGGCAGGACGCCAGCTTGGCCTCCAGACCGGGCACCTGGGCGCTGAGCCCGGACTCGTCACCGAAGATCGCCAGTACGGGGCAGCCGAGCGCGTCGAGGTCGTCGCCGATGACCCGGCCGGCCGGGATGTCCTCGGCGAGGGTGGTGGTGCGCAGGATACGGCCGGCGCCCCGGGAGAGCCGGGCCGTGTGCGCGCCGTGGTGGGCCGAGATCCAGTCGATGACCTCGTCGCGGACGAGCTGCTTCTTGGCGTCGGCGAGGCCGTCGGCCATGTGCCGGGTCCACTCCTGGACCGGGGGCTCGGACTCGATCATGGTGACCGTGGCGACCCGGTCGGGGTGCCAGGCGGCGAGGGCGGCGGCGACCGTGCCGCCGAAGGAGTTGCCGACGACATGCACCCGGCGCCGCTCGCCCAGCGCGTCGAGCAGTCCGACGAGGTCGGCCACGAAGGACTCCAGCCGGTAGCCCGTGGCCGGCCGGTCGCTGCGGCCGTGACCGCGCAGGTCGTACATGATCACGTCGTACCCGGCGGCGGCGAAGTCCGGGCCGAGGGTGAAGTAGTAGCTGGCCAGACTGTCGGTGAGCAGCCCGTGCACGAACACGACCACCGCGGGCTCACCGCCGTCCGCGGGCCGGTTCGCCGCGGGCAGCCGCTGCACATGGGTGGTGATCTCGCCCGTACTGATCTTGGTCATGGCTCAGTCCTCCGTACCGGCGCGCAGCGACGCCGAGACATAGTCGACCAGCTCACCGACGGTGAGCGCGATGATCTCGTCCAGTTCCAGATCGGCGATGAACAGGGCGACATTGACCCGGTCGCCGTAGTGCTCGCGCAGTGACCCGGCGAGTGTCACCAGGTCGATGCTCTCCAGTTCGAGATCGTCGTGGAAGGTGGTCTCCCGGGTGATCTCGGCGTCGTCGAGGCCGTCCTCCTCCAGCAGGTCACGCAGCATGCCCGTGATGTCCGCCAGGACGGCGTCGCCGCCGGTGTCCCGTGGCGTACGCTCCCCCGGCTGCGCGGGCGCGAAGCCGATCGCCTCAGTGCTCATCGATCTCTCCTGTCGTGTTGTCACCGGTCGTACCGCGACCGGTCGTACCGTCACCGGTCGTCCACGCGACGATGTACCGCCGCTCCGGCAGCCCCCGTGGACTGGCCACCTGCCGTACCGCCACCTCGTACGACCGGCCCCCGGTCACCACACGGAGCCGGTCGTGCTCCGCGGCGACCACCCGGAACGCGGCCGGGCGTCCGCCCAGTCCCGTTCCGCGCGCCTTGGCGACGGCCTCCTTGGCCGTCCAGAACCGGGTGAACCACACCGCCTCGCTCTCGGCGGAGCCGGCCACCAGGCGGTCGAGAAGGGCGCGTTCGGCCGGGTCGCAGGCCGTCTCGACGGTGGAGCGGGGCCGTTCGGCGATCTCCTCGACATCGATCCCGCACGGTCCGCGCCGGGCGATCGCGACCCCGGTCTCCCCGCAGTGCGCGATCGACACCGTCAGCCCGCCCACCGCGCGCCCGTGCACGCCCCGGACCAGCGGGCGGCCCGTGCCGTCGTTGTCGACGGCGATCTCGGCGGGGTAGATCTCGCCCGCCCCCTCGCCCCAGAGCACACCGCGCACCGCGTCCTTGACGGCGATGCGTCCGAGCAGCCACCGCCGTCTGCGCGGCGGCGGCAGGGCCTCGTAGCGGGCGCGCTCGGCGCCGCCGAGGACATTGCGCATGATCAGTTCACGGGTGGCGAGGTCGGGCCACCGCTCGTGCACCAGCGTCCAGCCCTCGGGCTCCGGCGAAGAGAGTGTGTGCTCGCCGGGGAAGCGGTCCACCTGGCGGATATTGGGGTCGGTGTCGAACCGGCGGTCCTGCCAGCCGGTGAACTCCGCCCACACCCGGCCGTCCTGGATGAGCTGCATGTCCGCGGTGAGGGTGAGATCGGTGACCTCGGTGATCCGGATCGCGCAGACCAGCCGGTCGCCCGGCCGCGGATCGGGCCCGTGGAAGCGGATGCGCTCCATCCCCACCGGGAACACCGTGGTGCGCTCGGTGAGCGTGGCCATGATCCAGTAGCCGAGGAGCTGTCCGACGTTGTCGAGCAGCGCGCCGGGGGCCTCCGGCGCGGTGATGACCCCGCGCACATGCCGGTCCCCGATGGCGGTCAGCTCGGTGACCCCCTGGAAGCGCGGGCCGTGGAACATCCACCGTTCGCTGTAGAGCTGTTCGGCCCGCAGGGCGGGGACGCGCTCGGTGGCCGGATCGACCGGCCAGGGCTCCGCGGGCGCCGGGTGACGGTCCGCCAGTTCGACCACCGCCCGGGAGTAACCCGTGAGGCCGACCTCGACCCGGTCGGGCCCCCACCGCCGTACCTCCACGGGCACATCGGCGGCGGGGATGGCCTCGATCCACCTCAGCAGCCGTACGTCGTGCACCGCGACCGCGCGGCGGCCGGGGACGGCGCGCTCGGCGATCTCCATGAGATGCCCGATCACGGTGGTCGCGGGCACGATCGGCCAGCGGTCGGCCTCGTCGGGCCAGCCCGGCCGCTGCCGGAAGAAGCAGTGGTCGAGCAGATACGGCATCTCGGCCACGTCCACCCGCAGTACGGCGGGAACGGACGGCACGGCGCCCGCGGGCGGCCCCGTCGGCGGGACGGCGGCCGGGGGTCCGCCGGCGGGCGGGACGGACGGGGTCCGGGGACGGGACGGCGGGCGCCGGACGGGTGCGGGAGCGGCGGCCCGGCGGGCGGCGCCCGCGCCGATGAGTTCGTTCGCGACGGCCGCGGTGTCCTGGAGCAGCGCGGACAGCTCGGCGGCGACCGGGAAGCGGCCGCCCGCCCGGCCGAGCAGGTCCAGGGCGCTGCCGTCGGTGACGGCGGCGGGCCGGGCCGCCGGGACCGCGAGGACGTTCCTCGCCTCCTCGGGCAGCGACACCAGGGCCCCGCCGAGGTTTAGTCGCACGCCCCTGCCGGACGGCCGCGCCGCCACCGGGGCCGCCGTGGCGGTGGTGGCCACCGGCCCGAGCAGCGGGGCCACCTCGGGCGCCGCGCCGTCCACCCAGAGCGCGGTGACCACCCGGCGGAGCTGCGCCAGGCTGTCCCGCGCGGTGGAGTGCGCGGAGACGACCAGCCGGTCCTTGCCCGCCAGGGTGTCGTCGACCAGCGAGCCGAGCTGACCGGCGCCGAGCTGGACGAAGGCACGGAATCCCGCGTCGTGCAGGGCGGATACGAGCTGCCGGAACCGCACCGGTTCCAGCAGATGCCGCACGAACAGCTCCCGTACGGCGCCGGGGTGGTCCGGGTAGGGCGCGGCGGTCGTCGCGGACCACACCGGAGTGGTCTGCGGATGGAGGGTGTATGCCTCGGCCGCGCGCCGGATCGGACCGAGGTAGGGCGCGAGCATCGGGGTGTGGAAGCCGGAGCGGAACGGCAGCACCTGGCCGATCACCCCCCGGGTCCTGAAGAGGTGGACCAGTTCGGTCACGGCCTCCTCGGGGCCGCAGATCATCGACTGGTTGGGGGCGTTGTCGTGCGAGAGCACCACATCGGTACGGCCGGCCAGCTCGGCGAGCACCTGTCCGGCGGGCATGCCGAGCACGCCGAAGACGGCGCCGGGCACCCGCAGCGCGTCCGGGTCGAAGTCCGCGAGGAACGCGTCGACCTCCTCGGCGGCGTGGATACCGCCGGCCGCCATGGCGGTCCACTCCCCCACGCTGTGCCCGGCGACGGCGTCGGGGACGACGGCGAGCCCGCGCAGCGCGGTGTCGAGCACCCGGCCGAGCTGGAAGACGGCCGCGCCGTGCCGCCCGACATCGCCGACCCGGGCGTCCTGCCCCGACGGCCAGGACAGACCGAACCGCTCGGCCAGCTCACCCGCCCGGGGCTCGAACTCCGCTTCGAGGCCGGGGAAGACGAACGCGGTCAGACCACCGGCCGGGCCGAGCAGCGGGCTCGGGCTGAACCACACATCGCTGCGGCCCCGCCAGGGCGCGCCCTTGGCGACGGCCTTCCTGGCCAGCTTCAGCCGGCGCGCGGTCGGATCGACGATGCCGAGCCTGACCGGGCCCGCCGCCGGGACACGCTCGTCGAGCCCGGCGGCCAGGACCGCGGAGTCGTCGGCGTCCAGCAGGGCGGCCAGCTCCGCCGGTCCTGACGCGGCGAGCCGCAGCACCCGCTCCGGCTCGCTCACCGTCGTACGCGCCGTACGGGCCACGGGGGCGACGGCCTCGGCCGGCTGCTCCAGGACCACATGGGCGTTGATACCGCCGAAGCCGAAGGCGTTGACGCCCGCCCTGCGCGGTGCCCCGGTGCCGCTGTCCTCCCAGGCCGTGGCACGGGCGAGCGGTGCGAACCGGGTGGCCTCCAGGGCCGGGTTCGGCTCGTCGCAGTGCAGGGTCGGCGGCAGCACCCCGTGGTGGACCGCCAGTGCCGCCTTGATCAGCCCGGCGATCCCGGCGGCCGGCATGGTGTGCCCGATCATGGACTTCACCGAGCCGATGGCGGCCCGCTCACCCGTCGCGGGTCCGAACACCTCGGTGAGCGTGGCCAGTTCGGCCCGGTCACCGGCGACGGTGGCCGTGCCGTGCGCCTCCAGCAGCCCGAGGGCGTCGACCGCGCGCGGGTCGAGTCCCGCCGCGTCCCAGGCCTGCCGGACCGCGCGGACCTGGCCGCCGGGGTCGGGGTTGAAGAGACTGGCCGAGCGGCCGTCGCTGGCCACCCCGGTCCCGGTGACCACGGCGTAGACACGGTCGCCGTCGCGCCGCGCGTCCGCGAGCCGCTTGAGCACCACGACACCGGTGCCCTCACCGATGAGCACACCGTCGGCGTCGCGGTGCAGCGGACGGATCCGTTCGCTCGGGGAGAGCGCTCCGAGCTGGTTGAACACACTCCACAGGGTGATGTCGTGACAGTGGTGCACCCCACCGGCCAGCATGACGTCGCAGCGCCCGGCGGCCAGTTCACGGACCGCGTGGTCGACCGCGACGAGCGAGGAGGCGCAGGCCGCGTCCACCGTGTAGGCGGGGCCGCGCAGATCGAGCCGGTTGGCGACACGCGAGGCGGCCAGATTGGGCACCAGGCCGATGGCCGACTCGGGCTGTTCGGGGCCGAGCTGTCCGGCGAAGGCCGCCCTGACCCGCTCGATACGGTCCTCACCGAGGTCGGGCGCCAGCTCGCGCAGGGTGCGCACGAGCTGGCCCGCGGTCCGTACCCGCTGGTCGAGCCGGACCAGACCGGGCGTCAGATAGCCGCCCCGGCCCAGGACGATCCCGGCGCGCTGCCGGTCGGCGGGGAGTACGGTCTCCCCGCCCGCGTCCTCGATGGACCGGTGGGCGACCTCCAGCGCGATGAGCTGGTCGGGCTCGGCGCCCGCCACGGAGGCGGGCATGATGCCGAACCGCGCGACATCGAACTCGGTGTCCTGGTCGACGAAGCCGCCGCGCCTGCAGTACACGCGGTCGCTGCGCCGGGGGCCGTCGGGCGCGTAGAACTCCGCGTCCCACCGGTCGGCCGGCACGTCCGTGATCGCGTCGACTCCGTTGACGATGTTGTGCCAGTAGCTGTCCAGGTCCTTGGCGCCCGGGAAGAACGCGGCCATGCCGACGATGGCGACAGGGGTGGCGGACGGCGGGGCGGCCGGGGTGCGGGAGGACACGGCGGTCACCAGCCCGACGCGGTGTAGACCGCCGCGTGCGCCTCGGGCGCGCCCCAGGCGAGTTCGCGCAGCAGGCTCAGCGGCCCCTCCTCGGGATCGATCAGCTTGATCCCGCGGGCGGCGTAGGAGCGCATCAGCTCCGGGGTGACCATGCCGCCGTTGGTCTCCGAGGCCGCCCAGGGGCCCCAGTGGACGGTCAGACCGCGCCGCTCGGCGGTGGACCAGCGGCGTCCCAGCTCCTCCAGCGCGTCGTTGGCGGCGGCGTAGTCCGACTGGCCGCGGTTGCCGAGGGCGCCCGCGATACTGCCGAAGAGCACCGCGAAGCGGGGGCCCGTGGGCAGGGTGTCGACCGCGTCGAGCACCGCGCGCGCCCCGCCCACCTTGGTGGTGAAGACCCGGCGGAAGGACTCGACCGGCTTCTCGGCGATCAGCTTGTCCTCGATGACCCCGGCCGCGTAGACCACGCCGTCGAGCCTGCCGTGCTCGGCGTGGATGTCCTTGACCGTGGCGCGGACGGCCTCCGTGTCGAGCACGTCGACGCAGTGGTAACGGACCGGGCTGCCCAGCGCCCGCAGTCCCTCGACCGTGTCACGGACCTCGCGCGCGGCGAGCACGGCGGAGACGCGGCGCTCGACCTCGGCGGGCGAGGTCATCCCCGAGCGGAGGAAGGCGGCGCGCAGCGCGTCACGGCCGGTGGCCCCGGCGGTCGCCGGGTCCTCGCTGTCCGCGGGTACCGGCGTACGACCCATCAGTTCGATACGGCACCGGCTGACGGAGGCGATCGTACGGGCGAACCGCGCGGTGATGCCGCGCGCGCCGCCGACGAGCAGGACGACCGCGTCGCGGTCGAGTCCGGCCGCCTCGGCCTCCGCGACCCCGTCCCCGGCCGGGCCCGCGCCGGTGGCGGCGAGCGCGCCCAGATCGGTGGGGGTCAGCCGCAGGCCGCGCCGGGTTCCCCCGGCGGCCAGCACGACCGGTTCCCTGTCGGTGGCCGCGAGTTCGGTGACCAGGGCTTCGGCGACTTCCCCGGGACCCGCGCCGGGGGCCACCTCGACCAGGGTCGCGATGAGGTCCGGATACTCGCGGGCGACACTGCGGAAGAAGCCGCGCAGTCCGCTGGCCGCGCCCTCGGTCCTGCGCTCGACGGCGAGCAGCCGTCGCGGGGGGTTCGCCAGCACCCTCTGATAGAGCGGGAAGGCCTCGGGCAGGGGCGCGTCGGCCGTGACCAGGGCGTCCAGATGGATCACGGCGTCGGCGGTGGTCCCGTCGGGCAGTTCACCGGCGGGTACGAGCGTGGGCAGGGCGCCGGCGGCGCGCAGCCGCTCGGCCACGGCCGGGGCCAGTTCACCGCCGCCGAGCAGCAGGACCGTGGTCCCGCTCGCGACGGATCCGGTCACCTCGGGGAGTCCGGTCTCGGTGAACTCCAGCCGCTGCGGGGCCAGAATCTCGGCCTCCGTATTCGTGGGCGGCTCGACGGACGGGGCCGGAGCGGGAGCGGCGGCGGCCGGTTCTGCCGGACCGCCCAGCAGCGTGACCAGCAGTCCGGCGATTCCGGCGGCGGTACGGGCGGCGCTCAGACCGTCGATGTCCGTACTCGCGCCGACCGGGAGCCCGAGGCGGACCGCCAGCTCACCCGCTATCTCCGCCCGCTTGATCGAATCCACACTCAGATCCGCCTCCAGATCAAGCTCCGGCTCGATCATCTCCACCGGATAACCCGTACGCTCCGCCACCACCGCCAGCACCGACGCGAGCACCGACTCCCGGTCCGTCACGGGACCGGCGGAACCGGCCGCGACGGCGGCGGGAACCACGCTCCCCACAGGAGCGGCCCGCTCACCGACCGCGGTGAGGAGCAGCGCCGTGATCCCGGCGGCGGTACGGGCGGCGCTCAGACCGTCGATCTCGGCGCCCGCGCCCACCGGCAGCCCGAGACGCACCGCCAGCTCACCCGCTATCTCCGCCCGCTTGATCGAATCCACACTCAGATCCGCCTCCAGATCAAGCTCCGGCTCGATCATCTCCACCGGATAACCCGTACGCTCCGCCACCACCGCCAGCACCGACGCGAGCACCGACTCCCGGTCCGTCACGGGACCGGCCTGGACGGCGGCGGGCGGGGCCGGGGCGGCGAGGGCCGGCTGGACGGCGGGGGCCGGCAGCGCGGCGGGGGCGGCCACGGGGACCGCCGCCGCGTAGGTGAGGGGCTGACCGGCCGGCACGGCCACCGGGCCGCCCAGATAGCTCAGCAGGACATCACGCTGCGCCGCCACCAGGTCCCGGCTGCTGCGCAGGAATTCGGCGACGAGGGCGTCCGGCCCTGACGCCTGCGCGCCGTGGGGGGCGTGGGGGGCGTGGTTCTCCGGCACGATCAGCTCCATAACGGGTCGGGCGGGGTGCAGGGCGTCGGGGGGAATGGTGCCGTCGGCACGGCGGACGAGCTGGCCGTCCACCGTCCAGCCCGCGGGCCGCTCGGCCGTGGTGGTCTCGGGGTCGACGGCGTCGCGTCCCTGGAAGAGCCGGCCGGCGCGGACATCGACGCCGCTCACGGCGAGTTGGGCCAGCGCGGAGAGGAAGCCGGTCAGTCCGGCCCCGCGCCCGCCGTCGAGCGGGACGGTACGGTGCGGGCGGTCGCCCAGGACGGCGGCGACCAGTCTGCTCAGCACCCGGCCGGGTCCCACCTCCGCGAAGACCCGGGCGCCGGCCGCGTACATCGCCTCGATCTGCTCGGTGAACCGGACGGGCGCGCCGATCTGCGCCGCGAGCCCGGCCCGTACCGCCTCCGGGTCCGCCGGATACACCTCGGCCGTACGGTTGGCCCAGACGTCGAACTCCGGGGCGTACACGGTCGTCGCGGCCAGGTGTCCGGCGAAGGCGTCACCCGCTCCGGCCAGCAGCGGGCTGTGGAAGGCACAGGCGACCTGGAGCGGCTTGGCCGCGTACCCGGCGTCGCGCAGCCGTGCCACCGCCGTGGCCATCGGTCCGGTCGGCCCCGAGATGACGGTCTGCTCGGGCGCGTTGCGGTTGGCGGCGACGACGGTCCCGGCGAGACCGGCCGTCCGCAGCACCTCCTCGACCTGCCCGACCGAGGCGGAGACGGCCGCCATCGTGCCGGGGTCGTCCCCTTCGACCTGGGCGAGGATGGCTTCGGCGCGGGCCGCGCTGGCGGTGAGGACGTCCTGCGGCGCCAGCGCGCCGGCCACACCGAGCGCGACCAGCTCGCCGTAGCTGTGACCCGCGGCCATGGCGGGGCGTACCCCGAGCGTGGCCAGCAGTTCGGCGGCGGCCAGTTCGACGACGCCGAGCGCGGGCTGGGCGACGGCCGTGTCGGTGATACGGGCCAGTTGGGCCGCCTTGCCCTCCTCGTCGAAGGCGGCGGGCGGGTAGAGCGTGTCCGCCCAGCGGGCGCCGAGCTGGAGGTAACGCTGCAACTCGGGGAAGGCGACGAAGAGTTCCGCGAGCATGCCGGGGCGCTGGCTGCCCTGTCCGGGGAAGAGGAACGCCAGCTCGCCGGAGGCGGACCCGTCGGTGCCGGTCGGGTCATCGGCCGTGTAGAGGCCCGCCTTCGGGTCCCGCTCTCCCGCGACGGCCCGGCGCAGCAGTTCCTCGAGCCGCGTCGCGCTGTCCGCCACGAGGGCGATCCGCACCGGCTCTCCCCGGCCGGCCGCCTGGTCGCCGCGGCGGGCCGTGTGACGCGCGTAGTCACGCAGCCGCCACTGCCCGTCGCGGTGCAGGAGATCCAGCAGGGCGCGGGCCGAGCGGCGGGCCGCCTCGTCGTCCCGGCCCCGGAAGATGAACAGTTCGGCGGGCCAGGCGTCCAGGGAGTGCGCGGGCGGCGGCTGGTCGTACGCGCGTAGAACAACATGGAAATTCGTGCCGCCGAACCCGAAGGCGCTCACGCCCGCGACACGCTCCGACGGCTCCGCGGCCCAGGGCCGGGCGGCGGTGTGGAAGACGAACGGGCTGCTTTCGCCGTCCCAGGCCGCGTTGGGCTGCCGCACATGCAGGGTCGGCGGCTTCACCCCGTGGTGGAGTGCCAGCGTGGTCTTGATCAGTCCGGCCAGCCCCGCCGCGCACTTGGTGTGCCCGATCTGGGACTTCACCGAACCGATCGCGCAACTGGCGGGCTCGGCCCCGGCCTCGGTGAACACCTCGGTCAGCGTGGCCAGTTCGGTACGGTCACCGACGACGGTGCCGGTGCCGTGGGCCTCGATCAGTCCGACGTCGGCGGGTGAGACCCCGGCGTTGCGGTAGGCGCGGGTGAGCGCGGCGCGCTGGCCCGCCGGGCGGGGCGCGGTCAGGCCGAGGGCCCGGCCGTCGCTCGCGCTGCCGACGCCGTCGATCACGGCGTAGATCCGGTCGCCGTCGCGCTCGGCGTCGGCCAGCCGCTTGAGCACCACGCACGCCACGCCCTCACCGAGGGCGATGCCGTCGGCGGCGCCGTCGAAGGTGGCCGAGCGGCCGGTCGGGGACAGCGCGTGCACCGAGGAGAAGAGCAGATAGTCGTTGATGCCGTTGTGCAGGTCGGCGCCGCCGCAGAGCACCAGGTCACTGGTGCCGGTGACCAGTTCCTTGCAGGCGACGTCCACGGCGGTGAGCGAGGACGCGCAGGCCGCGTCCACGGTGTAGTTGGCACCGCCGAGGTCCAGCCGGTTGGCGATCCGGCCGGCGATGACATTGGCGAGCATCCCGGGGAAGGAGTCCTCGGTCAGCTTCGGAAGCTGCTCGTCGAGTGCGGGCGGGATCGTGCCGACATAGCCGGGCAGGACCGTGCGCAGGGTGGTCGCGTTGGACAGATCACTGCCGGCCTCCGCGCCGAACACCACGGAGGTACGGGCGTGGTCCGTGCCCGCGCCGGCGTATCCCGCGTCGGCGAGCGCGCGCCGCGCGGCCTCCAGCGCGAGAAGCTGTACGGGTTCGATGGCGGCCAGCGAGGCCGGCGGAATGCCGTAGCGCAGCGGGTCGAAGGGGATCTCGGGCAGGAATCCGCCCCAGCGCGAGGGGGTGCGCTCGCCGTCGCCGTCCGGCGCGTAGTAGCGCTCGGCGTCCCAGCGATGGGCCGGGACCTCGGTCACACAGTCCTTGCCCGCCAGGACGTTGGCCCAGAACTCGGCCAAGTCGGGGGCGCCGGGGAACATGCCGGCCATGCCCACCACGGCGATCCGCAGCGGCGCGGGGGCGGGCTCCTCGACGGCGCCGGTGAGACCGAGCGCGGGGCGCAGCCCGGCGGCGCGGGCGCGCAGCCACGCGGCGGCCCCGTCGGCGACGGAGTCGTGCAGCGCGGTGACGGTGGTGGTGGCGGAGCGCAGCACACAGACCTCCCCCGCCATGAACATGCCCTCGTCGGCCTGGCGTGCCTCGTCGACCGGGAGCAGTTGGTCGCCGACCCGTTCGATGCCCTTGCTGGCGAGCCTCAGCCTGCCGACGTTGAAGCGCTCCAGGCGCTCCCAGATCTCCCGGTCGGGTACGCCCCGCTCACGCAGTTCGTCCTTGAGTCCGGCGAAGTCCTCGGTGATGGCGCTGTGGGCGCAGCGGGTGGCGTGGCCGGGCGCGGTCTCCAGCAGATCGGTGCGTTCGGCGGCGACGATCCTGCGCTGGAACAGCGGCTGGATCGCCCCGGCGGCCACGGCCTCCTCGGTGAAGAGATACGCGGTGCCCATCAGCACGCCGAACGCGACACCGGCGCGGGTCAGCGGGGCGGCCAGGGCGGCGGCCATCGCGGCGGAGCGCTCGTCGTGGATACCTCCGGCGAAGAGCACGGTCAGCTCACCGGCCGCCTCGGGCCCGGCCTCGGCCAGGAAGGCGAGCAGAACATCGGTCTGGGCCTCCCAGAGCGGGAAGCTGTTGCGGGGTCCGACATGCCCGCCGCACTCGGCGCCCTCGAAGATGAACCGGCGTGCCCCGGCGGCGAGGAACTGCCGCAGCAGTCCCGGCGAGGGGACATGCAGGAAGGTGGTGATGCCTTCCGCCTCCAGGGCGGCGGCCTGGGCGGGCCTGCCGCCGGCGATGATCGCGTGGGTCGGCTTCAGCTCCCGTACCACGTCGAGCTGCGCGGCCTTGATCTCCTCGTCGGCGAAGCCGAGCACACCGACTCCCCAGGGCGCGTCACCGAGAGCCTCCCGGGTGCGCTCCAGCATCGAGCGGGTGCGCTCCGCGCTCGCGAGGGCCAGGGCGAGGAACGGCAGTGCGCCACCGGCCGCGACGGCGGCGGCGAAGTCGGGCTCGTCGCTGACGCGGGTCATCGGCCCCTGGGCGACGGGCAGCCGGGTGCCCAGGGTGCGCGCGCCCGGCGATCCGGCGGCCAGGGCGGTGGCGGGCTCGTCGTCCGCCACGGCGGCGGTGATCGCCGCCCGGACCCCGCGGACGGCCTCGCCCACGGTCCGCCAGCGCGCGGCGAAGGTGGCGGCGAGAAAGGCGTCCTGACCGACGGGAAGGAACTGTGTCCGCAGATCGTCGCCGCCGATCCGGGCCGCGAACTCAGCGGGATCCGAGGGAAGTTCGGGGGCGCCGGGGCCACGGCGGCGCAGTACGCGGGTGCCGTGGTGAAGGACGGTCTCGGAGCCGTCGAGCCCGGTGAGCGCGGCGGTGATCTCCGCGGGCAGCCCCGCCTCGTCGTAGAGCGCGAGCTGGGTGTCGAGCACGACACCGGCCGCGCCTCCGGCGACGGCGGCGGCGGCCGTGTGGGGCCCGATGCCCCCGCACGCCCAGACGGGCACGGTGACGGCGGGGTCGGCCAGGACGCGCTGCACCAGCACGAAGGTGCTCAACTCGCCCGCGCGGCCGCCGCTTTCCGCACCGCGGACGATCAGGCCCGAGGCCCCGTCGGCGACGGCGCGGGCGCCACCCGCCGGGTCGGTCACCTCCACCAGCACGCGGCGGCCGGGGAACTCGGCGGGCGAGCGTCCGGGATCCGCCAGCAGGACGGTGTCCACGAGGTCGGGAAGATCGGTGTCCGTCGCGGTACAGCCGGGCCGTATCCGGACTCCGAAGGGCAGCGACGACCAGCGGCAGGTGCGGTCGAGTGTGTCGGCGACGTCTCGGGGGTCGTCGAGGGGGAGTTCCAGCACGCCGGTCGCGCCCGAGCGGGCGGCGACGGCCGTCAGCCGCGGCGAGGGCCGGTGCAGTGGATTGACGACGATGACCGAGTGCGTCAGCGAGAACTCAATGGACGTGCCGGGTTCCGGCATCCGCATGAAGTCTCCCGAATCAAGTGGGGGGTTGACCGGCGGGTAGTTAACTGGCCCCGCTTCCCCGGGGTCAACCGGTCACGCTCCGCGACATATGACCATGCGTAGACGTGCCATCACTCTCGGTAGTGGAAGATTTTCGATGAGCTGGCAGCAAAGGGACGTTTTTCAAGGACGCCATCCCCGGCTCACGTGCGCGATATCGCGCTGTCATGCCCATGAAATGCAAACTCTGCATCCGGAGCGGGGACTGTGCCGAAGGTCACAGCGGTACGGGAGCGCATTCGACCACCCGACGGTACCGCCTACGGGGTGTGACGTAACCCCCCCTCGACGACAACGGCGCACATCGGTCCGGGACGTCGACCGGTCCGGAAGAAACGTCTCAGCGGGATGGACGCCATGCCGCCGCGACGCTTGAGCGGCAGATCGATAAATTCTATGGTGCGGATTACCAATGGACCGGTCCTGACAACACTCTTTGGACGGTGGGCATTTCATTTTGGCCGATGCAGATCGAACACCCGTATCACGGGCGTGGAGTGGAATGACCATGCTTCAGGTATCCATCGTCGTACCCTGTTTCAATGAGAGCGAGGTGATCGGGGCCTTTCACACCGCATTGCTCACCGCCCTCGAACCGACCGGGCAGACATTCGAGATCTGCTATGTGGACGACGGCAGCGACGACCGGACCCGGCAACGACTGCGTGAAATCGCCGCGAACGATCCACGGGTCCGTTACACCTCGTTCAGCCGCAATTTCGGCAAAGAAGCCGCAATGCTCGCCGGACTGCGCATGTCCCGGGGCGAGGCGGTGGTTCTCATGGACGCCGATCTCCAGCATCCTCCCGAGCTGGTGCCCCGCATGCTGGAGTTGCACCGGCACGGCTACCACCAGGTGGTCGCCCAGCGCGACCGGGCGGGCGAAGGCGTCCTGCGCACCGCCCTCAGCCGGATTTACTACCGACTGGTACGCCGCTGTATGGACGTCCAAGTCGTAGACGGGGCAGGGGACTTCAGACTTCTGTCGCGCCACGCGGTGGACAGTGTGCTGGCCCTGCCGGAGAGCAACCGGTTCTCCAAGGGGATCTTCTCCTGGATCGGTTTCGACACCGTGAGTTTCACCTACCGGAATGTGCGGCGGGCCGCCGGAACCTCCAAATGGGGCGGCCGGAATCTGCTGAACTACGGTATCGACGGACTGCTCTCCTTCAACAGCCGTCCTCTGCGGCTGGCGATCCACACCGGCCTCTGGCTCTTTCTCTCCGCGCTTCTCTACGCCTTCTGGATCATCGCGAATGTGGCGCTCAACGGAGTGGACGCGCCGGGCTTCACCACCTTGATGACGGCCATTGTGGCGCTCAGCGGGATCCAGCTCGCGACACTCGGCATCATCGGGGAGTACGTGGGGCGCATCTATCACGAGGCGAAGCGCCGTCCCCACTATGTGGTACGGGAGACGGACGAGTCCCGCGCGTCCGTGCGTGGCCGCCCCTCCGCGACGTCCGTCGGGCAGGCGCGCTCGGAGGGTTGATTCCGGCCACCCTCGTCCGGCCGACGCGCCGACGGCGGTTCGAATCACACGCGAAAGGCAGTGGTGCACATGGCCGCGGGCGCTTCGAGCGTCGCCATCCCGAGACAGCAGGGCGGAAAATCCCGCCAGGAGCAGGACAACGACCGTGAGACATTTGTACGTTCGCGGATGAAATTCTGGGTGCGGGGTCTCCTGCCGCTTCCTCTCGGTCTTCTCGGCGCGGCTTCATGGTTCGGCGGTTATGTCCGTCCCAGTGCCGACGAGTGGTGTTTTCTGCCCTTGGTGCGGGACAACGGTATTTCCGGGCTGGTCGAGAAGTTCTACACCGTCGACAACGGACGGGTGGCCAACGGCCTGCTGGTGGGGCTCTACACCAAGCCCGGGATCCCGGGCCACCAGTGGTTCGCCCCGGTCAGCGCCGTGCTCATGCTGGCCGTGCTGTGGGCGGTGACGGTTCTGCTGCTGGGCGCGGCGGGGCGGACGGCGCCGCGCGGGGTACCGCTGCTCGTGGCCTCCACCGTCGCGGTGGTCTTCCTGCTGGCGACCCCCAACACGTACAAGACGTTCTACTGGCCCGCCTCCTCCGTCTCGCACACGGCGGCGCCCGTGCTGGCCTGCGCCGCGGCGATCCCGCTGCTCCGGGCGCGCTCGCGCACGGCGAGGAGGGCGGCGGCGGCCGTCGTGTTCCTGGCGGGCTGCTTCCTCGGCACCCTCTCCGAGGAGGCCTCGGTCGTCGCGCTCGTGGTGCTCGTGGCCGTGCTCACGCTCAGCGGCGGGATCTTCGTCCCCCGGGTCCGCGGGTACGCGCGCGCCTGGTGTCTGGCCGGTCTGGCCGGGGTCGGGACCGGGGCCCTCGTCCTGCTCACCTCCCCGGGCTCGGTCAACCGCCGGGAGCGGTTCGGCGCGGGGACCGCCTCGATGGTCGCGCCGGAGTCCCTGCTCGGCTCGCTGCGCGCGTTCCTGGAGATCCTCGGCACCCTTGTGACGACATGGCAGTACCTCGGGGCGGTCGCCGTGGGAGTGCTGCTCGGTCTCTCGGTCCGGCACCGGGCGGACGGCGCTCCGGCGCTGCTGCCCCGCCGGCCGCTCTTCCTGGTCTGCGCGGGCGCCCTCGTCTTCCTGGTAGCGGGATACCTCTGCACGGTGATCACCTACCCGCTGTTCGGCCCCCGGGTGTCCAGCGCGTCCCGCACCTGGAACGACTATCTCCTGCTGTACGTCCTGCTCCTGACCGGCGCGGGCGTCCTGCTGGGGCGGGCGTGGGCCCGGACGGAGGGACGGCGGGCGGCCTGGCGGACCACGCTGACGGCGGCGGCCGGAGCCGCGCTGGTCGCAGCGGTGTGTACCGCGCTGGCCTTCCCGCTCGGCGAGTTGGGCCATGACATGCGGGTGCGCGCCGAACGGTGGGACCACCAGGACCTGCGGCTGCGCACCGAGGCGGCGCGGGGCGCGCGGATCCTCCCGTACACGCCCCTGCCGATCAGGGGCATGGGAGAGCCGTTCGGCTCCAGGGCACGGAGCTGGCCGGCCAGCTGCGTCGCCGACCACTACCGCCTGGAGCGGATCACCGACACGCGGCGGCTGCCCTGACACCGGCGGGGCCGACCCGGCGGCCGGCCCGGCGTACGGCCGGACGGCGTACGGCCGGACGGTGCGCGGCCGGACGGTGCGCGGCCGGACGGCCTGACCGGCTGTTCGACACACGACCTGATGACGCGTCGGTTCTCAGGAATCAGCGACCCGGGGTGGCCCCATGTGCTGGAGCGCGACGGCCGATCTGGTGGCGGGCGCCGGAATCACGGCGGTCGGTGCCGTCTGTGTGGCGCGGGCGCGGCACGCCCGCGAGCTGCCACTCGCCGCGCTGCCGCTGCTGCTGGGCGCCCATCAGATCATCGAGTCCGTCGTCTGGCGGGGCGGCGGGGGAACGGGCCCGGCCACCCTGGCCTGGGCCGTGATCGCCCTGCCCGTACTGGCGTTGTGGGTGCCGCTCGCCGTACTGCTGGCCGCGCCGCGGGGAGCGCGGCGCCGGCCCGTGGTTCCCCTGCTGACGGGAGCGGTGACCGCCGCGGCCCTCGCGTACTGTCTCGCCACCCGGCCGGTACGGGCCGAGATCCGCGGCCACACCCTCGGCTACGCGGTCGACGTCCCGTACGCGCCCCTGGTCGTCGCGGGGTATCTCGTCGCCACCCTTGGGTCGCTGCTTCTGAGCGGTGACCCGTCCGTACGGCTGCTGGGCGCGGTGGTCGCGTGCGGCGCGGTCCTCTGCGCACTGCTCTGGCGGCTGGAGTTCCTCTCCACCTGGTGCGCGCTCGCGGCGGTGGCGTCCGTCCTCCTGCTCCTGCGGGCACGACGGCCTCCGGACGTCAACGCGCCCCGCAGTACAGAGGGTTGAACCACCGTCTCCTCGCCCGCCGCGGCCCCACCGCGGCCGGCGAGAAGAGGCACGCGGGGCGCGGGGCGACGGCGGACGGCCGAGGGACCCGTGCCCCGGGACGGTGAACAGGCCGGGCGATTTCCCCGTATCACTCTGCGCACCCCGCGTCGGGTGACGCGCGGCCTCTGCGCCGGGCGTCACCCGTCCCGAGACCCGAGGACAGGACCAGCCCATGAACGACTCCGTCAACGCTCCCCTCCAGGCCCTTCCCGACGGGGAGGCCGAACTCCGTCTGGTGGTCCGTCTGCCCTGGGAGGATGTCGCCGCGCTCGGGCAGGAGGCGAGCCGGCTGGCCGCCCAGATGCAGCGGCCGGTCGGTCTGGACGAGGCGGTGAGCCACCGGCTGCGCACCCGGCCCGCCGTCCACGCCAAGCCCGCGCAGGACTGGCCCGTCACCACGCCGTCCGCGGTCTCCGCCACCTCGTCCACGGTCTCGTCCCTCACGGCGCGTACGCCCGGGGAGCACGCCCGCCAGGCGATCGAGAAGATCAACGGGTCGGCCGGCACGGAGACGGGCACCGCACAGACCTCCGCCTGAGCACGGGCCCCGTCGGCGAACCGGCGCCGCCGTCGCCCTCGTCCGGCGGGTCCCGGGGCGCCGGACGGCCCCACCGGCGAGGGACGGCCCGAACTGAAGGCCGGTCGCGTTCCCGTGACGCGGTGCCTCCCATGCCGGGCATGTCTCCCTCAGCATGGCGAACGGCCGTGGTCCGGGGCTCCCCCGGGCGCGCGGCCGGGGGCCGTCGGCCCCGAACGACCTCAGCTCAGGGAAGAGGGCACCATGAGCCGTCAAGGGTCCGTACTTCTGGAATGGCTCACCCGAAAGCTCAGGCCGGGGCCCCGGCCGCCCGTCCCGGCTCCCGGCGGCCCGCCGCCCTGGAGCGGTCCCCTCTGCTTCACGGCCGACTTCTCCTCCGAGGAGCAGTGGGTGGCGGGCCGTAGCTGGGCCTATCCCGACGGGGGACCCACCAACCCCGGGGACAACAAGCTCGACCACCTGGTGCCCGACGCGGACTACAGCCGCACGGGCACCTTCCGCGCCACCCGCCGCCCCGACGGGAACTGGAACGCCGGTCTGCTCACCACCGAGGAGAGCGCGGAGGGCTTCGCCGTACAGACCGGCGACATCCTGGAGACCCGGGTACGGCTGCCCACCGAACAGGGCGCCTGGCCCGCGATCTGGACCTGGCGGGACGGCGGGAACGAGATCGACATCTTCGAGTACCACCCCGACAACCCGAATCTGCTGGAGCTGTCCAACCATGTGAGGGGTGGTCAGCGCTACTACTCCCACCCCTCCGTCCAGCCCGGCGCCCGCGTCGATCTGCGGGTCGAGTTCCTGGCGAGGTCCGTGATCTGGTGGGTCAACGGACGGCACGCCTACTCCGACGGCAGAGGCGTGGGCCGCGACTGGAACGCCTCTCTGATCGTGAACCTCTCGGTCTGCGCGGGCCGCTACCACCCGGCCCCCGACCCGTCCGCCACGGCCATGTCGTACGAGGTCGACTTCCTGCGGGTCCACCGGCCCCCGTTCCCGGCCGCTCCTCCCGTCTGAGGGCCGTCCGGGAATCCTGCCGTCGCCCGAGCGTTCCCCGTACCGACATGCGGGGGCGTGTCCGGTCGGCGAGACTTGGCGGGGTGAAACGTGACGATCAGGACACCGCTGCCCCGGGCGAGCCCGACGAGGGCTATCTGCCCATCGCCGAGCACGGTCTGATCGGGGATCTGCGGACCGCCGCGCTGGTCGGGACCGACGGACGCATCGACTGGTTCTGCGCTCCCCGCTTCGACTCCCCCAGTGTCTTCGCGTCCCTGCTCGACAAGGACCTGGGCGGCTTCTGGGACATCGCCCCGGTGTGCGACTCCGCCACCCGCAATCAGTTCTACTTCCCGGACACCAATATCCTGATCACCCGGATCCTCACGGCCGACGGCATCGTGGAGGTCCAGGACTTCATGCCGATCGTGCGGGAGCGGGATCCGGCCCACCGGCAGCGGCTGGTACGCCGGGTGGTCAATGTGCGGGGCCGGATGCGGCTGGGGGTACGCGTCGCGCCGAGGCTGAACTACGGCCGCGACACCCACCGGCTGGACCGGATGCCCGACGGCGTACGGTTCGCCGGCGAGTCCCTCACGCTCTGGCTGCGGTCCTCCGTACCGCTGGACCTCGACGCCACCGACGCCCACGCGGAGTTCGACCTCGCCGAGGGCGAGACCGCGCTGTTCGACCTCGAAACAGCCGGCGGATACGACGGCTCCGCCACCGAACCCGATCCGTGCGCCGTCGACGCCGGCGCCGCCGAGCAGCTCTTCGAGTCCACCGTCGTCTTCTGGCGCCGCTGGCTGAGCCAGTCCACCTACACGGGCCGCTGGCGCGAGATGGTCCACCGCTCGGCGCTCACCCTCAAACTGCTGACCCATGAGCCGTCCGGCGCCATCGTCGCCGCGCCGACCCTCGGGCTGCCCGAGCAGGTGGGCGGCGCGCGCAACTGGGACTACCGGTACGTATGGATCCGCGACGCCGCGTTCTCCCTGTACGCCCTGCTGCGGCTGGGCTTCACCCAGGAGGCGCAGGGGTTCATGGACTGGCTGACCGACCGGCTGCACGGCGCGGCGCCCGACGGCGGCGAGGGCCCGCTGCGCGTCATGTACTCGATCGACGGACACGACACCCTCCCCGAGGAGGAACTCGGGCACCTCGACGGGTACCGGGGCTCGCGTCCCGTGCGTACCGGCAACAACGCCAGTGTCCAGCGCCAGCTCGACATCTACGGCGAACTGATCGACTCGATCTATCTGTTCAACAAGTACGGCGTGGGCATCTCGCACGACAGCTGGACCGATCTGTGCGACATCCTCGAATGGCTGATGGAGCACTGGGACACGACCGACGAGTCCATCTGGGAGACCCGGGCGGGGCAGCAGCACCACACCTACTCACGGCTCATGTGCTGGGTCGCGGTCGAACGTATGATCAGGATGGCGCGTCAGCGCGGACTGCCCGGGGATCTGGGCCGCTGGACCTCGGTCCGGGACCGGATCTACCGCCAGATCATGGCGCGCGGCTGGAGCCCCCGGGAACGTACCTTCGTACAGCGGCTGGCCGCCGAGGACGGCCAGGAGCCCGCCGCCATCCTGGACGCGTCCCTGCTGCTGATGCCCATGGTCAAGTTCGTCTCCCCGGTCGACCCGCGCTTCCTGTCCACCGTCCGGGCCATCGGTGAGCGTCTCGTGGTGGACAGTCTGGTGTTCCGGTACAACCCGGAGCAGGCCCCCGACGGACTCTCCGGGACCGAGGGCACCTTCTCCATCTGCTCGTTCTGGTGGGTGGAGGCGCTGGCCCGCACCGGGGACGTGGAGCAGGCACGGCTGGCGCTGGAGAAGATGTTCACCTACGCCAACCACGTGGGTCTCTACGCCGAGCAGATCGGGCTGACCGGCGAACACCTGGGCAACTTCCCGCAGGCGTTCACCCATCTCGCCCTGATCAGCTCGGCGATCAATCTCGACCGCGCGATGGGCTGAGCCCGGGGAGACACCCTCCGTACCGGACGCGTCCCGGAGTGCGCGGCGGCGGGGCCGGGTGAACGATGGCATCGGGGGGGCCAGCCTGTCCGACCAGCGGGAGCGGAGTGGAGCAGAACCATGCCGGCGACACGTCACGCGGTAGTAGGAGCCCCGTGCTGGGTGAGTCTCATGGCCCGCGATCTCCCGGCGGCCCAGGAGTTCTACGGTGCGGTTCTCGGCTGGACCTTCCGGCCGACGTCCCTGGGCGAGGAGTTCTGTGTCGGCCTCGCCGGCGGAAGCGCGGTCGCGGGCATCGGGGCGCTCGCGCGCAGTCTCCAGGCCGCGGTGGCCTGGACCCCGTACTTCCTCGTGGACGACGCCACCACGGCCGCCGCGCGGGTCCGCGAGCGGAGCGCGACCGTCGCCGTCGGGCCGCTCGCCATGCCCACCGGCCGCGCCACCCTCGCCGCCGACCCGGACGGCGCCGTGTTCGGGCTCTGGGAGGGCGAGACCATCCCGGGCTGGTCCGTGGGGCAGGGCGCCGGGCCCGCCCGGCTGGAGCTGCGGACCAGGGACGCCTTCGCCGCCGCGATCTTCTACGGCCAGGTCCTCGCCTGGGGCTCTGACGAGCGGGAGAGCTGCGAGGTCGGCTACGAGGACCACCAGGTGGTGGTGCGTGACGGCACCCATACTGTCGCCGCGCTGCGCGGCGGAGCCGTCGAGAGCGCCCCCGACCCGCAGATCCGGCCCCGCTGGCATGTGTACTTCCGGGTCGCGGACATGGACGCCGCCGTGGGAGCCGCGTCCGGCGCCGGGGGCATGGTCGTCGCTCCGCCGGCCCCCTCGTCGGGCACCGGGCGCGAGGCCACCCTCCGCGACCCGGACGGCGGGCTCTTCACGATCACCGGCGACTGAACCGTCCGGCGGGCCGGGTGGACGGGGTGAGCCGGGTGGACCGGGTGAGCCGGGTGGACGGGGTGAGCCGAGTGGGCCAGGTGGACGGGGTGGGCCGGGTCATCCGCCGTCGTCCGGTGCGCGGACCCGCTCGCGCTCGGCCTCCCGGGCGATACGGGCGTTGCGGCGCAGAGAGGACCAGAAGGACCAGCCGATCAGCACGACACCGACGAGACCGGTGATGATCTCGCTGATCTGGTACTGGATGGTGACCAGCAGGATCACGGCGAGCGCGCCGATGGCGTAGTGCGCGCCGTGCTCCAGATAGACGAAGTCGTCGAGGGTTCCCTGCCGCACCAGATAGACGGTGAGCGACCGGACGTACATGGCGCCGATGCCGAGGCCGAGGGCCATGAGCACGATGTCGTTGGTGATGGCGAAGGCCCCGATGACACCGTCGAACGAGAACGACGCGTCGATGACCTCCAGATAGAGGAAGGTGAAGAACGCGGCTTTCCCGGTGAGCGCGGCCACCGCGCCGTTCCCGCCGCCGCCCTTCCCACCGCCGCCGTTCCCGGGTGCCTTCCGCTTCGCCGCTTCCGCCGCTTGCGCCTTCCCCGCTTCCTCTTCTTCCTCGGCCTCTTCTTCCTCTGCCGCCTCCTCCTGCTCCTCGATACGGTTCTCGAAGAAGCTGGAGAGCCCGGCGACGACCAGATAGGTGATGAGACCGGCGACACCGGCGGTCAGTACGGTCTGGGCCTTGTCGGCATGGCCTCCGCCGTGCTGGTGGGCGTGGGTGGCGACCGTCATGGCGGCGACGAGCAGCACGATCAGCGCGACGCAGACCGGGAGCATCTCGACCTTGCCGAGCCTGGCCAGGGGCCGCTCCAGCCGGCCGTGCCAGGTGATCTCCCGCTCCGCGAAGATGAAGTTCAGGAAGATCATCAGCAGGAAGACACCGCCGAAGGCGGCGATCGACGGATGGGCGTCGGTCACGAGCTGCTGATAGCGGTCCTTGTCGTCGATCGCCAGTGTGACCGCCCGGACGGGACTGATCTTCGCGGTGACGGCGACGATCAGCACGGGGAAGACGAGCCGCATCCCGAAGACCGCGATCAGCACACCGACGGTGAGGAAGATCGTCTGCCAGAAGGCACTCATCCTCTTCAGGATCCCGGCGTTGATCACCGCGTTGTCGAAGGAGAGCGAGACCTCCAGGACGGCCAGGATCGCGACGATCCCCAGGGCGGCCCATCCGTCGTAGAGCGCCCCGGCGGCGAGACCGGCCGCGGTGACGAGAAAAGCCCACCTGAACGTCTTCAGAACCACAGCCTCGCCATCCTCCCTCGCACGGAGGCCCTCACCGGGCGACCGGACACGACCTCACCGTAAACGATCGTCACGGAGGCCCATCCGGTGAATCACCAGCCGGTCCCGCTCTTCCGGGAAGCACACGCGGCTGACAGACTCCTCCCGTGCCCGACTTCGACATGCTTGTCATCGGATCAGGACCGGGTGGCCAGAAGGCCGCCATCGCGGCGGCCAAGCTCGGCCGGCGGGTCGCCGTCGTCGACCGACCCCAGATGGTCGGCGGCGTCTCCATACATACCGGAACCGTTCCTTCCAAGACACTGCGCGAAGCGGTGCTCTATCTCACGGGACTGACCCAGCGGGATCTGTACGGCCAGAGCTACCGGCTCAAGGAAGAGATCACCGTCGCCGACCTCACCGCCCGCACCCAGCATGTGGTGGGCCTGGAGGTCGATGTCGTCCGCAGCCAGCTCGCCAGGAACCGGGTCGCGCTGCTCCCGGGCACCGGGCGCTTCATGGACGCCCACACCGTGGCCGTACGGGACGCCTCGGGGCAGGACCGGGTCGTGACCGCCGACCACATCGTCATCGCCACCGGCACCCGCCCGGCCCGCCCGGCGACCGTCGAGTTCGACGACCGTACGGTCCTGGACTCCGACAGCGTGCTGAACATGGACAAGGTGCCGCGGTCCATGGTGATCGTCGGCGCCGGGGTGATCGGCATGGAGTACGCGTCCATGTTCGCCGCCCTGGGCAGCAAGATCACCGTGGTCGAACAGCGCGCCGGAATGCTCGACTTCTGCGATGTCGAGGTGGTGGAGGCGCTCAAGTACCGGCTGCGCGATCTCGCGGTGACGTTCCGTTTCGGCGAGACCGTCGCGGCCGTCGAGCGGCATGAACAGGGCACTCTCACGGTCCTGGAGAGCGGGAAGAAGATAGCCGCCGACGCCGTCATGTACTCCGCGGGGCGCCAGGGACTGACCGATGAACTCGATCTCGACAGGGCGGGGCTCTCCGCCGACAAGCGCGGCCGCATCACGGTGGACGAGCACTACCGCACCGAGGTGCCGCACATCTACGCCGTCGGCGATGTGATCGGTTTCCCGGCGCTGGCCGCGACCTCGATGGAGCAGGGGCGGGTGGCCGCCTACCACGCCTGCGACGAGCCGGTGAACGCGATGCACCACCTCCAGCCGATCGGGATCTACACCATTCCCGAGATCAGCTTCATCGGCCGGACGGAGGACCAACTGACCGACGCGCGGGTGCCGTTCGAGGTCGGGGTCGCGCGGTACCGGGAACTGGCGCGCGGCCAGATCGTCGGGGACGCGCACGGCATGCTGAAGCTGCTGGTGTCGCCGGAGGACCGGCGACTGCTCGGCGTCCACTGCTTCGGTTCGGGCGCGACCGAGCTGATCCACATCGGCCAGGCCGTGATGGGCTGCGGCGGTACGGTCGACTACCTGGTGGACGCGGTGTTCAACTACCCGACGCTCGCGGAGTCGTACAAGGTCGCCGCCCTGGATGTGACGAACAAGATCCGCCAGACCGACCGTATGAGGCGCTGAGCCACCGGCCGCGAGCCACCGGCCCGTTGAACTACCGGCCCGTTGAGCCACCGGCCGCGAGCCACCGCTCCGTTGAGCCACCGGGCGGCCCGTCGCCGGGTCCCCCAGTCTCCGGATACGCCCCGCCCCATGTCCCGCCGCCCCGCCGTACGTTCCGCCGCCCCGCCGCGCGGGCGGCCGTGACACGGGCGGCGGGCGATGAGGCGTTCGCCCTCACCACACGGGCATCCGTATGCGCGCGGCCGCGCCGGGGGCACTGCCGGCCGTCATCAAAGTTGCGTAACGATCGTGACCGCATGTGGCCGGGATGTGACGTGGGGTGAGGAAGGCGGCTGTACGATCCCCCAACAGCGTCCGGTGAAGAGGTAGTTCCGCCCATGATCAAGCCGTATGTCCGCGTCGAGGCCGATGGGGCCCACCGCCTCACGTCCGTACACCCGGCGCTCATACCGGCCCTCCACCGCCTTCGCCACCCGTGACTTCCGCCGGGTGAATTCAGCCGGATCACGTTTTTCAGCCAACTCGAAGGTTCTCCATGGCACGTTCCCCCGCGCCCTCCGCCCTGTCCCGTCTGTCGCCCTGGCCCTGGCCGGCGACGCTCGCCGTCACCGCGACCGCGCTGGGCACGGCGGTGATCTCCCTCGTACGCGTCCATACCGGCGCGGCCGTGCTCTACGGCGTGGTCGCCGCGCTGGTGCTCACCGCCCTGGTGCGCCTGCGCGAACAGCACCGGCACGCCGAGACCGCAGCGGCCCGCCGCGAGGCCGACTGGCACTCCCGGCTGGAGCAGCAGGCGGAGCTGGTACGGAAGGAGGTCGAGCATCTGGTCACGGAGCGGCTGCCCGCCGCGCTCAGCAGAACGGATACGCCGGCCGCGCCGCACCGCGCCGAGCGGCCGGCCGAACCGGTGGCGAGATGGTTCGACCGGCTGCTGGCCGAGGTCTCCCACGCGGTCGAGCACCGCGAGGAGTCCCAGCGGCTCGCGCTCGTCGAGCTGGCGAGCCGGGTCCAGACCTCGGCGCACCGGATCCAGGCCGCGGTGACGGGGCTGGCCGACCGCTATCCCGGCGACGCCGATCTGCTGGAGACCACCATGCGGGTGGACCACGCGGCCACCCAGCAGGCCCGGCACGCCCAGAGCCTGAAGGTCCTCTGCGGCGAGTGGCCCGGACAGCAGTGGCAGAAGCCGCTGGCGCTGGTGGACGTGGTGCGGGCGGCGTCGGGCCGGATCGTGGCGTACCGCCGGATCGAGGTCACCGGCGATCCCGACATCGGGGTACGGCCGTCGGTGGTCGAGCCGTTGGTGCATCTGCTGGCCGAACTGCTCGCCAACGCCACGGAGTACTCGCCGCCGCGGACGAATGTCCCGGTCACCGTCCGTACGGTCCAGCGCGGCGCGGTCATCGAGGTGGACGACGGCGGGCTCGGCCTGGACGAGTACCGGCTGGCGGAGGCGCGCGAGATCGTCTCGGGACGGCGGCTCCTGGGCGTCGGGGAGGTCGGCGAGATCCCGCAGACGGGCTTCGCGGTGGTGGGGCGCTTCGCCGACCGCCACGGTTTCCATGTGGACCTGGGGCCGTCCCCGTACGGCGGTGTCCGCGCGGTGGTGCTGGTCCCCTCGGAGGTGCTGGAGACACTCGCCCCCGCCGGTACCACCGTGTCCGTGCGGACCGTCCCCCGGCCCGCGCCGGCGCCCGAGGCGGCGGACACCCCCGCTGTCGCGGCCACCGTCACCGCCGCCGTCACGGCGGGTGTCGCCGTCGGCGTCGCGGCGGACCGGACGCCCGTGCCCGCCGTCTCCGCCCCGGCGGCTCCCGCTCCCCTGGCCCCCGCCCCCGTGACCCCCGTTCCTCCCTCTCCCTCCCCCTCCCCCGTTCCCCCGTTCCCCTCCCCCGAGCCCCCTGCCCCCGTGACCCCCGCCCCGGTGACTCCCAGCCCCGTGCATCCCAACCCGGTGAATCCCGGCCCAGTGGTCCCGGACGCCCCAGAAGCCACCATCACCACGCCCGCCGGCCCGCCGCGCGCCGACCGCCGGCTGCCCCAGCGCCGTTCGCGGCGCGGTGAATACGCTCCCGCGGTCGAGGCTGCCCCCGCCGCCTCGACACCGCCGGGCACACCGGAACAGGCCGGTGACTGGATGGAGCAGTTCTTCGAGGGCGGCCGCCCCGGCGCGCCGTTCTCCTCCCTCCAGAACGAGGGGCGCAGCGGCCCCTCCTCCCCCACACCCGAACCGGAAGGACCGAACTGAGCATGAGTTACGTGGAGAACCCGGAGCAACGCGGGTGGATGATCGCGGACGTCGCCGTGGTCCCCGGGGTAAGAGAAGTGATCGTCTTCAGCGCCGACGGACTGCTGCTGGCCAGCTCCGAGGGGATGAACCGCAACTCCGCCGACCGGCTGTCGGCGAACTGTTCGGGGCTCCAGTCCCTCGCCCGCAGCCTCGGCCGGGAGTTCGGCGAGGACGGCGGAGCCGTGCACCAGCAGATGGTGGAGTTCAACGGGGGTTTCCTCTTCATGCGCAGCGCGAACGGCGCCCATCTCGCGGTGGTGACGGGGCCGGTGGTGGATCCGAAGCTGGTCGCCCGGCAGATGCAGGCGCAGGTGCTGAAGATCGGCGCCGGGAATCTGAGCAGTCCGCCCCGGCAGGAATCGGCTCGGTGAGCGGTCCGGAGAACGAGGGCGAGTACGGTGCCGGAGCATTACGCCCCTATGTGATCACCAAGGGGCGCTCCCGGCCCTCGCGGAACACCGTGGGGGTGGAGACCCTGCTCATCGCGGCCGACCCCCCCTGCGAACTGCCGGTCTCCGCGACCCGGGAGGAACGTGCCCTTGTACGGATGTGCGAGCGGCTGCTCTCCCTGGTGGAGGCGTCCGCCCATCTCGCACTGCCGGTGAGTCTCGTGAAGGTGCTGGCTTCCGATCTCGTCGACAGCGGGCATCTGTCCGCGCGCTCCGGCGTCCCCCAGGCCGTGCAGCCCGACCCGCAATTGCTTCAGGAGGTACTGGATGGTCTCCGTCGGCTCCGCTGACCGCTACTTGCCCGACACTGTCCAGCAGGCCGTGAAGATCCTGGTGGTGGGCGCGTTCGGCGTCGGGAAGACCACCCTGGTCGGCTCGGTCAGCGAGATCGAACCGCTGCGGACCGAGGAGGTGATGACCGAGGCGAGTGTCGGGGTGGACGATCTCGCCGGGATGTCCACCAAGACCACCACCACGGTCGCCATGGACTTCGGCAGGATCACCCTCAACTCCCGGCTGGTGCTCTACCTGTTCGGCACACCGGGGCAGCGGCGGTTCTGGGATCTGTGGGAGGGCCTGGCGGAGGGCGCGCTCGGTGTGCTCGTCCTCGTCGATACCCGCAGGCTGGAGGACAGCTTCGATGTGCTGGAGCAACTGGAGCTGCGCGGGCTGCCGTTCGCCGTCGCGATCAACCAGTTCCCGGAAAGCGAGGAGTACGCCGTCCGGGAACTGCGGCGCGCGCTCGACCTGTTGCCGGAGACCCCGGTGGTGCTGTGCGACGCGCGGGAGCGTGCCCCGTCCGTGGACGCGCTGATCAGCCTGGTCGAGCATGTGTCGGTCGCCGACACGGTACGCCCCAAGGAGCCCGCGTCATGACCGATTCCGCCACCGCCTTCCCCGCCTCCACCGCCTCCCCCGCCTCCCCCGTGCCTCCCGTGCCTCCTGTGTCCCCGGTATCCCCCGCCGACTCCGCCGCTCCCGTGTCCCAGGCCTTGGCGGTGTCCCCCGGCTCCGCCGTCTCCTCGCCGCTCCCGCCGCCCCCCGGCTGTCCCGCGCACTCCGGCGGTACGGAGCTGCTTCCGCTCACCTCGGCGACCGGCGCGGCCGAGCCCCGCGAGGTCTATCGCGCTCTGCGGGACCAGTGGGGCACCGTCGCCCGGGTGGAGCTGGAACCGGGCGTGCCCGCCTGGCTCGTGATGGGGTACCGGGAACTGCTCGCCGTCACCCGTCAGGAGCAGGTCTTCTCCCGCGACGCCCGCAACTGGCGCGATCTCAACGAAGGGGTGGTCTCCCCGCAGTCGGGGCTGCTGCCGATGATGGCCTGGCGCGCCAATGTCATCGGCGCGGACGGTCCCGAGCACCGCCGGCTGCGTCAGCCCCTGGACGACGGTGTCGCCCGGATCGACCAGCGCAAGGCGCGCCGTAAGGTCGAGTCGGTCTGCGCGGAGCTGATCGCCGAGTTCTCCCCGCACGGCCGGGCCGATCTGGTGAGTGAGTACGCCGCGATCGTGCCGCTCCTGTCCCTCGCGTCCCTCTTCGGTCTGGACAGATCCGAGGGGAAGGAACTGCGGCGCGCGCTGGTCGCCCTGTTCGGCAGCGCCGACGACTCGCAGGACGGCAACCGTCATTTCCAGGAGATCCTGGTCGACACCCTGTGCGAGCGGCAGGTCAGTCCGGCCGACGATCTGACGACCGCGATCATCCATCACCCGAATCTGCGCACCGACGCGGAGCGGCTTCAGTCGATGGTGGTGATGATCTCCTCGGGCACGGAGGGCGTCAACGCCTGGATCTCCCACGCGCTGAGACTGATGCTCACCGACCCGCGGTTCGCGTCCCGGCTGCACGGCGGCCGGCTCGGTGTGGACGACGCGCTGGACGAGGCGCTGTGGCGCGATCCGCCGATGAACAACATGCCGGCCCGGTACGCGCTGCGCGACACCGAGCTGGGCGGCCGTCATATCCGGCGCGGCGATGTGCTGATCCTGGGCATCGCCGCCGCCAACGACGATCCCGCGATCCGTCCCGACGAGGCGGGTGAGCCGGGCAACCGCGCGCATCTCGCGTTCTCGGCCGGTCCGCATGTGTGCCCGGCGCAGGTGCCGGCGCGGCTGATCACCCGTACCGCGGTGAACACCGCACTGCATCTGCTGCCCGACATGAGACTGGCCGTCCGGGCCGAGGAGGTGAGCTGGCAGCCCTCGCCCTGGACCCGCGTTCCGGTCTCCCTGCCCGTGGAGTTCTCGGCGGCGTCCCACAGACCGGGACACGGGTGAGGTGTGGCGCGGCCCGGCAGCCCCGGAGCGGGCGGCCGGAGCGGCCCGGACCCCTGGGTCGCTCCGGCCGCCGCTCCCCGTGATCGGGCCGGTGAGTCCCGCGCGTCCTCCTGTCCCGCGGGTTCCGCGGGCCGGGGCTCCTCAGAGCCGGCCCGCCTCCACGATCCGCCGCAGGAACTTCCGCGTACGCTCCCGCCGCGGGGCGCCGAAGACCTCCCGCGGTGTGCCGCGCTCCAGGACCACCCCCGCGTCGAGGAAGCAGACCTGGTCCGCGACCTCCCGGGCGAATCCCATCTCGTGGGTGGCCAGCACCATCGTCATCCCGTCGTCCTTGAGGTCCCGTACGACCGAGAGCACCTCGCCGACCAGTTCGGGGTCGAGCGCCGCGGTGATCTCGTCGAGGAGCAGCAGCCGCGGGCGTACGGCCAGGGCCCGTACGATCGCGGCGCGCTGCTGCTGACCGCCGCTGAGCCGGTCCGGGTACTCCTCCGCCTTGTCACCGAGGCCGAGGCGGGCCAGCAGTTCCCGGGCCCGTTCCGCCGCCTCCTCGCGCGGGACGCCGAGGACCCGGCGCGGCGCGAGGGTGATGTTCTGAAGGACCGTCATATGCGGGAAGAGGTTGTACGACTGGAACACGACGCCGATCCGGCGGCGCACCGCGTCGGGGTCGGTCCTCGGATCGGTGATCTCCTCACCGTCGAGGAAGATCGCCCCGTCGTCGATCTCCTCCAGCAGATTGGCGCAGCGCAGCAGGGTCGACTTGCCGGAGCCGGAGGCGCCGATCAGCGCGGTCACGGTGTGCGGCGCGACATCGAGGGTGACGTCCCGCAGGACGACCCGGTCGCGGCCGAAGGTCTTGCGTACGGCCTCCAGGCGCAGCACGGGGGTGTCGGCGGCGGTCATACGGTTCCTCCCTGCGCGCGTCTGCGGTCCATCCGGGCGGTGACCCAGTCGGTGAAGCGGGTCATCGGGATCGTCAGGGCGACGAAGACGAGCCCCGCGACGACGTACGGCGTGTAGTTGAAGTACTTCCCCGCGATGATCTGGGCCGCGTAGACGGCGTCGACGGCACCGGCGATCGAGACCAGCCCGGTGTCCTTCTGGAGCGACACCAGATCGTTCAGGAGCGGCGGCACGACACGCCGTACGGCCTGTGGAAGCACGACGTAGCGCAGGGTCTTGGCGCTGGACAGCCCCAGCGAGCGGGCGGCGGCCCGCTGCGAGGGGTGGACGGACTCGATGCCGGCGCGGAAGACCTCGGCGACATACGCGGAGTAGGTCAGCACGAGGGCCGTGCCGCCGAGCAGGACCGGGTCCGTGGTGACGCCCTGGAGCCGCAGCGCCGGCACCCCGAAGACGACCATCAGCAGACAGATGATCAGGGGCAGCCCCCGGAAGAAGTCGGTGTACGCGGTGGCCAGCGCGCGGATCGGGAAGAAGACCGGACCGCGCAGGGTACGGGCGACGGCCAGCAGCAGTCCGAGGAGGAGCACGGCCACCCCGCAGACCGCCAGCAGCCGCAGATTGAGCAGCAGGCCGTCGAGGACGCGGGGCAGCGCCATCCGGGCGTACTCGGCGCTGAAGAAGGTCTCGCGGGTGCGCTGCCAGCCGGGGGAGCCGGTGATCACGACGAAGAGCACGACACCCGTCACCAGGGTGGAGAGCGCGGCGACCGCGGTGGCGCGGCGGGCGCGGGCACGCTTGTACCGCTCCCGTTCGAGCCGTCGCGCCGAGGGGGTGTAGCCGTCCTCGCCCGCGTGGCCGTCCGTGCCCCGGCCCCCGCCTTCGCCTTCGCCCTTCTCCAGGGGGACGGTGCCGGAGGTCACTTGAGCACCGGCGCGTCCACGGCGTCGGACAGCCACTGCTTCTCCAGCGCGGCGAGTGTGCCGTCCTCGCGCAGCCCGTCGACGGCCCGGGTGACACAGGTGGTGAGCGCGCTGCCCTTGTCGAGAACGAGTCCGAACTGTTCGGCGGTGCCGGCGGAGGTCGCGAACTGGCCGACGACCTCGGCGTCCGGCACCTCGGCCGAGGTGATGTAGAAGGCCGTGGGCAGATCGACGACGATGGCGTCGACCTGGCCGTTGCGCAGCGCGGACTTGGCGAAGTCGTTCTTCTGGAAGACGGCGGGCTGCCGCGTCGGCTTGATCACTTCATTGATCGTGTCGAGGCTGGTGGTGCCGACCTGGGCGCCGAGCTTGGCCCCCTTGAGATCGGCGGCGCTCTTCGCTCCGGCGTACGGGGACTTCTTCAGCGCGACCACGGCCTGGCGCACCTCGTAGTAGCCGGAGGAGAAGTCGACGGCCTGCTTGCGCTGGTCGCTGATGGAGACCTGGTTGATGTCGAAGTCGAAGTTCTTCTCGCCCGGTGCGAAGGAGTTGTTGAACGGGACCGTCTGCCAGACGACCTGGTCCTTCCCGAAGCCGAGCGCCTCGGCGACGGCGTACGCGACGGCGGACTCGAACCCCTTGCCGGTCGCCGGATCGTCGTCCTCGAACCAGGGCGCGTAGGCCGGTTTGTCCGTTCCGACGGTCAGTTTGCCCTTCGTCTCCGTGGCCAGGGCGCCGCTGTCGCAGGACTGCGCGGCGGAGGCGGAGGAGGACGCGTCGGCGGCGGACCCGTCCGACGACGTCTCCTGCGGTGCGCAGCCGGTGGCGGCGGTGACGGCGAGGACGAAGACGGCGGGGAGGAAGCTCCGGGCGGTGAAGCTTCTGGCAGTGAGGTGCATGGCGGGAGACTGACACCGCGCGGGGGTGTCTGTCGAGATCACAGCGTTGCGATCGTATGAAATCCGCCCATGCGTCGCGGTCGGGAGGTTTGAACACCCCCGCACGGATTCCGCACACCTCCCTCCCCCTCGGATCAGGGCACCCGCCGGACGGCGGATGATCTCCGCCGTTCGGCGCCGCCGTGCGCTCCGCTCCGGAGGCAGGATGGCGGAATCGGTCACAGGGACGTGGCCGCGACCCAGGGAGAGCAGATGACCGCCGCTCCGTTCTCGGACACGCCGCGCGCAGCGGCCCCGTCCACGACGGCCTCCGCGCAGGCCCCGTCCGCCGGCGCGCCGCCCACCGCCGCGCCGGACGGGCGGGTAGGACCGCCACCGCCCTTCGATCCCGAGCTGGCGGCGGCGCTCGACCTCATCAGGGAGCAGCTCGGGGACCTGCTGAGCTTCGACGACATCCCCGCCATGAGGGAAGGCCAGGGCCGGGCCCGGCTGTCGGACGAGGATCTGCGGCGGGACGGGGCCTTCGAGGTCGAGGAGCGCACGGTGCCGGGGCCGGCCGGTGAGCCGGACATCTCCCTGCTCATCTGCCGGCCGGCCGGTGCCACGACGGCGCTGCCCGCCCTGTACCACATCCACGGTGGCGGGATGATCATCGGGGACAACCGGTCGGGCGTCGACACGGCGCTCGACTGGGCCCAGGAGCTGGATCTGGTCGTCGTGTCGGTGGAGTACCGGCTGGCCCCCGAGCATCCGCATCCCGCTCCGGTGGAGGACGCGTACGCCGGGCTGGTCTGGACGGCCGAGCACGCGGCGGAGCTCGGGGTCGATCCCGACCGGATCGTGGTCGGGGGCGGCAGCGCCGGTGGCGGTCTCGCCGCGGCCGTCGCCCTGCTGGCGCGCGACCGGGGCGGCCCCGCGCTGGTCGGACAGCTGCTGCTGTGCCCGATGCTCGACGACCGCAACGACACGTACTCCAGCCGTCAGATGACCGGCCTGGGAGTGTGGGACAGCGCGGCGAACCACACGGGGTGGAGCGCGCTGCTGGGCGAGCGGCGCGGCGGCCCCGATGTCTCCCCGTACGCCGCGCCCGCTCGGGCCACGGATCTGTCGGGACTGCCGCCGGCCTTCATCGATGTCGGCTCGGCGGAGACGTTCCGGGACGAGGACATCGCCTACGCCGGCCGGCTGTGGCAGGCGGGCGGCGTGGCCGAGCTGCATGTGTGGCCGGGCGGCTTCCACGGGTTCGAGCTGATGGCGCCGCAGGCCGCGCTGTCCCAGGACGCCAGGCACGCGCCGCTCGTGTGGCTGCGCAGGCTGCTCGCGCACTGAACGGACCGCTCGTGGGGCCGGCCGGGAGGGACGCTTGGCACCGGCCGCCCGAAGCAGCAGGATGAAGTGATGAAGGAGCTGGCGGGCAGACTCGCCGCGCTCGACCCCGACGCGGGCGCGGCGCTCCATGTGATCGCGTACTTCGACCGGCTGGTCGAGGGCCGGGCGGGGCTGGAGTCACTGGTGCGCGGCGCGGCCGTGCTGTCGGGCTGCCCGGCCCGGCTGGTGGACGACGCGCGCGGGGTGCGTATCCGTGTGGACGCCGACGGGGTGCGCCAGGACGGCGGCGGCCCGGTCGAGCCCGGCTGGATGTCGGCCGCGCTGGTGCCGAACGGTGTTCCCGCGGTGTGGCTGGAGCGGTCGGGGCCGCCCGACGGCGTGCACGCGATGGTGCTGGAACGGGCCGCTGCCGCCGCCCGCGATGTGCTCGACCGGACCAGGGGCCGGGCCGCCGTGAAGAGCCGGGAGGCCGACCCGGCCTCGGTGGAGGTGCTGCTGGACGCCTCGGCCCCGGAGCACGCCCGGCGGCAGGCCGCCGTCCGTCTCGGTCTGCGGGACACCGCGACGGCGCGCGCGGTGGCACCGGCGGGTGCCATGACCGTGGTCGAGCCGGTGCCCTCCCTGGGTACGCGTATGCCCGCCACGGGCGGCCGGCGCGCCGGGATCGGCCCGGTGGTGCCCGTGCTCGGTCTGCCGGCGTCGGCGGCCGCCGCGCGGACCGCCCTGCGGTTCACCGCGGAGGGGGACGAGCAGGATCCCGGGCCGAGGACCGTGTACGCGGAGGAGCTGGGCGGTCTCGCCCTGCTGGCGGACGCCGTCGGCCCCGGCACCGAGCCGATCCCCGATGTACGGGCGCTGGACCGCGCCCTCGCCGCCGCCCCCTGGGTGGCCGGCACCCTCCACGCGGTCGCCTTCGCCCCGAGTCTGCGGGCCGCCGCGACGGAGCTGACCCTGCACCACTCGACGCTCCAGGACCGGCTGGCCCAGGCGGAGCACTGGCTCGGCTGGCCGGTGCACGAGCCGCGCGGACGGCTGCGTCTCCAGCTCGCCCTCACCGTGTGGCGGCTCCACCGCAACCAGCGTCTGTGAGCGCGGCGGCGGGCGAGGAGCGGCCGGGGCCGGGTCCCGTACGCTGTCCGGCGATGTTCACCCCCCAGGGCCCGACCCTTCGCGAACTCGCCGTCCAGGCGCTCTCGTCCGTCGAGCACGGCTACGACCTGCTGGCTCCGAAGTTCGACCGGACGCCGTTCCGTACGCCCGATCCGGTGCTGGACGCGGTGGTGGAGGCCGTCCGGCCGCTCGGGCCGTTCCGTACGGGACTGGACATCTGCTGCGGCACCGGAGCGGGGATGGGGGTGCTGCGGCGGCTCTGCGGCGAGCGGATCGTCGGGGTCGACTTCAGCGCGGGCATGCTCAGCGCCGCGAGGTCCGCCGTACCGGCTCTCCCGGGCGCGCCGGCCGTGGACTGGGTACGGGCCGACGCACGCGCCCTGCCCCTCGCGCCCTCGTTCGACCTGGCCGTGAGCTTCGGGGCGTTCGGCCATTTCCTGCCCGCCGAGCGGCCCGCCGTCTTCACGGGGGCGCGCGACGCCCTGCGGCCTGGCGGGCTGTTCGCGTTCCCCGTCCCCGCGCCCGCGCCGGTCGCCTCCCGGCTCTACTGGGCGCTCTGGGGTTTCGACACGGCGATGCGGCTGCGCAATCTTCTCCGGCGCCCGCCGTTCGTCATGTACTACCGCACCTTCCGGCTGCCGGACGTGCTGGACGACCTGGCCGGCGCGGGCTTCACGACGCGTCTGCTGCCCCTGTCGGCTCTCGGCCGCCGGCCCGACGGCAGTCCTCGCTGCGCCCTGGTGGTCGCGCGCAGGACCTGAGCCGGGCCGGGCGGCACGGAACCGTCCGGGAGTCCGCACGGGACCGTCCGGGAGTCCGGGCGGGCAGAGGTCCGCCCGGGAGGGCATGAGGGTGGGCGGGAGCGCGGTCAGTCGTCCAGCGGACGGCCGGGACCGCGCGGCCCGGGACGCTCGTCGAGGACCTCGGGGAACTCCTGGTCGTGGGGGCGTGGGGGCTGCGGGCCGTGCGCGGTCATGATGACGGTCTGCTCGATCCGTACCACGCGGTAGACATCCTCTCCGATGATCACCTGGTCCTCGCCCCGTGCGACGGCCTCGGCGGCCCGTGCGAAGCGCCGGCCCAGATCGCCCCCGCCCGCCGCCCGTACCAGCAGGACATCACGGAGATCCAGCCGCGCCTCCTCCTCGGCGGCGACGGCGGGAAATAGCTGCCGCCAGCCCCGGTCCTCGTGGAGCATCGCGGCATAGCCCGTGTAGTGCGCGACGGACACCGGGTCCACATCGGGGCCGTCCACCGGGAACGCCCGTCTCAGCGCCTCCTCGCGTGCGCCTAACTCCAGCAGCCGCCGCGCGGCCGCTTCGTCGAATACGCCGTCCGCCGTCTCGTCCGAGTTCGCGCTCATACGAGCAGAGTGCCGTATGACGGCGGTCCGCGAGGCACGGATACAAGGATCTTCCGGTGTAAATCCGGCCATCTTTCCGTCATACGATTTCGCCACCCTGGCATGCCATACCCGCAGGCGGGCGCGGTTGAATGGGGGTACGGGAGGCGAACGCGACACAGGACCGGCCGAACGAGGCCCGTCGGAGAAACGCAGCAGAACGAGCGCGGGGAGCGATGCGCCATGGACGACGACGAGAGGCGTGAGGAGCGGCACCGGGACGAGCAGCGCCCTCGGAGGGCTCACGGGGAGCGGGTGACCGTCACCCTCACGGGCGTTCCCGAGACGCTGCTGTGGAATCTGTACCAGCGCGCCTACGAGGCCCGGCAGCCCTCCCCCGTCCTGCGCGACCCCAAGGCGGTCGAGCTCGTCGAGACCGTCGACTACCCCTTCGCCGAGACCTTCGGCCCGCCCAGCCCCTTCCTGGCCCAGGGCCAGGCCCTGCGGGTCCGCACCTTCGACATCGCTGTACGGCACTTCCTCGCCGAGCATCCCGACGGCACGGTCGTCGCCCTGGGCGAAGGCCTGGAGACGCGGTTCTGGCGGGTGGACAACGGCCGGATGAGCTGGCTGACCGTCGATCTCCCCGAGACCGCGGCCGTACGCGGGCGGCTGCTGCCCGACGGCGACCGGCGCCGTACCTTCCCGTGCTCCGCCCTCGATCCGGCGTGGCCCGACCAGGTGGGCACCGCCCACGGGGTGCTCGTCACCGCGCAGGGCCTGCTGATGTATCTGCGGCCCCCCGAGGTCCGGGAGGTGATCGCCACCTGCGCCGAGCGCTTCCCCGGTGGAGCGCTGGTGTTCGACGCGGTCCCGAGGTGGTTCAGTGCCCGGACGAAGCGTGGCGGGACGAAGCGTGGCGGGATGAGGACCGCCCGGGGCTGGGTCGTCCCGCCGATGCCCTGGGGCATGGACGCCGGCGAACTGCCCAAGGTCCGCGGGGCGCATCCACGGATCACGGAGGTGCGGGAGATTCCGCCACCCCGGGGGCGTGGCGTGTACTACGGCGCCGTGCGGCCGGTCCTGCGGCGCGTGCCCGTCGTACGGAACCTCCGTCCGACCATGACCGTGCTGACGCGCTTCGCGGCCCAGTGAGCCCCGAGCCCGGGGCAGGTGTCCGAACGGCGCGTCCGAACGGCGGGCGCCGAGCGGCCTGTCCGTGTGTCCGGGCCCGCGTGTCCGTGTGTCCGTGTGTCCGGGCCCGTGTGTCCGGGCCCGTGTGTCCGGGCGGTGCGTCCCGGCCTCTTCTACTCCTGCTCGCGCAGGGCGGGCACGGCCGTCCGCGCCGCCCTCTCCACCAGGGCGATCCCCGCTTCCTTGCTGACACTGCCCCGGGAGAGCACCGCCACCAGATAGCCGTGCCCGTCCACCGTCACCCGCCCGATGCTGTTGATGTCCCACAGACCGGTCGCGGTCCGTGGCAGCCAGCCGTTCTTCAGTCCGGTGGCCGGGCCCGCGGCCGACACGCCCCAGGCCTGGCCCTCGGCTATCCCGCCCATCAGCCCCTGTACATAGGCCCGCGAGGCCGCGCTCAGGGCGGACGCGGAGTCCTCGCCGAACACGGCGGACAACAGGACGAGCTGGTCCGCGGCGGTGGTCTGGGTCAGCCCCCACCGTCCGCCGCCGCCGGCCGTCGTCGAGGTCAGGCCGAGCCGCCGGTTCGCCGCGTCCAGCCCCGCCGCACCGCCGATCACGCTCCACAGCGCGTCCGCCGAGGCGTTGTCGCTGACGTGGATCATCGAGGACGCGTAGGCCTTCTCCCCCGCGGTGAGCCGTCGGCCCTCGTCCTGCGCGCGCAGCAGCAGAGCCACCAGGATGTCGACCTTGACGATGCTCGCGGTGTCGTAGGTCGCCCCGGCCCGGACGCCGTACGAGGCCGTGCGGCCGTCCTCGGGGTCGAGCACCGCCATCGAGAGCGAGGCAGAGGTGGACTTCACGACCGGCCCGAGCCGTGCCGCCAGCGTCGCGTCCGGATCCACCGTGGGTTCGGGCTCGGGCTCGGCCCCGGATCCCCGGCCGGTCTCGCCGGACCGCAGCGCGCCCACCGACTGGAGCGACGGCAGGGTGACGGACGCCGGCCGCGGCAGGTTCGACGCCGTGGGCACTTCGGGCCCCGGCGCGGCGGGCGTGTCACCCCCGGCCGTCAGGAGGAGACCTCCCGTCACCACCCATCCGACGACAAGGAGGGAGACGAGGGGATGCGGGGCGATCCGATGCCGGGACATGGCGTGAGGGTAGGAACAGAACCTGATGTCCGGCTGTGCGCGAGGTTAAAGATGGGTGACGAACCCCGCGGGGTGACGAACCTCGCACTAGGCCCCGCGCCGGCCGATGAGAGCCGACGAGAGCCGGCACAAGTCGGCACAAGCCGGGGAGACCCGCAAAGACCCGGGGAGCCTATCGACCGCCGGGGAAGAACCGTTCGATCAGGTCGTTGCGGAACACCCCGCGCGGATCCAGCCTCGCCGTCAGCGCCTCGAAGTCGGCGTAACGCTCGTACAGTCCTCTGACCCGCTCCGGACCCATGGTGAAGACCTTCCCCCAGTGCGGTCTGGCGTCGAACGGCGCCAGCGCCTCCTCGATCGCGGCCAGCACCGGTGTCAGGGCGGCCGGATCGGGATGCCAGGTGAAGTGGAAGGCCACCGTGTCACGGCCGTACGCCGGGCTCAGCCACAGATCGTCGGCCGCGATGGTCCTGATCTCACCGATCTGGAGGAGCGGCGCGATCCGCTCGCCGATCGCCGTCAGCGCGTCGAAGGCGGCGAGGCCGTCCTCCCGCGCGACGAAGTACTCGCTCTGGAGCTCGTCCCCGTTGCTCGGCGTGAACTCGGGCCGGAAGTGCGGGAGCCGTTCGTGCCAGGGCCCCGGGACGCCCGACTGCACGGTGCAGGTGCCGGGGTCCATCCCGGGTACGGGGTGGCGCGGCCCGTCTGCGAGCGCCGCGCCCAGCCAGGTGTCCGGCGCGGGGTCCGGGTCACCGTCGCCGATCCGCTGCTTCAGCCACACCTGGTCCAGCCGGTCGGTACGCCAGCTCGTGAAGAGGCTCACGCTGTAGGCGGCGGACAGGACCTCGTCGAACCGCTCGCGCAGCCGCTCGTACGGGAGTCCTTCGTACACCCACTGCCGGAACGCGTGGCCCGGCACCAGGTCGAGCGTCATCCGGGTGACCACACCGGCCGCGCCCAGCGCGACCACGGCGCCCGCGAAGTCCTCGTCGCCCCGGGCGAGGGTCAGCAGTTCGCCGTCGGCCGTGACGAGTTCCAGCGCGCGGACGGCGGAGGCCAGGGTGCCGTTGCCCGTCCCCGAGCCGTGTGTCCCGGTCGAGCAGGCTCCGGCGACCGAGATGTGCGGGAGCGAGCCCAGGTTGTGCAGCGCCAGTCCGGCCCGGTGGACGGCGCCGGTGAACTCGGCGAACCGCAGTCCCGCCGCGACGGTGACCGTGGCGGCCTCCGCGTCGACCTCCACGGCCCCGGGCAGTCCGGCCACGGAGACCAGATCGCCGTGGGTGTCCGCGATCGCGTTGAAGGAATGTCCGCTGCCCAGCACACGCACCGATGTGCTGCCCGCCACGATCTCGCGCAGCCGGGCCACGGACGGAGGGGTGTGCACGCGCGCCGCGTGGAAGGTGATGTTCCCGGCCCAGTTCCTCACCGCCGGAGGTATGGCGGGGTCACCGGGGACGAGAGGGTGTCCGGACGCGTGCGGCACGGGGTTTCTCCTTCTGCGTTCTTCCTGCTGCCAGAACCTTCTGCCAGGACTCTGACACGCGCGTGATGAGGACGGACCGGCAGTACCCCGCGACTAGGGTGTGGCCTCGTCCAGGCGCGCCCCGGGGCTGGACCGGGCCGTCCCTGGACGGGACGGGAGCCGGACGGGAGCGGGCCCCGCTTCCGGCGCGGAAAGCGCGGCTCCGGCGTGGAAAGAAGGTGTCCCTGTGCCCGAGGAGTTTCCGGTGGCGCGGCGGTGGGCCGTGGGGGCGCTGCTGATGATGACGTTCGCGAGCGGTGTGGTGGACGCCGTGAGCTATCTGCGACTGGGGCATGTCTTCGTCGCGAATATGACCGGCAATGTCGTCTTCCTCGGGCTCTCCGTCTCCGAGGTGTACCACCTGCCGGTGGTCGCCCCGCTGGTGGCCCTGGCCGCCTTCGTCCTGGGGACGTTTCTCGGCGGCCGGCTCAACAAGCGTTTCGGCCGGCGGCCCCGGCTCTGGCTGAGCGGCGCCTTCGGCGGCCAGGCCGCCGCACTCACGCTGACGGCCGCGCTGACCGGTACGGGGGTCCTCCGGGCCGAGGGCAGGGCGACTCTGCTGGTCATCGCCCTGCTCGGCGGCTGCTGGGGGCTCCAGAACGCCACGGTCGGGCTGCTGGCGCCCCGGGATCTCACCACTTCCGTACTCACCAGGACCCTCACCGCGCTCACCTCGCAGAGTGTCTTCGGGGCGGGCAGCGGGGCCAGACCGCATCGCCGGGCGGGGTCGGTCCTGGTCGTGTTCGCGGGCGCGGTCACCGGGGGGCTGCTGCTCCGGGTGACGCTGGCGGGGGCCATCGGTCTGGCCGCCGTGGCGGTCGCGGGCGCCGCGGCCGTCTTCGCGCTGGCGCCCCGGGCGGAGCGGGCCGCCGCCGCGCGGGACTGATCCGTACGGTCCGTGCCGCGGCCGCCGTGTCTCCACCCCTCGGTCAGCCGCGCGCCGTCCCCGTGCCCGTGCCCGTGCCCGTGCCCGTCCCGACAGCCGTGCTCCTCGCCGAAACCGCCACCGGCTCCTCGGCCGGACCCGTCGGCGTACCCGCTCGCGTCAGCAGTGCCTCGACTCGCCGCAGCCCTTCGCGGACATTGGCCTCGGCGGTGGCCTCCCTCGCCTCGGCCGGGGTCATCCAGCGCAGCGGGGCATCGGGCTTCTCCGGCCGCGCCGCGTCGGGGCGGCCGGTCGCCAGGACGAAGCGCAGGTCGGCGTGTTCGTGCGCCGGTTCACCGCCGCCCGCGGGCACCGGCACGATCACCACCTGGAGCAGGGACCGGTCCGGATACGGGACCAGATCGTCGAGCCCGGTCTCCTCCACGGCCTCCCGCAGCGCGACATCGAGCGGATCGGTCTCCCCCGGGTCGCCGTGGCCCCCCACCTGGAGCCAGGTGCGCAGCCGTCCGTGCCAGCGCATCAGCACCCGTCCGCTCGCCGGGTGCACGATCAGCGCGGACGCCGTCACATGCAGCGGGGCCGAGCGCAGCCAGGGGTCGTCGGCGCTCTCCGCCAGAGCGCGGAGGCGGCCGATGTCGGCCGCCTCGTCCGGGTCCCGCGTCCGGTGGCCGGACAGCACCTCGGTGACGGCCCGTCCCGCGTCCCGCTCCATCCCGTGCTCCCACTCGTCGGTCCGTCGGCGTCCGCGTGGCGCGGTCGCCGCGTGGCACCGAAGAGATTACGGATCCCCGCGGATGGTGTCCTCCGGATTTCCCGGGCGGGCGGAGGTCCAGGCGGTCGTGCGCGCGGCCGTCCGCCGGGTCCCCGCCCGGAACCGCGCGCAGCACCGGGCATACCATCGGACGTTGGCATGGACATCACTTGGTGGGGATTCGCGGCACTCGCTCTGGCGGCGGCGCTCGTCGGTTTCTCGAAGACCGCGGTGAGCGGCGCGAATACGGTCAGTCTGGCCGTGTTCGCCGCGGTGCTGCCCGCACGCGGTTCGACGGGTGTGCTGCTGCCCCTGCTGATCGCCGGCGATGTGCTCGCCGTGCTGACCTACCGGCGGCACGCCCACTGGCCCACCCTGTGGCGGCTGTTCCCCGCCGTCGCCGCGGGGGTGGTGGTGGGGACCGTCTTTCTCCTCCGGGCCGACGACGAAGCCGTCCGCACCTCGATCGGGGCGATTCTGCTGCTGATGGCCGGGGTCACACTCTGGCGGCGGCGCGGCGGGCCGGACGGCGCGAAGGACTCGGAGGCCGCCACGGAGACGGAGGCCGCACCGGACACGGACGGCGCACCGGACACGGACGGCACGGGAGACACGGGTGGCGCCGCCGTCACGGACGGCAGGGACGCCACGGACGGCGACATCGCGCGGCCGGGGCGGCGAGGGCCGTCCGGCGGTCGCCTCAAGGCCCGTTCGTACGGGGTGCTCGGCGGGTTCACCACGATGGTCGCCAACGCGGGCGGCCCGGTCATGTCGATGTATCTGCTCTCGGCGGGCTTCCGCAAGCTGGGCTTCCTGGGCACCTCGGCGTGGTTCTTCCTGATCGTCAACACCTCCAAGGTGCCGTTCAGCGTGGGGCTCGGTCTGATCGACGCCCATTCGCTGCTGCTCGACGCCGCGCTGGTGCTCTTCGTCCTCCCCGGCGCCTATGCCGGCAAGGTCTGTGTGAACCGGATCGACCAGCGGCTCTTCGAACGCCTGGTGATCGGGGCGACCGTGCTCGGCGGACTCCAGTTGCTGCTCCGCTGACCGGGATCCACCCCCTTCATTCCGATTTACGTGCCTTACGGTGCTTTCATGCGCACGGATCATGAAGGTCGTCCCCGCCCCGGCGGTACGCGCGGCGCGCGCCGGACCCTGGCCGGGAGGTGGGCCGCCTTCAGGTCCTCGCCCTGCCTCCCCGCTGTCGTCGTATCGGTGATCGCCGCCGCCGCGGCCGGGCTCTTCGCGGGTTCGTACACGTACAACATGGCCAATCCGACGCCGCATCACATCCCCGCCGCCATCGTGGGCCCGCTCCACACCGCGCCCGCCACCGCCTTTGTGGACGGGATGGAGAAGCGGCTCAACACCTCGCTCGAACTCCGTCCTTTCGCGACGGACGCCGCGGCGCGCCACGGGGTCGAGCAGCAGGAGGTGTTCGCGATCCTGACCGTCCTCCCCGGCCGGGTCGATCTCGCCGTGGCGAGCGCCGCCGGGGCCTCGGTGGCGCAGGTGCTCACGGAAGCGGCGCCCGTGGTCGCCAGGTCGGTCGGTGTCCCGGTGCGGATCAGCGATGTCAAGCCGCTCCAGAGGGGCGATCCGCGCGGTCTCGCGCTCTTCTACGTGTCGCTCGCGGCGGTGATCGTCGGCTTTGTCGGTGCCGCGCAGCTCAATGTCCACGCGAGCGCCCTCGACCCCGCCGGGCGCATCGCCTTCACCGTCGGCTACTCCCTGCTCGGCGGCTTCTCCATCGCCGCGGTGGTGGACTGGTGGCTGGACGCGATCCGCTTCCCGTTCGCCGAGTCCTGGCTGATCCTGTCGTTCACGATGTTCACCACCGGGATGGTCTTCACGATGTTCAGCACCCTGGTCGGGCGCTGGGCGCTGGTCCCCACCTGGGGGCTGATGGTGCTGCTGGGCAATCCCTCCTCCGGAGGTGCCGTCTCCTGGCCGCTGCTGCCCTCGCTGCTCGGCCATATCGGCCGCTGGCTGCCGCCGGGGGCCTCGATCAACGCCCAGCACACCGCCGTGTACTTCGGCGACGCGCAGCATGTGTTCCCGTTCGCCGTACTGGCGGGCTGGGCACTCGTGTCCACGGCCGTGTTCCTGTTCTGGCGCGAACGGCACCACGGAGGCAGGGCGTCCGGACCCGCGCGCCCCGCCCCGCCGCCGGGAGGCGCCGGGCGTGACCAGGATGCGGGAGCGGTGTGACCGGCCGGACACCCTGCTCGTACCCTGAGCGCCATGAACGCAGGGGGCCAGGAAAGACGTGTGGTCGACGGCCGGTTCGAGCTGCTCGACCGGCTCGGCGCGGGCGGTATGGGACTGGTGTGGCGCGCCCGTGATCTGGCGCTCCACCGCGAAGTGGCGCTCAAGGAGGTACGGCCGCCCGACCCCGCGCTGCTCGCCGCGGACCCGGCGGCCGCCCGGCTGCTCCGCGAACGAGTCCTGCGCGAGGCACGGGCACTGGCCCGGATCGACCATCCCGCTGTGGTGACGATCCATCACATCGTGGATTCGGCGGAGGTTCCGCATCCCTGGATCGTCATGGAGCTGGTGGCGGGACGCTCGCTCCAGGAGCGGCTCGCCGAGGGCGCCCTGCCGCCCGGCGAGGCCGCCGGGATCGGACGCGGGGTGCTGTCGGCGCTGCGCGCGGCGCACGCGGCCGGGATCCATCACCGGGATGTGAAGCCCGCGAATGTCCTGCTGCGCCCGGACGGCCGGCCGGTGCTCACGGACTTCGGTATCGCGGCGCTCCGCGAGGCCACGAGTCTGACGGCCACCGGTGAACTCATCGGCTCCCCCGACTACATCGCCCCCGAACGGATCCGCGGCGACGAGACCCGTACCGCCTCCGATCTGTGGTCGCTGGGCATGCTGCTGTACGTGTCGGTCGAGGGCCGGCATCCGCTGCGCCGGGCCACCACCCTGGCCACGCTGGCGGCCGTGCTCGACGAGGAGATACCCCCGCCCGTCCATGCGGGACCGCTCTCCCCCGTGCTGATGGCCCTGCTCGACCGGCATCCCGACGCCCGGCCGGACGCGGCCGAACTGGACCGGCTGCTGGCCGCGGTGGCGGAGCGGCCGGACCCCGCGCCGGGCGGGGCGCGTGCCGTGGCCCCGGGGGCCGTACCTCCGCACCACCCGCCCCAGCGGCAGCCGCACCACCCGGCCACCCAGGTGATAGCGGCGCCGCAGCCGTACGGGCAGCGGCCCGCGTCACCGTATCCGGGCGTCCCGGGGCAGGCCCCCTTCACGCCTCCGTCGTCACCGGCTCCGCGCGGGCCCGCGTCCGTGGCCGGCTCCCCGTCCCCGGCACGGGGCGTCCGCGGAGGCCCGGCCGTCCCGATCGCGGTGGCTGTCGCCGGTGTCGGCCTGGCCGGGCTGCTGGTGTGGGCCCTGCCGCTGTCGCAGAAGGACGCCGACGCCGACGGCGCCTCCCCCGGCGCGGACCGGCTCGTCACCGGTGCCCCCGCCGACCCCTCCGCGCGCTCCTCCGATCCGGCCGCGCCGTCCCAGCGGTCCAGCGGCCCCGGCGACTCCGGGGGCTCTCGCGACTCCGGCGGCTCCCGTGGATCCGGTGAATCCCTTCTCTCGCCGTCGGCCGCCAGAGAAGTGATCAGAAGGCTCAAGCCCGTCATGGGCGGCACCGAGGTCAGCAAGTTCAGCCTGTACGGCGAGCACGCCTCGGCGGACGCGCCCGTCGCCGGGAACAAGGAGCTGTACGACACCTTCGACTACCGGGACGGCCGCGCCACCAGAAGGGGCGCGGGCGGCACGCTGGTCGCGGACGAGGGCACCGTCGACCTCATGTCGTTCAACTGGGACGCCCTGCCCGGCCTGCTCGGCAAGGCCGAGAAGGACCTCGGTGTCGACAAACCGGCCTACAGCTATGTCATCGTCGATCCGTCATGGGCCTTCGCCGACGACCAGCCCGTGCTGCTCGTCTATGTGGCGGACGACTACGGCGGCGCCTATCTGGCCGCCGACCGGTCGGGCAAGGTCCTGGACACGGTGGCGCGCGAGAAGAGCTGATCCGCCGTCTGCCGCGCTCGGCGGAAGCGGTCGCGGGCGGAGGCGGCCACGGAGCCGGCCCGACGGCACGGAGGACGGGCGGTGCGAAGGACGGGCGGTCCTGGAGGACGGGCGGTGGCGAACAGTGATCGAACACGGCTCACGGGCACAACCACTGGGCCCCTTCACGTGTCATCCCTGACGAGTGGCACAGCATGACCCATACCGGGCGCGCACGCGTCCGGCGCTGTGCCGCCCCCAGCGATCGACCGGAACGGGGAACCTCCATGCGCATCCGTCCTGCCCTCGCCGCACCGGCGGCAGCGGCACTCACCCTCCTTCTCACCGGTACGGGTGTCCCGGCCGCCGTCGCCGCGCCGACGGCGGCCCTCACCACCTGCCACGAGGGCTCGGTCGAGGTGACCGCCACGCGGGGCGCCACGGCCCATGTCGTCCGTATCAGCGTCACCAACGAGAGCCGCCGCGCCTGCGTCGTCGACCGTATCCCCACCGTCACCTTCGGGGATCTGGACGGAGCGGCGCAGCCCGTGCCGCCGTCGGAGAGCGGCCCCTACCGGCTCACCGCCGGAGGCTCCGCCCACGCCGCCGTGCGCACCCTCGACCCGGCCGCCACGGAGAGCCGTACCGTCGCCTCCCTGACGGTGGCGGGCGACCCGTCGCACTACGGCGAGCAGTTCACCGCGGCGTCCCTGGGATCGCCCCGGGGCATCCGGGTCTGGGAGCCGGTCACCACCCTGTGGCAGCCCACCCGCGCCGCCGCGGACGCGGCGCTCGCCGCCGGGACACGCTGACACCGTGCCGGGGTCCGCGCCCGCCGCGGGCCCCGGCACGACCGCGCGCGCGGGGAAGTGGTGCGCGGCCTGGCAGAGTAGAAGGACGGAAAGCGGTAACACGTAGGGGCGACAAGGCCAGTGGCCTGCGCCGATATGTGGCCGATACGTGAAGGACGAGGGCGGAGTGAGCGGTGTGGAGCGGGACAAGACGGAGTCGCAAACGGTTGCGGGAGCCCCATGCTGGGTGACCCTCCTCTCACGTGAACTGCCCGCCGCACAGGCCTTCTACAGCGATGTCCTCGGCTGGTCGTACCGGCCCGCGGGGCTCGGGGACGACTTCTGTGTGGCCCTCTCCGAGGGAATGCCCGTGGCGGGCATCGGCGCGCTGGCCTCCTCCCTCCAGGTCGCCGTCTCCTGGACGCCGTACTTCGCGGTGGCCGATGTGGACGAGGCCGCGGCCAGGATCAGGGAGCGCGGCGCGACCGTCGCGGTGGGACCGCTGGGCTTCCACTCGGGGCGGGCCGCGCTGGCCATGGATCCGGACGGCGCGGCGTTCGGCATCTGGGAGGGGGCCGTGCGCTCCGACTGGACCGTGGGGCGCGGAAGCGCGCCGGCCTGGCTCGAACTGCGGACGCGCGACACCGCCGACGCGGCCCGGTTCTACAGCCAGGTCCTCGGGTGGGCGCCGGAGACGGAGGGCGGCTTCACACTCGTGCACGAGGACGGCGACGCGGTCCTGCGCCAGGACGAGCACGTGGTCGCCAAGATCCGCGGGGGCGCCGTACAGGCCACGCCGGATCCACGGGTCAGACCCCGCTGGCACGTCTACTTCCGCGTGCCGGAGGTGCCCGGTTCGGTCGACGCCGCGCTCAAGAGCGGAGGCGCGCTCCTCTCCCCCGCGGAGCCCTCTTTGGAGCTGCGGGAGGCCACACTGCGTGATCCGGACGGCGCCCTGTTCACCGTGACCTCGGACTGACCCGCTTCACCCTCGCGCCGTACATCTTCGCCGTCGCGCCGTACATCTTCGCCGTCGCGTCGGAGATCTTCGCCGTCGCGTCGGGCATCGCGTCGGGGGTACCGGCCTCAGGACATCACCGGTCCTCACCGTCGGGCCTCGGGCCGGGCCGCCGGCTCCGCCCGGCCCGACGGTGAGGACCGCTGTCCGGCCGGACGCCCCGGGGGCAGCCGCCCCGCCCCGAGACGCCCGGGTCGTGCCGGCTCAGGCCGGTCGTACCGGAGGAACGCCCTCGACCTCGAAGACGACCTCGTCCTCGTAACACCACCACCAGCCCTCGCCGGGCTCGTAGGAACGGATGAGCGGATGACCGGTCGCCTCGTGGTGCGCCGTCGCGTGCTTGTTCTTGGAGGAGTCACAGCAGCCGATGTGCCCGCAGGCCTGGCATTCCCGCAGGTGCACCCAGGTGTCGTCGACCGCGACGCACTCCGTGCAGGTGTCGAGGCTGTCCGGGTCCACCGGTTCGACATCCGCGAGATGACTACAGATCATCCCGCCGATCCGCTGTTCGTCGTTCGCCATATCGCCGCCGCCCGTCCGACCCCACAGGTCCTTTCGAGTCAGTCGCTCCTTCACCGTACGACCCGTCCCCCGTGCCCGCCAGCAGAGCGGAACCGTGGGCGCTCCCGAACCGTCTTGACACCCGTCCGACAACGGAGAAGCCTGGACATTCGGCACTGACCGGGGCCGAACGGGGTACGGGGGGCAGCAGGGTGACTCAGACGCGCGCGCGTATATCGGGGCAGGTCACGGCGGTGGGTGCGGCGCTGGCGGTGGCCCTCTCCCTGGCCGCCTGCGACGCGGGGGGCGGCAGCACCGGCGCCGGCTCGCCGCCGGCGGTCAGCACACCGCCGCCGAGCCCGACACCGACCGTCGAGCCGGCCACGTACCGCCGCACGCTCGACACCGCGCTCGGCCCGCTCGACAAGGCTCTGCGCGCGGTGGACCGCGCGCGGGAGGGTGGTGCGCTGACCAGGGCGCTCGGCACGGCCGCCACCGCGGCCGGCACCGCCGCCACGGAGCTGGACTCGGCCGAGACCCCGGACGACGCCATCAGCGGCAACGTCTCTCTGGCCGCCTCGCTGCGCGGACTGGGCCGGAGCCTGGAGGAGGCGGGGGCCGACAAAGGCCGGTGCGCGACCTCGCCGCGCGTCGAGCTGAACTCCGCCGACGGCCTCCAGCCCGTACGCGACGCGGGCGCCACGCTCACCGGGCTCGGCTACCCCGTCCGTCTCAAGCTGCCCAGGACCGAGAAGCCGAAGCACCGGCGGCTCGGCAACGGCTCCTTCGTGAAGGACAGCGGGCGCGGCGGGCTGGGGCAGCTCACCATCAGGAACGGCACCGACTCCGACGCGGTGATCTCGCTGACCCGTGGCAAGCGGACGGTCTTCACGGTGTACGTCCGCAAGAACGCGCATACGACGGTGCGCCGGGTCCGGGACGGCTCGTACACCGTGTACTTCACCTCCGGCTCGGACTGGAACTCCGCGAAGAAGTCCTTCACCCGGGACTGCGGCTTCGAGAAGTTCGACGACAAGGCCGACTTCCGTACCGTCGAGGTGTCCGGCGGAACGCAGTACACCGTGCTGACGTTCTCACTGGCGAAGACCATCGGCGGCAACGCGACCACCAGTGAGGTGCCCGCCGACGAGTTCCCGTCCTGACGAGCACACGGACGGTATGCGCTCGGGGCGCCCCATGGCTCACCTCGGCCCGGACAGCTCACGCCGGGGCCGGTGTCCTCAGGGCTTGTACACCTTTCCCGGCTCGGCGTGGCCCGGCGCGAGAAGCTGGGGGACCGTCACCAAGGTGTAGCCGCGCTTCTTCAGCTTCTCGATGATGCCGGGCACGGCGGGCACGGTCCCGGCGTAGATGTCGTGCAGCAGGATGATGCCGTCGCGGTCCGCCTGGTCGAGGACGCGGCGCTCGATGAGAGCGGAGTCCGTCGTGGAGTAGTCCTTGGCGGTGGCGCTCCAGAGGATCTGCGCGAGGCCGAGGTCGCGGCTCACCTCCGCGACCTTGTCGTCGGTGCGGCCCTGTGGCGGACGCATCAGCGTGGGGCGGCGGCCGGTGATCGCCTCGATGGCGTCCTGCGTCCGGGAGAGCTCTTCCCGTATGCCGTCGGCGTCCAGGTCGGTCAGCCGCTTGTGCGTCCAGGTGTGGTTGGCGATCTCGTGGCCCTCGCGCGCCATCCTGCGCACGACGTCGGGGTGTGCGCGCACATGGTTCTTGCCGAGCAGGAAAAAGGTCGCGGGCACCTTCTCCCGTTGGAGGGTGTCCAGCAGCCGGGGGGTGTCCTCGCTGGGGCCCGCGTCGAAGGTGAGCGCGATGCAGCGCGCCTTCGCACAGTCGACCCGGGCGGTCTTCACCACCTGCGCCTTCGGCCGGGCGTCGTCCCTGGCCTCGCGCGGCGAGATGGCGTCGTACGACGAACAGCCGCTCAGCATCAGGCTCACGGCGGCGACGGCCGCGAGGGCGGTGGCGAGCCGCGACCGGGACGCCGATATGTACCAGGACATGACAAATCCCTCTTTCCGTGCGGGGGCCGCCGGCGGACGGGCGGTGTCCGGGCAGCGCGAGGCCCGTTGCGGGCGTGAGTGGGAACCGGCGCGCGCGGAGGGCGGGCCGGTGAACGCGGACGGACCGCGGGCGGAAGGAGCAGCAGGGGGGATGCCGACGGGACTTCGCCGTCGTGTACGTGAGGCGGGTCGCGGGCGAGGCTCCCCGTCGCGAGCGAGGGCCGTCGGCCGCGCGACTCCGGAGCGGAGCCCGGGTCAGGCCGCCCCGGGTCAGGCCGCCACGGGTCAGGCCGCCACGGACGACGCCCTGACGGACACCTCGCGGCTCACCGGAGGAGAGCGGGAGATCCCGTCGGGCTCAGGAGACAGAGCACGGCGCGCGACGGGCCTGCGCCGGCGCGGACCGGTCGGGACCGGGCGCGTGCCGGGTGGCCCCCGGCACCCGGACGGCTACGCGTCGCCCGCGTCGTCTACATGACGCCGCGCTCCGGTTCGGGCGGGCCGCTGACGGGCGGCGGGGCATGGTTCCGTGGCCCGAGCAGGGCATGACCGAGTGACATGCTCCGCACTATACACGCGATGTATACATCCAGTGCATAGTGGGCCGTCCCGTACGAGCGCGTGCGCGGGGCGGCATGATCGCGCACCCCGGCCGGCCGGAGGCACTGCCCCGGGACGCCGGCCGGGAAACCGTAGGGAAGGGTTCCGTACGGCTTTCACCATGCGGCGTACGTGCTGCCGTCACCCGGCCTTCATCCAGCCGATCGAACATCTGAGCGCTGAGCACTACAGGTATCGGCGAGGAGCAGCAATGGGCCACGGCCATCACCACCACCCGCACGACCACGCGCACGAGCACACGCACGACGCCCCGGCCGGCAACGGCCCCCTGCCCGCGGCGCTCGACGCCACCGTGCCGGACAGTGAGCTGTCCCCGAGCCAGCTCTCCCGCCGCTCGATGCTGCGCCGCGCCGGACTGCTCGGCGCCGGTCTCGCCGGTGCCGGTGTCCTCGGCGGCGCCACGACGGCCGCCGCCGATTCGAGCGGCTCCCCCCTGGGCAGCCGCTCCAAGAGCAACGGCTTCCTCTGGCTGGCGGGCGACCACCACATCCACACGCAGTACAGCAGCGACGGCAAGTACCGCGTCATCGACCAGGTCCGCCAGGGCACGGCCCACGGTCTGGACTGGATGGTCATCACCGACCACGGCAGCGAGACGCACGCCAAGATCGGTGTGGACAAGGTCAACCCGGACATCAAGGAAGCCCGCGAGACCTTCAAGGACCAGCTCGTCTTCCAGGGCCTGGAGTGGAACATCCCGGGCGCCGAGCACGCCACGGTCTTCGTCCACCCCGGCAGCAACGAGGTGGCGGTGCTGAAGAAGTTCGAGAACGACTACGACGGCAGCCTGCACCCCAGCACGTCGAACGACGTCAACGAGGCGCTGGCCATCTCCGGCCTCCAGTTCCTCGCCGACCAGGTGCGCCGCCGCAAGGTCGACGACGCCCTGATGCTGGCCAACCACCCGGCCCGCAACGGCATCGACTCGCCCCACGAGATCCGCGGCTGGCGCGACGCCACCTCGTCCGACCGGCCGATCGCCATCGGCATGGAGGGCGCCCCCGGCCACCAGGCCGCCGGTCTGCCCGCCCCGAAGGGCGGCGCCCAGGCCCGTGGCTTCTACGGCAACGGCCCGAGCGCCAACTCCTTCCAGGCCTACCCGGCGGACAGCTACCGCACCTGGGGCGGCTTCGACTGGATGACCTCCACCGTCGGCGGTCTTTGGGACAGCCTGCTGGCCGAGGGCAAGCCGTGGTGGATCACGGCCAACTCCGACTCGCACCAGATCTACGCCGAGCCCTCGGTGATCGGCCCCGACGACGACTTCGCGGCCAACGGCAGGCACGCCGACCCGGTGTACGGCGACGGCCTCAGCCTCACGCAGGGCGACTACTGGCCGGGCCACTACAGCCGCACGCACGTCGGCGCCGACCGGTTCTCGTACGCCGCGCTGATGGACGGTATGCGCGCGGGCCGGATCTGGGTCGACCACGGTGGTCTGATCAGCGGCCTCGACGTCCGGATCAAGGGCAGCGGCCGCTGGACCACGCTCGGTGGCGCGCTGCACACCAAGCGCGGTGACGATGTCGAGCTGACCATCGAGATCGCGCTGGCCAACGGCGCCAACTGGGCGCAGTTCGTGCCTAAGCTGGCCCGCGTCGACATCATCCAGGGTGATGTCACGGGAACGGTCCGCGACAAGGACACCTTCACCGCGCCGACCGCCAAGGTCGTCAAGTCCTTCGAGATCAACAAGTCGACGGGCACCGTCCGTCTCACGTACAAGCTCGGCCGGGTCTCCCGTCCGCTGTACGTCCGGCTGCGCGGCACCGACGGCAACCGCACCGCGGTGGGCGTCCACGGCGCGGCGGTCGATCCGGTCGGCCCCGCGATCGACGTCATCGGTTCCGCCGACCCGTGGAAGGACCTCTGGTTCTACTCGAACCCGATCTGGGTGCTGCCGTCCTGACGCCGCTCTTCCCGGGACGGGAACATTCCGGGGCGGGTCCCCGTTGTGAGGTGTGAGGGTGTGGATGGAACAGTGTCCCCGGGCCCCACATGAGAATCGCCCATGGGGAAGATCGTTCGGCTGAAGCCCCATGGAGCACACCGCCGCGAGGCGACCGCCATCCACACTCTCCCTTCTACGGCCCCGACCGGCGCCCCCCGTCCGGTCGGGGTCTCTTCTTCCCCTTCCCCCCTCAGCGTTTCCCCGTCCTCACCCCGCGCGGCCCGAGGCCGGCCTCTCTCGCCGGGCCCGGGTGTGCGCGTCTCTCAGGCCCCCGGCCCGTCCCGGTGGAGCCAGACAGTGGCGTCGACCGGCAGCAGCCGGCCGTCGCTCCGCTCCCCCGCTCCCGCCCCGCCCTCCAGGGGCACACTGCTGAGCAGGACGGTCGCCCCCGGGGGCAGCGGGAGGGGTGCCGCGCCGATGTTGACGAGGCAGCGGAAGCCGCCGGGCCGGTCGAAGCACAGCGTGCCCGGCCCCGCCTCGATCCAGCTCAGGGTCTCGGGAAGGCCGGTCAGCCGGGCCGCGCGCAGGGCCAGCGCCGTGCGGTAGAGCGTGAGGAACGAGCCGGGGTCGCCCTCCTGGGCCTCGACGCTCAGCACGTCCCAGTCGTCGGGCTGCGGCAGCCAGGGCGCCCCGGTCGCGCCGTCGGGCGAGAAGCCGAGCGAGACCGTACCCGCCGTCCGGCCGTCGCCCGTGCCCGCCGTCCGGCCGTCGCCCGTGCCCGTACCGCCGCGCCAGGGAAGCGGGACACGGCAGCCGTCCCGGCCCCGGTCCGCGCCCCCCGACCGTATGAAGGCGGGGTCCTGGAGCAGGTCGTCCGGCAGGTCCCGTACCTCCGGAAGCCCCAGTTCGTCGCCCTGGTAGACATACACCCCGCCGGGCAGGGCCATGGTGAGCAGCGCGGCGGCGCGGGCCCTGCGGCGGCCCAGCTCCGGATCGCTGGGGTCGGCCCACCGCTTGTCGCCCATGTCGAACGAGGTGTCCGCGCGCCCGTAGCGGGTGACATGCCGGATGGTGTCGTGGTTGGAGAGCACCCAGGTGGGCGGGGCGCCGACCGGGCCGTGGGCGGCGAGGGTCCCGTCGACGACCTCGCGCAGCGCGGTGGCGTCCCACGCGCAGCACAGGAAGTCGAAGTTGAAGGCCGAGTGCAGCTCGCCGGGGCGCAGATAGCGGGCGAACTGTTCCGCCGTGGGCAGCCAGACCTCCCCGACGAAGATCCGCTCGCCGTCGTAGCCGTCGAGGATCTTGCGCCAGCTCCGGTAGATCTCATGGACGGAGTCGTGGTCCTGGTAGGGCAGATCGGTGGGGTCGGGGTCGCGGCCGACATCGGGCAGCCCCGGCTGCTTGGCCAGGCCATGGGCGACGTCGATACGGAAACCGTCGACGCCCCGGCGCAGCCAGAAGTGCAGGATGTCCTCGAACTCGGCCCGTACCTCGGGGTGTTCCCAGTTCAGATCGGGCTGCTCGGGCGCGAACATATGCAGGTACCAGGGCCCCGGTGTGCCGTCGGCCTCGGTGATCCTGGTCCAGGCGGGGCCGCCGAAGTACGACTGCCAGTCGTTGGGCGGCTCGTTCCCGTCCGTGCCGCGTCCCGGCAGGAACCAGAAGCGTTCGCGGGCCGGTGAGCCGGGTCCGCCCGCCCGTGCCTCCTGGAACCAGACATGCTGGTCGGAGCAGTGGTTGGGCACGAGGTCGACGAGCACCCGCAGTCCATGGCCATGGGCCTCCTCGATGAGGCGTTCGGCCTCGGCGAGCGTGCCGAAGACCGGGTCGATGTCCCGGTAGTCGGCCACGTCGTAGCCGCCGTCGGCCATGGGTGAGGTGTACCAGGGGTTGAACCACAGGGCGTCCACGCCGAGTTCCCGCAGATACGGCAGCCGGTCCCGTGCCCCGGCGAGATCGCCGGTGCCGTCCCCGTCACCGTCGGCGAAGCTGCGGAGGTAGATCTGGTAGATCGCGGCATGCCGCCACCAGTGGGTCACAGGAACTCCTTGTTCGATGGGGTGGGTGCGGGCCCGTCCACGCGGGCCCGCACCCCTGCGCGGGAACGGCTACCAGCCGCTGTTGCCCGCGCCGCGTGTGAGGGAGAAGCCGCCGGTGCTGCTGAGTCCGCCGGAGGCCGCGCCGGTGACCGTGACACCGGAGAAGGTTCCGGAGCCGGCGGAGATGATCTCGATGCCGTAGGCACCGGTGTTCTGGATCCTGATGTTCCGCAGGGTCAGGGCACCGATGGTCCGCTGGTATGAGAGCAGTACGCCGCTGTAGGTGCTGTCGAGGATGTCGATGTCCTGGACGAGGACCGGCGCGTTGATGTCGGAGGAGTCGGCGTAGATCCACAGCGCGCCGAACCTGCTCTGCCAGTTGGGCTCGAACCCGCCGGTGCGCTGGAGGGTGTTGCGCTGCACGGAGGTGGTGCCGCTGAACGGGACGGGCGCGAAGCGGCTGCTGATCGTGATTCCGGCGGAGGCGGTGACCGTGTCGCTGAGGAGGTTGTCCTCGACCCGGTTCGCGTTCCCGCCGTAGATGCCCACCGTGTTGGCGAGGAGCGGCACCTGCACGGTGTTGAAGCGGAAGGCGCTGTTGGTGACCGCCTGGGCCTCCGAGAACATCGCCAGCCCGTCGTCACCGGTGTTGCGGACACTGGAGTTCCACAGCTCCGTGTCGGCCGTGCCCTTGTGGAGGTTGACGCCGTCGGCGAAGGTGTCGCGGATACGCAGACCGCTCGCGTACAGGCCCTTGGTGGGCGCGTCGATCCAGAGGCCGACCTTGGTGTGCTCGATCCAGATGTTCTGGAACGTGGAGCCGTTGCCGAAGTCGCCCTCGATCGCGGCGTGGAAGTTGGCGTCGTCGCGGTAGGTGACATCGCCCGCGATGGTCAGGTCCTGGACGGTGCTGGTGCCGCCGCGGCCGAAGAGCCCGCCCTTGCCGTCCCTGCCGCGCAGCACCGTGGACCATTCGCCGGCGCCGCGCAGCGCGACCCCGGTGAGATTGACGTGGCCCGAGATGTCGTACGTACCGGCGGGCAGCCAGAGCCCCTTGCCCTGGGCCGCCACCGTGGACAGGGCCGAGTTGAGCGCCGCGGTGTCGTCGCCGCCGTCGTTCGCGGTGACGCCCAGGCCGGCCGCGGAGACGAAGCCCGAGGCCGGCTGGGGCAGAGCGGCGGGCGCCGTTTCGGTCTCGACGAGGTCGAGGGTGTACGACGCGGCGCGGTCGCCCGCGTCCTTCTGGAACTTCAGTACGGTGCCGGCCGGGAAGCTGCCGATGACCGCGCGGGTCTCGTCGAAGAAGTGGTGGCCCGAGCCCTGGGCGGGGTCGTTGGTGTAGGGATAGGCGCCGTACACCCAGCTGTACCGGGAGGTCAGGTCGAGATCGCGGACATGGGTGGAGCCCGCGTAGACGCTGAGGGTGGCGGCGGGTGTGTTGTCTGGCACCGAGTAGCGCAGGGTCAGCGCGTTGGCCGGCCTGGTCAGGGTGAACTGGACGTACTCGCCGGTCTGGTCGAGGACGACGGCCCGGCGGCCCGAGGCCTCGGAGGGCACGGTGAGATAGGTGCGGTCGGGGCCGATGGCGGAGGCGTTGGTGGCGCCGCTCTCCGCCTCGTACGGCGTGTACGGCACGGTCGCGCCGCGCGCGCTGGTCGCGGAGGCTCCGGTGACCGTGATGCCGTCGAGCTGGAGATCGCCGTTGTCGCCGGGTTCGGTGCGCAGGGTGAGGGTGTTGAGATGGGCGCGCAGCGGCGCGTCGGTGGTGGCGGACCGCCAGGCGCCGCCGGTGCCCGGCAGTGAGAGCCGGCGGACCGGGGTGCCGTTGGCGGTGAGGGTGATGGTGGCGGCGGTGCTCGCGGGGGTCCGGTAACGCACGGCGACCGGATAGGTGGCGGCGGACGGCGCGTTCACCGCCTGGACGGAACGGGCTCCGGTGGTGGTGAAGCCGGTGAGATAGCCGCTGCCGTCGTAGCCGCCGACGCCGGTCGCGACGGCGGGCCCGCCGGAGAAGTAGCCGCTCTCGGCCTGGTGGGTGAGGGTGCCGGCCGGCGGCTCGGTGGTCTCCGTCGGGGTGGTGGGGATGATGTGGTCGAGATTGACATTGCCGCTGTCGGCGGTGGTGAAGGTCAGGGCGACGGTGTTGGCGCCCTTGGTGTAGGTCAGCGGCTCGTCGCGGGTGGCCCAGGTCTGCCAGTTCGCGGTGGCGGGGAGGCTGATCTGACGGAGCCTGGTGCCGTTCACGAAGAGGCTGAGCGTCATGGTGGCGGTGGTGCCGTTCGCGTACCGGATACGGAGGGAACCGGCACCGGCCGCGGCCGACGGCACGGTGAACGAGGTGGACGCCCTGCCCTTGTTGCCGTCGGTGTAGCCGGCGACGAAGCCGGAGCCGGTGTAGCCGGGGTGCTCGGCCGAGACGGCCGCGCCGCCGGAGAGCGCCGCGGACTCCGCCTCCAGGGTGGCGTCCGCGGCCTGGGCGGACGGGGCGCGCGAGACGGCGTACAGGAGGGAGAGGAGCAGCAGGGCCAGGCCCGCCGCTCCGAGGGTGCCGGGCCGTGCGTGGGGTGCGGGTGACACGACGGTGTGTCCTTCCGTGAGGGGAGAACCCGGTCCGGGGGGATCGGGGGTCGGGGACGATCCGGGGCGGGATCGGGACGGCGGGATGCTGGGGGGGCGGGTCCCGGGGATCGTCGGGGCGGTTGGTCAGCCCTTGAGGCTGCCCGCCGTCAGTCCCGCGATGATGCTGCGCTGGAAGATCAGGAAGAGGACGAGCAGCGGCACACTGGCCATGACCATGCCCGCGAGCAGCTGGTTGGCGGGCATGTCGGGGGAGAGCCGGTTGAGCGCCACGGTGATGGGCTGCCGGGCCGGGTCGGGCAGGACGAGCATCGGCCAGAGGAAGTCCTTCCAGACGCCGACGACCGCGAAGATGGACACCACGGCCAGGACGGGCCGGGAGAGCGGCAGGATCACGGAGACCAGGACCCGCAGGGTGCCCGCGCCGTCGATCCGCGCGGAGTCGAGGAGTTCCCCGGGGATCTGGTCGAAGAACCGCTTCAGGATGAAGATGTTGAAGGCGTTGGCGCAGGCGGGCAGCCAGAGCGCCCACGGGGTGTTGATCAGGTTGAGATGGACCAGCGGGACGTCCACCACCGTCAGATAGGTCGGCACGAGCAGCGCCGAGACCGGCAGCATGAGGGTCGCGAGCATCATGCCGAGGACCGCCCCGCCGAGCACCGGACGCAGCTTCGACAGCGCGTAGGCGGCGGCGACGTCCACCACGAGCTGGCAGAGCCAGGCCCCGGCCGCGAGGAGGAACGTGTTGAGGAAGTACTGCCCGAGTCCGACGTTCGTCCAGGCCTCGGTGTAGCTCTCCGGATGCCAGGTGCGCGGGAACGGTGCGGGGTTCGGGTCGGCCAGTTCGGCGGAGGACTTGAGCGCGCCGGTCGCCATCCAGTAGAGGGGGAAGACGAAGGCGAGGGTGAAGCCGGTCAGTGTCAGGACGAGGACGAGGCGGTGGATGAGCCGGCCGGTGCGCCGGGTCATCTCGGCCGGGGCTATCAGGGTGCGGACGGCGCTCTCGGCGGCCATGGCGGAGTTCCTTTCTGCTGTGCTCTGCGGCGGGCGGTGCCCCGGGGGGTCAGCTCCTGGTCCGGGTCAGGCGCAGATAGACGCCCGCGAAGAGGCCCAGCACCAGGAAGAGCACCGTGCTCATGGCGCTGGCCAGGCCGAAGTCGTTGTAGACGAACGCGTAGCGGTAGAGCAGCAGCAGAACGGTGACGGTGGCGTCGTCGGGGCCGCCGCCGGTGAGCACGAACGGCTCGATGAACACCTGCATCGTGCCGATGATCTGCAACAGCAGCGTGATCATCAGGATGAAGCGCATCTGCGGAACGGTGACATGCCACAGGCGCTGCCGGATCGACGCCCCGTCCAGCTCGGCGGCCTCGTACAGCTCACCGGGGACACCGCCGAGCGCGGCGAGATAGATCAGTGTGGTGGTGCCCATATTGGCCCAGGTCGAGACCAGCACCAGGGAGACCATCGCCAGGTTCTCCGACTCCAGCCACTGCTGGGCGGGGAGGTGGAAGACCTCCAGCACACTGTTGAAGAGCCCGGGGCCCGGATCGTAGAACCAGCGCCACAGCAGCATCGTGACGATCGGCGGCAGCATCACCGGCAGATAGACGGTCAGCCGCAGATACGCCGTGCCGTGCCGCAGCTCGTTGAGGACGACGGCGGTGGCGAAGGGGGCCGCGAATCCGAAGACCAGGGCGAGCAGGGTGAACCAGCCGGTGTTCTGCCAGGCGGTGACGAACAGCGGATCGTCGAAGAGCCGCCGGAAGTTGTCGAGCCCCACCCAGCGGGCCGGTTCGGCGAAGGTGACCTGCTGGAAGCTGAGCAGCAGGCCCCGGACGATGGGGTACCAGGAGAAGAGCGCGAAGCAGATGAGGCCGGCGGAGAGGAAGAGGTACGCGACCAGATTCTCGCGGAGACGGTACGACCGGCGGACCGTCATGGGTCACCTGACCGTGGCGAGGATGGCGTCGGCCTTCTTCTCTGCGGTCGCGAGCAACTGGTCGAGATCGGCGTCCTTCTTGGTCAGCACGGACTGCATGACACCGTCCAGGACGGTGTAGAGCTGCTGGGCGTTCGGCGGCTCGACCTTCACCGCGACCTGGGGGCTGCGGTCGACGAACGGCTTGAAGTTGCGCTGCGGCACATTGGCGTACCTGGCGTGGATCGCGTCGTTCTTCGCCTGGGCCACGCCTCGGAAGAGATTCGGCTGCGGCAGGCCGATCGGGATGCCCTGGCCGGCCCACTTCTTGGCGTTCTTCTCCTCGCGGTCCGGGTTGAGGTACTTCCACTGGATCCACTGGAGACCGGCCCTGATCTTCTCGGGCGAGGCCTTCGGGTTGAACATGAAGCCGTCGCCCCCGCCGAGCGTCGCGGTGCCGGGGAGCGCCGTGAGGCCGAACTCCTCGTACTCGCGCTCGAACTGCTTGACGATGGTGGGGATGTTGTCCGGACCCGCCATGTACATCCCGAGCTTGCCCGAGCCCATCATCTTCTGGACGTCGCCGATCTCCAGGAGCTGACGGGTGCCCATGCTGTTGTCGGTCCACCGCATGTCGTGCAGTGCCTGGAGCGCCGCGCGTCCCGCCCCGCTGTTGAACGCGGCCTTCCAGCGGCCGTCGTCCCCCTGGGCGGCGACCTCACCGCCCATGGAGTAGATCCATGACGTCAGATGCCAGCCGCCCTGGTTGTTCTTGCTGTAGTCCGCGTAGCCCACGGTGCCGTCGCCGAGCGCGCTGATCCGCCTGGCCGCCGTACGCACCTCGTCCCAGGTGGCCGGCGGCCGGTCCGGGTCGAGCCCCGCCTTGGTGAACAGGGCCCGGTTGTAGACCAGACCGAGCGAGTAGTTGCCGGTCGGCAGGCCGTAGATCCTGCCGTCGGCGTCCTTGAAGACGTCCTGGAGCTCGGGACGGACGTCCTGGAGATACGGCACGCCCTTGAGGTACGGGGTGATGTCGGCGGCCTGGTGACGCTGGATCAGGCCGGCCGGGTCGGTGAAGTAGACATAGAACACGTCCTCCAGCTGGCCGCCCGCCAGCTTCGCCGCGAAGGTCTTCGGATCCATCTGGCCCTCACGGGCATCGATCCTGATCTTCGGATGGCTCGCCTCGAACTCCTCGACCAGCTCTTCGAAGTCCTTGCGGTCGGCCGGCTGGGTCTTCGCCGGCATGCCGTTGACGCTGATGGTCACCACGCCGTCCTTGTCCACGCCCGAGGGCGTGGCCGGACCGCCGCAGCCGGCGAGCACGAGGGAGAGCGGGGCGGCCACGGCCAGGCCGAGTACACGACGTCTTGCTGTGCCAACCATGGGGATCCCATGCCTTCCTGACAACGACAGCAGACGGCTCACCCGGTCGCGGGCGGCGGGGTCTGCAAAGGATGTGCGTGACATGCGGCGGTGGCTGGCCGTCGCGGTGTCTCAACGGCGCTGACAGTAAAAGCGCGCGCCGCAAGAAGTCAATGAGTCTGCGCAAGAACTTAATCTAGGGAGCGTCGGTTCGTAACGGACCGTCACTTCGGGCCCGGCGGTACGGCCCCCGGCGCGGCGGCCCCGGACGGCGGACACGACCGCCCCGTACAGCACGAAGGGGCCCGGCGGTCCGCCGGGCCCCTCGCGCGCGGCGTTCACCGCGGACATGCCATCAGCCACCGCCGTCAACGGGCCGGCGGCGCCGTTGAACTGCGGACGATCAGCTCGGTGTCGAACATCATCGACTCCCCCTCCGAGGCATGGCCCTTCATCTGGGAGGCCAGCGAGGCGACGGCCGCCGCGGCCATCGCCTGGACCGGCTGACGGGCCGTCGTCAGGGGCGGGTCGGTCGCCACCATGTACAGAGAGTCGTCGAATCCCACGACGGAGAGATCCTCCGGCACCCGCAGCCCCTGGCGCCGCGCCGCCCTGATGGCACCGAGAGCGAGCGCGTCGCTCGCGCAGACCACCGCCGTGACGCCCTCGGCCAGCAGCCGCGGCAGCGCGGTCGCGCCGCCCTCCATCGAGAACAGGCCATGGGCGACCAGCCTGCGCCAGTCGTCGGGCAGACCGCTTCCGCGCGTGTGAAAGCGCTCGTAACCAGCGAGTTTGCGGGCCGAGGGCACATGGCCGACAGGGCCGAGGATCATGCCGATCCGCCGGTGGCCCATCGCCGCGAGATGGTTCAGCACCTGCTCGGCCGAGGCCGCGTCGTCGATGGACACCTGGGCGACGCCCAGATTCTCGTCCGCCGCGTTGAGCAGCACCACCGGTATCCGACGCTCCCGCAGGGCCTGGCCCTGCTCGGGTCCGGCGTCCGCGTAACTGGCGCCGACGAAGATGATCCCGCCGATGTTCTGCCGGAGGATCATGTCGATGTAGTGCGCCTCCGAGACTCCGTCGGCGGTACGGGTGCAGAGCACGGGGATGAGCCCGCGCTTGTTCAGCAGCCCCGCCAGGGCCTCCGTGAAGGCCGGGAAGATCGGATTCTGGAGGTCGGGCACGACCAGCCCGACCAGCGCCGCCCGTTCCTGCCGCAGCTCGCGGGGGCGTTCGAAGCCGCAGACGTCCATGGCGGTCAGCACCGCGTCACGGGTCGCCGGAGCCACATCCGTCGCCCCGTTGAGCACCCGCCGCGCGGTGGTCTCGCTGACACCGGCGAACTCGGCCACCTGAGAGAGTCTCTTTTTCACTCCGCCACGCTACCAAGCAACCACGCAAAAAATAAAGATCGGTTACGCAAATCCCTGACATTCCATGGCGCGGCTGTTGGCTGTCCGAGCGGGCTGAGAGAGTCTGCGGATGGCGGCAGAGGAAGAGCGGGCAGGGCGCGGCGGCTTCGAGCCGGCGACGGGCGACGGACCGGTGTCCGGCACGGACCCGCGGGCGCGGGCGGCCGAGGTCCGGGGCGCCTTCGAGGGGCTGCTCCAGATCCGGCGGCTGATCCACGTGGGCACCGGTGATCCGGGCGCCGTCCCGGCGCCGTGGGAGCGGCGGAGCCCGGTGCGGGCCGTCGCGCTCGTGCTGGAGGCGGCCGGGCTCTCCCCGTCGGCGGTGGACGGCGCCGGGCGGCGGATCGCCACGGGGTTCCGGGTGGGTGCCGGTGAGCGGCCCGCCGCCGTACGGGTGGAGTGGGTCGGCCCGCACGGCGGCGGAGCGGCCCAGGAGGAGGAGCGCGCGCTGGCCGAGTGCGCCGCGGTGCTGGAACGGCTGGGCTGGGAGGCGCTGGTCTACCGCGGCCCGCGCCGCCGCCGCTTCCTGGAGGCCGAGCCGATGCCGGGGCCGCCCTCCTGAGCCGCCGCGACGGCGCGCGGGCGGCCGCGGACGGGAGTTCCGTCCGCGGACCGCCCGCGCGCTGTCACACCGTCTGTCACGGCCCCGTCAGGCCCCCGCCGGGGCCCGGTCGGGACCTGTCAGGGGTAGGCGACGAGATTCGCCACGTTCGTGGACGAGTTCGACGGCCCTCCCCGGTCGTTGATGACATGCCGGATGGTCCCGGTGCCGCCGAGGGACACCGTCACCATGTTGCGGAAGCGCACATTGGCGTTGTTGGGCACCTCGTACGCGCGCTCCGCCGTCACACTGTTGTTGACGTTGAAGAAGCAGTAGCTGCCGAGCCCGTACGCCTGATGGCTGGTCACGGAGTCCGCCACCTTGTAGGCGGCGTAGCCCTGTGTCCCGCCGTTCATCCAGGCGGCCTGGTTGGGCGGGTCGTACGGCATCTCGTTCTGGTAGAAGTACGTCTTCCCGCCGTTGCCGTTCCAGATCGTCTGATGCTTCTGGTAGTGCTCGACGAACAGGCCGTACATCGTGACGTCGGCACCGTTCACGACCAGACCGGTGTCCGCCGTGTTGGTGTTCCAGCCGACCCCGCTGCCGTGGTCGGCGCGCCAGATCCACAGATGGTCGCCGATCACATTGCGGCTGTTGACGACCAGGCTGGTGGTCGCCTTGCCGACCCCCGCGCCTCCGATGCGGAAGAACACATCGTGCAGCGAGGTGGGATTGGCCGCGTGGCCGGCGTTGGAACCGTCGGCGCCGACCTCCATCAGCCGCTGGGAGTTCACGGGTCCGGCGTCGACGAGCAGACCCGCCACCTTCACCCCGTCGACATCGGCGACCGAGATGGCGGTGATGCCGTTGTCCGGGATCACCGTCGCGAGGCCCAGCCCGAGCACGACGGTCTCGGGACGGGTGATCCTCAGGGTCTGGTTGAGATGGTAGACCCCGGGGGTGACCAGCAGGTTCTTGCCCTGTGCCAGCGCGGCGTTCATCTCCGCGGCCGTCGCTCCCGGCTTCGCGATGTAGAACTGGTCCAGCGGGATCGACGTACCCGCCGGAGCCCCGGCCGACCATGTCGTACCGCTGGAGTTGTTGCGCAGCGCGGGGACGAACACCTTGTAGGCGCCGGCCGCGTCGATGTAAAGGAACGGCTTCTCGCGCACCTGCGGTGTCTGGTCGACCGTGGTGTAGGGCGGGCTGGGGAAGCTGTTCGCGGGCGCGTTCCGCGCGCCGACGAACACCATGTTCCAGTTGGATCCCGTCCAGCTCCCCCATTCGGTGTTGCGGGAGAGCCACTGCTGCTGGGAGCCGGACCTGACCTGGCCGTCGACCTTGGAGTCGGCCATGAAGCCACCGCTGGCCCAGCCGCCGTCGTCCAGCGCCAGATTGCCGCGGACATGCATACGGCGGTACGGAGCGGCCTGGGAGACCGCCCAGCGGTCGGTGCCGGTCGTGGGGGTGACGGACAGGTTCTCGGCGCTGCGCCAGAAGTTGTGCGTGGCGTTCTGCGGCGGGAACCAGTCGGCCTCGACATGGACGGCGCCCCGGATGTCGACGTCGTCCGGTGAGAGGCCGAGACCGGCGACCTGGGTGTAGAAGCCCACGTTCACGTCGGCGTTGTAGGTGCCCGGCTTGAACAGGAAGGCGGCCCGCTGGGCGCCGAACTGATTGGTCTCCTGCTGGCGGAAGGTGGCGTCCAGCCGGCTCTGGATGGACGCGGCCGGCATCGACGGGTCGAAGACGACCACATTGGGACCGAGGTCCGGGGTGCCCGGGGGCACCGGCGGGTCGGCGGCCTGCACCCGGAAGGACTGCGCGCCCGATCCGTTGCAGGTGTACTGGTGGAGCTGGACGCTGTCGGCGGTCGAGGCACTGGGGACGTCGAGGCACTTGCCGCTGGCGCGGTTGACGAAGTGGTAGGCGCCGTCGGCCTCCTCCACCGGCAGCCACTGCTGGTTGTTCCCGCCGCTGTACGTCCAGAGCTGGATCGCGGCGCCGTCGGCGCCCGACACGTCCGTCACGTCCCAGACCTGGCTGTCGGCGTTGCGGTTGCCCGCCCTGACATGACCGCCGCTGGTGGCGGCGAGGTTCCAGTGCTGGGCGAGGCTGCCGTTGCAGGTGTACTGCTGGACGGCGGTCCCGTTGCCGGTGGCGGCGGCGCGTGCGTCCACGCACTTGCCGCTCGCCTTGTTGACGACGGTGGTCCATCCGGTGGGCAGTGCCGCCGCGGCGACACCGCCCACCGGGACACCGCCCTCCACGGCGGTCCCCGCCGCGGCCTCCTGCTGGGGCAGGGCGACCAGCGACATGCAGAGTGCCACTACGGTGAGCAGCAGGGTGAGCGGGGACAGCCGGCGGTACGGGGAACGGCCCGGGGTGGCGCCGCCGCCGTACGAGAGCGTGTTCATGTGTTCTCCTCGCCCGGTCAGCCGGTGTACTGGGCGAAGACGCGGGTGAAGTCCCACGCCTGCTGGCTCACACCGGAGCAGGTGTCCGCCCCGCCGCCGGTGCAGGGCCGGTCACGGTTGACCGACCAGAAGGTCAGCCGCGCGAGATGGTGCTGCTGCGCGTAGGCGAGGATGGTGCGGAAGTCCGCCACGGTCACCGTCTCGTTGACATCGGTGATGCCGTTCATCGACGAGATGCCGATACGGCGGTACGTCTCGTCGTCGCTGTACCCGTAGGCGTTCTTGACCGCGGTCTTCAGCCCCTCGGCCGCCCGGGTGGTGAGCGTGCCCATGTTCTGGCCCACACCGCCGAAGTTGAACGGCATGATCGTCCAGCTGTCGACGGTCAGACCGGAGGCGGCGGCGCGGTTGATCAGGCTGGTGTCCGGGCCGTTCTGGCCGGTGCCGAAGGTGATGTACACCTTGATGCCGGGGTTGTTGGCCTTGATGGTCCTGAGCGCGTCCACGGTGCGCTGCTGGACGGTGGGGCTGTCGTACGCCGCGGCCTCGATGTCGATGTCGATGGCCTTGAGCGCGTACGCGTTGATGACCTTCTGGTACGCGGCGGCCAGCTCACCCGCGCTGGAGCAGGAGCTCTCCAGCTTGTTGCCGCTCCAGCCGCCGAAGGACGGGATGATGTCGCCGCCCGCGCCGCGCACGGTGTTGATGGTCTGCTGGTCCACTCCGCCGGTCAGCGGGCGTCCGCCGTCCCACTGCGGGTTGCAGTAGCCGTTGCTGAGCACGAACGCCAGGGTGAACCACTTCACGCCGGTCGCGTTCATGACCGTGACCGGGTTCGGCGGGCTGCCCCAGCCGTTGTAGATGTACGGCGCGACCGCCATGGGTCCGCTGGGCGCGGGCGGGTTGCCGCCGCCGGAGGGCGCGGTCCACTTCTGGTTGGCGGTGCCCGTGCAGGTCCAGATCTGGAGCCGGGTGCCGTTGGCCGAGCTGTTGCCCGTCACGTCCAGGCACTTGTTGGCCTGGACGTTGACGATGTCGCGGGCCGCCGAGACGGTCCACCTCTGGTTGGGGGTGCCGGCGCAGTCCCAGAGCTGGAGCTGCGCGCCGTTGGCCGTGCTGTTGCCCGTCACGTCCAGGCACTTGCCGAGCGCGCGGATCGATCCGTCGGAGGCTACGTCCCACTGCTGGGCGGCGGAGCCGTTGCAGTCGTAGAGCTGGACGGCCGTGCCGTTGGCGGAGCTGCCGGCCGCCACATCGACGCACTTGCCGCCCAGGCCGGTGATCGAGCCGACCGCGGCGACCGCCGCGGTGGCCGGGGTGGGCGTGGTGAGGAGCGACGCGGCGAGCGCCAGCGGCAGCGCGGCCAGCAGGGCGAGGGTTCTCAGGGGCTTGAATCCGCGGCGTACACCGGTCATCAGCGGTTCACCGTCCACTTCTGGTTGGCGGTGCCGGTGCAGGTCCAGATCTGGAGCCGGGTGCCGTTGGCCGAGCTGTTGCCCGTCGCGTCCAGGCACTTGTTGGCCTGGATGTTCACGACATCACGGGCCGCCGGGAGTGCCCAGCGCTGATTGGCGGTTCCCGCGCAGTCCCAGAGCTGGAGCTGGGCGCCGTCGGCCGTGCTGTTGCCCGTCACGTCCAGGCACTTGCCGAGGGACCGGAGGGAACCGTCGGCGGCGACGGTCCACTGCTGGGCGGCGGAGCCGTTGCAGTCGTAGAGCTGGACGGGCGTGCCGTTGGCGGGGTTGGCCCCGGCCACGTCCACGCACTTGCCGCCGAGCCCGGTGATCGTGCCGCTGCCGCCACCGCCGGAGCCGCTGTCGTCGGTGCTGACGCGCACGTAGTCGACGACGAGCTGGGACGGGAAGGGGGTGCTGCTGTTGGGGTCGCCGGGCCAGTAGCCGCCGACCGCCAGGTTCAGGATGAGGAAGAACGGCTTGTTGAACACCCAGGTGCGGCCGCCCAGATCGGCGGGGGTCCGCCGCTGGTAGACATTGCCGTCGACGCTCCAGGTGATGGCGTTGGGCGACCAGTCGATCGCGAAGGTGTGGAAGGCGTCGGCGAACGCCTGGCCGCCCGGCAGGGTGTAGCCGGCGCCGATGCCGCCCGAGCCGGAGTAGCCGGGGCCGTGCAGGGTGCCATGGACGGTGCCGGGCTCGAAGCCGACGTTCTCCATGATGTCGATCTCACCGCTGTTGGGCCAGCCGACGTTGCCGATGTCGTTGCCGAGCATCCAGAACGCGGGCCACATGCCCTGGCCGCGCGGGACCTTCAGCCGGGCCTCGACGCGTCCGTAGGTCGAGGTGAACTTGCCGGAGGTGTTCAGCCGCGCCGAGGTGTACTCGCACCGGCCGTACCAGCACTGGTAGTTGCCGGGGTTGTCCTTGCGCGCGGTGATGACCAGGTTGCCCTGGCCGTCGAGGGCGGCGTTGTTGTTGCCGGCGGTGTAGTACTGCCGCTCGTGGTTGTTGACGTTGTCGCCGGTCTCGATCTGCCACTTGCTGCCGTCGACGGCGGATCCCGCGGGACCGTTGAAGTCGTCGGAGAAGGTCACCGCGGCGATCGAGGCCGCGGCCTCGGTGCGCGCTTCGGAGCGCGCCTCGGGGGCGGTGGCCGCGCCGGCGGGGACCGCGGTCAGCACACCGGTACAGCAGATCAGGGCGAGCGCGGAAAGCGCTATTCGGCGTCCCAGGGGGATTCGCACAGGTCATCACATCGCTTCAGTGGGGGGTCATGCGCATGACATCGCGACCGAGGGGGGAGGTCCGCGAGAACGCCTCGGGCGCTTATTTCAGTACTTGATTTAAGGCAGGGTACGAGGGGTCGTCAAGAAGCTGGTATGGACCAAAGTTGACCAGATTCATGGCCGCCGCACCTCCATATGAACGCAGACCCTCCACAACCGGGCGGCGGGACGACGCGCCCACGGTTGACTTGACCTGCACATGACCGACACTGTGTGTTCACACGGGGCCAGGGGCCCTGTGGAAGGCTCCCGCTCAACCAAGACGTCACGACCGCCACGGCGCCCGTCCCCCACCCTGTGGCCGTGCGCCTGGCGGTCCCGCCGGAGAGGACAGCTCCCCCCATGTCCCGTCGCCACCGTCCCACCGGACGCCTGCTGCTGGCCCTCGGTGCCGCCACCGCGGTGCTCGCCACCACCGCGGCCGCCGCACCGGCCGCACCGCCGTCCGCGTCTGTGAGCTCCGCCCCGGCCGGCGCCGTCGCCGCGCTCGACGACACGTACTACCAGAGCGCGCTCGGCAAGACCGGCCCCGCCCTGAAGTCGGCCCTGCACACGATCATCAGGACCCAGACGAAGATCTCGTACGCGCAGGTCTGGGAGGCGCTCAAGAACACCGACCAGGACCCCGCGAACAGTTCGAACGTGATCCTGCTGTACAGCGGCCGGTCCCAGTCGAAGTCCAGCAACGGCGGCAACTCGGGGCAGTGGAACCGCGAGCACGTATGGGCCCAGTCCCACGGCGACTTCGGCACCGCCGCCGGACCCGGCACCGACCTCCACCATCTGCGGCCGGAGGATGTCGGCGTCAACGGGATCCGCGGCAACAAGGACTTCGACCGGGGCGGCAGCGCCGTCTCCGGCGCCCCGGGCAACTACACCGACTCCGACTCCTACGAGCCGCGCAACGCGGTCAAGGGCGATGTCGCCCGGATGATCCTCTATATGGCCGTGCGGTACGAGGGCGGCGACTCCTGGCCCGACCTCGAACCCAACGAGCGGGTCAACAACGGTTCCACGCCCGCGATGGGGAAGCTCTCCGTACTGAAGGCGTGGAGCCAGCAGGACCCGCCGGACACCTTCGAGAAGCGCCGCAACGAGGTCATATACAGCACGTACCAGCGCAACCGCAACCCGTTCATCGACCACCCCGAATGGGTCGAGGCCATCTGGTGAGCGCGGCGCGGCTGCCCGTACCTGATCCCCGCCGGTGCCAGACTGTGCCGCGTTAACTCCAAGCGCCCCCACGGGGAATGCTGGCCGGAGCCCCCGGGGACGCGCTTCCCCCGGGGGCTCCGGCTTGCCCGGACCGCCGGCCGGTGTTCCCACTCCTGGACAGGTGTCTATACTTCCTGGACACATGTCCATTCTTGTTCCGAGTACGGGGGACCCGCTCATGCGGACAGCCGCGCACGTCCTGGTCGGCCTGGTCGCCGCCTTCCATGTCTATGTCATGGTCCTGGAGATGTTCCTGTGGGAGCGGAAACAGGGGCGCGCCCTCTCCGGGTTCGACGCCGGCCTGGCCCGCGCGACCGCGCCGCTCGCCGCCAACCAGGGGCTCTACAACGGATTTCTCGCCGCCGGGCTGTTCTGGGGACTGATCGCCGGCGATCCAACCGGCTACCGGGTCCAGATCTTCTTCCTGATATGCGTGGTCGTCGCCGGGGTGTTCGGCGGGATCACCTCGAACCGACGCATCCTGTTCGTCCAGGCGCTGCCCGGCGCGATCACCCTGACCGCGGTCCTGGCGGCGGGATGACCGGAGTACCGCCGGGCGGACCCCCTCCGACGGCTCCCGGCGGTGCCGCGGGTGATCCCCGTACGGCCAGGACCCGGGCCAGACTGCGGCGGGCACTGCTCGACGAGTGCGCGGAACGGCCGCTCGAAGAGGTCGGTGTGGCCGCCCTGGTGCGCCGCGCCGGAATGGGCCGGGCCACGTTCTATCTGCACTACCCGGACCTCCAGGCACTGGCCGTGGACGCCTGCGCGGAGGTGGTACGGAACGCGGTCGACGCCCTGCACGCCTGGCGGGGCGCCCCGGATCCACACGTTCCGCCACCGCCCCTCGTCCCGTTCTTCGCCGCTCTCATCCCGCACGCCGCGCTCTACCGGACCCTGCTGCGCCCGGGAGGCGGCGGCCCGCTCGGCGAGCTGCTCCACCGGGAGCTGCGCGAACGCAGCCGCGCGGAGCGGGCCCTGGCCGGGGCGCCCGCTCCGGAGCTGATCGCCTCCGCGGTGGCCGCCACCTTCGCCGGGGTGCTGGCGGACTGGCTGCACGGTCTGATCGAGGACTCGCCGGAGGGCATCGCGGCCCGGGTCTGGCGGCTGCTGGTGGCCCTCCACCGGCTTCCCGTCATCTGAGGGCGCGGCCGTACGCGGCGCTCCGGCGAGCCCGCGGCATATGCCAGAAGCACCACCGGATCGAGTGTTGCCAAACGCCTTACGGCCCCGGGGCGCCTGTGCGAGAGTTCATAACGGTCCATCAGCCGGACCCGACAGTGCCGCGCCCGTATCGGAGTACGAGATGCCGTCCCCTCTGTTCGCGGACCGTCCCGCCCCCCAGCCTCCCGAGCGAGGGACGGTGGAAGCGCTCATCACCCAGACCCGCAGACTGCGCGGAGACGTGGACGCGGTACGCCAGGACACCGCGGTGGACGACGACGACACGGTGTGGCGCTGGCAGCGGGCCCTCTGCGACCTGGCGGTCCATCAACTGGACGACCTGGGCGCTCACTTGGAGGAGCTCAAGGCGGGGCGTCCGGACGGCCCAGCCCCGGCGGAACCGGCGCGGGAACAGCGCCACGCGCCCGCTCACCGGCCGGAGACGCGGGACGGTACCGGCTCGGCGCCCGGCGGGATCGGCAGCGCCGAGTGGGATCTGCTCACCGACGAGGTGAGCTGGTCGGACGAGCTGTACGAGATCTTCGGCAGGGCGCCGGAGAGCGGGCCCCTGTCACTGGACGAGCTGCCGTCCTTCGTGTTCGCGGACGATCAGGCCCTGCTCACCGCGATGGTGACGGGCTGTCTGATCGACGGCAGGCCCATCGACGGCGAGTTCCGTGTCGTCAGGCCCGACGGCCGGGTGCGTACGCTGCACATGACGGGCGAGCCGGTCCTCGACGCCGACGGCTGCACCGCCTCCATGTGGGCGGTCCTGCGTGACATCAGCGAACTGCGCCGCAGCGAACGGGCGGTGCGCGACAGCCGGGACTCGCTCCGGCGCGAAGAGCACATCGCGCAGACCGAGCGACGGCTCGTGGGCGAGTTGCGGGAGGCCGTCCTGCCGTCCTGGCGCGGCTCCGCACAGCTCGCACGGAGCGGTCCCGTCCCGCTCGACGTGGCCGCGCGCCGACTGCCGTCCGCGGGGAACCCGCAGGCCGGCCGGGACTGGTACGACGCCCTCGAACTGCCCGACGGCGACACGCTGTTGACCGTGGGAGAGCTGACCGGCCAGGGCATGGCCGCCGCCTCCGCCATGGCGATGACCCTGGGAGCGGTGCGGGGCATGGCCGTGGCGGGCATCGAGCCCGGCGCCCTGCTGGGCCATCTCAACCAGCTCTTCGACACCTCCGAACGGCCCGCGCTGGGCAGCGTGCTCTGTTCCCGCTACCACCCGGAGACCCGGACGTTCGCATGGGCACAGGCGGGACACCCCGCCCCGCTGCTGTTCCGCGACGGGACGGGGCGTGTCCTGACTCCGCCGGACGGCGTCCTGCTCGGGGCGACCTCGGGGGCCGCGTACGAGCAGGCCGACGTCCGGCTCCGGCCCGGAGACCTGCTGGTGCTGTACACCGACGGGCTGACGCGCGACGGCGGCGCCACCGGGACGGCGCGGGACCGGCTCCTGGCACTGGCGCCCCGGCTCGCCGGAAACCTCACCGCGGCGGAGTGCGCCAGGACGGTCGTCGAGGAGTTCGGCGGGACCGAGCGCGCGGACGACGCCTGTGTGCTGGCCGCCAGGGTCGGCGGCTGAGCCCGCCGGGCGGACACGGCCTGACGTAACCCTGGGGTCTTTCGTCCGGATCTTGCCGGGCTCGCGAGATCCAAACGAAAGACCCTAGACGCCGACGCTCCCCGTCGCCCTTCGGGCGGGATTCCTGGGCAGGGCCGACTCGATCTCCTGGCGCAGATCCTCGATCTTCCGGTAGCCCGCGTACTGGCCGGTGAGCCGGTACATCTCACGCAGCCGGTCCCAGGTGCGGTGCGACGAGGTCTCCCCCATCGACATCAGCGCGAGACGCGCGTAACGGTCCGCCTGCTCCGGGTCGTCCGCGATGAAGCACGCGGACGCCAGCGACAGATAGTCGAAGATCTTGGACCGCTGCCGGCCGCCCCCCCGCAGCTCCAGCGCCTTCTTGGCGTGCCTCTGCGCGATGCTCGCCGCCGCCGGTTCATGGTCGGCGAGCGTACGGAAGGCCAGCGCCTCCATCCCGTGCAGATCGGCCTCGTCGAACATCTGCATCCAGCAGGGCGGCGGCACATCCCCCTTGTCGGAGACGAAGAGTTCCTCCGCCTCGCCCAGGGTGCGGCGCATGGCCTGGCCACGGCCCATGGACGCCTGTGCCCATGCCTCGATCGTGCGCAGCATGGCGCGCGTACGGGGCAGATTCTCCCCGCCGGAGCCGGACTTGGCGAGCTTCATCAGATCGAGTGCCTCGTCGGGCCGGCCGAGATGGACCATCTGCCGGGCCGCCCTGGACAGGGCCTCGCCCGCGCGGGGCCGGTCGCCGCCCTCGCGCGCCGCGTGGGTGGCGATGACGAAGTACTTCTGGGCCGTGGGTTCCAGGCCCACGTCGTGGGACATCCACCCGGCGAGCACGGCGAGGTTGGCGGCGACGCCCCACAGGCGCCGCTGGAGATGGTCGGGGTGCCGGTAGGCGAGCATGCCGCCCACTTCGTTGAGCTGGCCCACCACCGCCTTGCGCTGGAGCCCGCCGCCACGGGCGGCGTCCCAGGCGCGGAACACCTCGACGGAGTGCTCCAGCGCGTCGATCTCCTGCGACCCGATGGGGGCGGCCTCGTAACGGTCGAATCCCGCGGGGTCCGCGTGCAGGGGATCGTCGAGCCGGGGGGCGTCCGACGAGAGTGCGGGGTCGGAGTGCAGCCAGTCGTGCATGGCGCTGGTGAGTGCGGAGCCTGCGGTGAGCGCGGCACCCGCGCCCACCAAGCCGCGACGGTTGAGCATGAGGTCCATTCCCGTGAATTCGGTGAGGACCGCCGCCGTCCGGTCGGGCGCCCACGGGAGACCGTCGGGGTTGTCGGCTTTCCCGGCGTTCCCTCGTTTCCCCGCGCGTCCGTTCCGTACGAACCCGAGGTCCTCGATGGTCACGACACGACCGAGCCGCTCGGTGAACAGGGCCGCCAGCACCCTCGGTACGGGGTCGCGCGGGGTCTCCCCCATGTCGATCCAGCGCCTCACCCGCGAGGTGTCGGTGGCCAGCTGGGGGTGGCCCATGGCCGCCGCCTGCCGGTTCACCAGCCGCGCGAGTTCGCCCTTGGACCAGCCGGCCAGGCCGAACAGATCCGACAGACGGGTGTTGGGTTCTCCGCTCACGTCAAGCCCCCAGGTTCTCGGCTGACTTGACATTAGCCCGCCGCCAGATGCATGGCGACTATTCGCCAGGGTTCGCCAGGGTTCGCCAGATGGTGTGCCACCCGCACTCGGGTGTCAGGTAGGAAAGCGCCACCCCGCCCCGGCGGCAGGACGTACTCCCCAGGGTGCCGAAAGGCCGCCGGGGCGGGACGGCGCACGCAATTCGTCGGCACACGAAGGGATCTGTATCGCCCATGTACACAGCATCGTCCTCCGTGTCCGCCCCGCCCCGGTCGCAGCGGACGGTCGTGCCTGGTAGCGGACCGTATCTCGACCCCACCCATGTCGGGCGGACTCGGATCAGGACGGGGACCGGCGCCCAACCGCTCAGCGGGAGACTCGACTTGTCCGGCCCCCAGGGCGCGCAGTTGCGGATGGCCATCGCGTCGGTGCACCGGATCTGTCCGGAGTTCAAGCCGGTGCAGGTGCTGCGCCGCAGCGGCCGTTCGGTACTGCTCGTCGGAACCACCGGCCGTACCACCGCGGTCGCCAAGTGTTTACTGGACCACTCTCCGGTGTGGACCGAGCGGTTCCGGCACGAAATAGCTGCCTATCGCTCGTTCGTACGGCACCGGCCTCCGGTGCGGGTGCCCCGGCTCGTCGCCGCGGACCCCGACAACTGCACCCTGGTGGTCGAGCGGATGCCCGGCCGGGCCGCGGCGCTGACCCGCCATCCGGTGGACGCGCCGCCGAGGGCCGATGTACGGGCCGCGCTCGGCGCGATCGCCCGGCTGAACACCTGGCGGCCGCCGTCCGGACTCTTCGACGCGCCGCTCGACTACGCGTCCCGGATCGCCCGTTACCACGAGCTGGGTCTGTTCACGGACCGCGATCTGGGCGATCTCCAGAAGCTGCTGCACGGTCTGGCGGCCGGCCGGCAGGCGATGGGCCAGTTCTGTCACGGCGACGCCCTGCTCTCCAACATCCTGCTGTCACCGGCGGGTCCGGTGCTCGTCGACTGGGAGCACGCGGGCTGGTACCTGCCGGGGTACGACCTGGCCACGCTGTGGGCGGTGCTCGGGGACGCTCCGGCGGCGCGCCGCCAGATCAGCCAGCTCGCCCAGGTCAAGGGCCCCGCGGAGCGGGACGCGTTCCTGGTCAATCTGATGCTGGTGCTGACCCGGGAGATCCGGATGTACGAGACGGCGGTGCAGCGCGCCATGCACGAGGCACCGGAGCCCGGCGCGGGCTCGTCCCCGTCCCCCTCCTCGTCGCCCGTCCGGGGAGCCTCCGGGTCCGCGTCGGCCCCGAGCGGTCCGTCCACCGGTGAGGAGCAGCGGCTGCTGCTGCGCCGGCTGCACGACGACTGCGCGATGGCGCGGCGCGCGGTACGCGCCGCGGTCGGTACCCGCTGACGCGTTCCACCGACCGGAGGAAGAGAACCGCGTCGCGTGCCCCGTGCCGACACACGGGGCGCGTGCCGCGTCGACGTGCTCCGCCACGGGGCGCCCGGCGTCCCGGCTGTCACCGCACTCCCGCGTCCGGCCCCCAACGGGGCCCCGGACAGCGGGCTTTATTTTTTCATTGGTTCACTCCACTGACGCGCCGCAGGCCGGGACACCACCGCCGCGAAACTCCGTGAAACCCGCGCTGACGTGGGAAATCGCCTCTGTGGCGGATGATTGACGGATCGTCCGGGAGCCGATACCTCTGGTGTCGCCCCCGCCCGGCAGACCCTTCGCGTATCACCCGTCACTGGAGGCTGCATTGCAAGGTTCCGTCCCCCCACACCCGAGGTCCCGCCGTGGGCGTGCGCTGCGAGCGGGGGGCGTCGTGGCCTCCGCCGCCCTGCTGCTGCCCCTGGTCTCGGCCGCTCCCTCCGCCACCGCGGAACACCCCCCCGCCGATGCCCTCCAGCGCGCGTTCGCCGACGCCTCCGCGCGGTACCGGGTGCCGCAGAGCGTGCTGCTCGGGGTCTCGTATCTCCAGTCGCGGTGGGACACGCACGGCGGGGCGCCCAGCGTCACCGGCGGTTACGGTCCGATGCATCTCACCGACGCCAGGGGCGCGATCGCCGACGCGCGGCGCCATCCCGCGCAGCACCACTCGGAGGGCACGGAGGACCCGCGCGGGGACACCTCCCGTCCGGCGCGGGCGGTGCGCACGGTCTCCGCGGCCGCCGGGGCGGCGCTGCCGAAGGCGTCCGAGCTGCCGGCGCGCCTGCGCACCCTGGACCGCGCCGCCGCGCTGACCGGGCTGGCCGCGGAGGAGCTGCGGGAGAGCCCGGCCGCCAATGTCCGGGGCGGCGCCGCGCTGCTGGCCGCCGCCCAGCGCGAGCTGGGCGGACCGCTGAGCACCGATCCCGCCGACTGGTACGGAGCCGTCGCCCGGTTCTCCGGTGCCGACGACTCCGCGACCGCCACCGCGTACGCCGACGATGTGTACGCGGTGATCAGGGAGGGCGAGCACCGTACGACGGACAGCGGCCAGCGGGTGGCGCTGCGCGCGGTCCCGAAGGTCTCCCCCGACACCTCGCGGACCGCGCGGCTCGCCCTGCGCACCGTCCCGGCGGAGCAGACGGAGTGTCCCGCCACGGTGGCCTGCGAGTGGCTGCCCGCGGCGTACGCGGAGTTCGGCGACAAGGACTACGGCAACCACGACAAGGCCGACCGGCCCGCGTCGCAGTCGATCGACTACATCGTCATCCATGACACCGAGGGCTCCTGGGAGACCACCCTCAAGCTCATCAAGAACCCGGACTATGTGTCGTGGAACTACACGCTGCGCTCGTCCGACGGGCACATCGCCCAGCATGTGGCGACGAAGGATGTGGCCTGGCACGCCGGCAACTGGTACGTCAACAGCAAGTCGGTGGGGCTGGAGCACGAGGGTTTCCTCGCCGCGCCCGACGCCTGGTACACGGAGGCGATGTACCGCACCTCGGCGCGGCTGGTGCGGTATCTGGCGGACAGGTTCGACGTCCCGTTGAACCGGCAGCACATCCTGGGGCACGACACCGTGCCGGGCACGACGACCGCGTCGATCCCCGACATGCACACGGACCCGGGCCCGTACTGGGACTGGGCGCACTACTTCCGGCTGCTCGGCAAGCCGTTCGAGGCGACCGCGGGAGCGAACGCCGAGGTGGTGACGGTCAGGCCCGACTACGCGTCGCACAAGCCGGTGTACACCGGGTGCGAGAAACCGGGCGAGGCATGTGCCCCGCACGGCTCGGGAGCCGTACGGCTGCACACCGCGCCGGACGAGAGCGCGCCGCTCGTGAAGGACATCGGGCTGCGTCCCGAGGGTGACGACACCACGATCGACGTCAACGATCTGGGGGCCCGTGCCTCGACCGGCCAGCAGTACGCGGTCGCCGGGCGCCAGGGCGAGTGGACGGCGATCTGGTATCTGGGCCAGAAGGCCTGGTTCCACAATCCCCGTACGCGGCCGACGGCGGTGAGTGCCAGGGCGGCGGTCCTGACGCCGAAGCCCGGGGTGGCCGAGGTGCCGGTGTACGGGCGGGCCTATCCGGAGCCCGCGGCGTATCCGGCCGGGATTCCGGTCCAGACGGTCTCCCCGCTGCCGTACAAGGTGCTCGCCGGCCAGCGGTACGTGGTGGGCGACAAGGTGCCGGGCGAGTACTACTACGCGCCGACGTTCGAGACCGCCGGACATCAGGTGGTGCGCGACCAGGAGATGTACTACCAGATCCAGTACGGGCACCGGATCGGTTATGTGAAGGCGTCCGACGTCGAGGTACGGGCGGGTCGCCGCTGACCGACGGCGCACGGGCCGCACCGCGCGGCGTACGGGACGCGGCGTACGGGACGCGGGACCCGGCGGGTGCCACCGGCCACGGAGGGGCCGGTGGCACCCGCCGTACGTATGCCGGCGGTGCGCGGCGGTGTGCGCGCACCGCGGTGTGGTGTGTGACGGCGGCCCGGTGTGCGCGCACCGCGGTGTTCTGTGTACCGGCCCGGTGTGCGGGTGCCGGCCGTGGGGTCAGAAGCGCAGGACCGCGGCGACCCTGTCGTGCGCGGCGAGCGTGCCGTCGGGGAGGAACACCACCTCGGCTCCCCCGTCGAGCGCCGTCTCCACCAGTTCGTCGACGATGTCGTCGCGTATGCCGTCGTGCCCGAGGCCCGTGGCCCCGGGTGCGTCGTCGAGGGGCACGAGATGGCCGTCCCGGACCCCGGCCGTACGGTGGAAGTGATCTTCGAGCGCGACCAGCTCGGCCCGCCTCTCGCCCACCGACTCCCAGACCTCGTCCAGTCCCGCGGCGAAGGTGCGCCGCCCCCTGGCCTCGTCCAGCCGGGTCAGTGCCCCCTCCCGCTCCCGGCGCGCGTATTCCTCCGCCACCGGCCGGAGTTCCTTGCGCAGCACCGGCGCGGGCCCGTCCACCAGACCGCCCTTGACCAGCCTGCCGGCGGCCGAGCGGGTGGCGTTGCCCGCCTCCTCCAGCAGGGCCAGCGCGGGGGCGAGACCCACGAGAAACAGCGGCCTCGGGCGGGAGGCCAGGACCGCGCCCGCGGCCTCGTCCACCGACCTCAGGAACTTGCGTGTCTCCTCGTCGGTGAAGGTGCTGGGCCGGTCACCGATCCGCTCCTCACGTTCGACGTCCCAGCTCTCCTCGGGCGGCGACATGGGGAAGCCGTCCCCGCGGTGTTCACGCAGCGACTCGCCGGACCCGGTCCACAGCGTGGCGCGGTCGGCCGCGACGCCGAGCGCCCAGTACGGGCGTGACTGCTCGGTGGCGGCGACCAGGTTCCGGGTGACATAGCTGTCGCCGAGGACGACACGCTCGGGCACCTCGCGCGGCAGGTACCAGATCCGGTGCTCCTGGCTGTCCGCGAGGAGCAGCAGCCCGTCGAGCGTATGGCGCAGATCGACCTCGGCGACGGCCCGGTCGAGCCGGCCCTTGACCATGGCGTGTGCCCGCTTGTCCACATCCGGGTCGGCCTCCAGCCGGCGGTCCGCCTCGGTGAGGAGATTGCGCAGCCGTACGGCGTCCTGCTCGGCGCGGGGATCGCGGCGGTCGGTGGGCATCGTCAGGGACACGGCCGGATGGGGGCGCGGGCGGCGCAGCTCGCGCAGGATCTCCGGCGTCAGACCGTTGCTGTCCATGCTGACCCCTCGCCTCGCTCGACGAAGGTCCGGCGAGGGCGGACAGCCGCGTGCCGGCCTCCGTGCGTCTCTCCATCGTGCGGGACGCGGCCCGGTTTCGCGCGAGGTACGGGCCCGTCGGCACGGGGCCCCGCCCCGCGGTGTGCGGGGCGGGGCCGGGGACCCGGGAGTGTCCGGGTACCGGTACCACCGGGCCGCGGGACCGGCCCGGTGGTACCGGCGTCTGAGCGCCGCGCACGCCAGGCCCCGCTGACAGGCCTGCGACACCCGGCACGGGCGCTGCCTAGGACGTGGCGCGGAAGACGTAGGTCTGTCCGGCGATGGCCCGGAACCGGCGCTCGCCGCCGGCCAGCAGGGTGCTGCGCAGTGTCAGATCGCCCGTGCGGCTCGCCCGGAGGGTGATCCGTGTCGCCAGGCCGCCCGACCACTCGATGTCCAGCGTGGCGCCGCCGCGCGCCCGCAGCCCCGTCACCCGGCCGGCGGGCCAGGAGGCGGGCAGCGCGGGCAGCACCTCGATCGGTCCGTGCTGGCTCTGGAGCAGCATCTCGGCGATCCCGGACGTGGCGCCGAAGTTGCCGTCGATCTGGAACGGCGGATGGGTGTCCCAGAGGTTGGGCAGGGTGGAGCTCTTGAGCTGCTCGGAGAGCATCTTGTGGGCGTGATCGCCGTCCAGCAGCCGCGCCCAGAAGTTGATCTTCCATGCCTTGCTCCAGCCGGTGCCACCGTCGCCGCGCGCGGTCAGCGAGACCTTGGCGGCCTCCGCCCACGCGGTGCCCGCCTGGATCTGCCGCCCCGGGTGGAGGGCGTAGAGGTGCGAGACATGGCGGTGGTCGTCCGTCCGGCTGTCGAGATCGGTCTTCCACTCCTGGAGCTGGCCCCATGAGCCGACGCGCAGTCCGGGGTCGAGCTTTCCGAGGGCCGTTTCCAGCCGGGTACGGAAGGCGGGGGCGTCCCCCAGGGTGCGCGCCGCCTCCAGGGTGTTGGTGAACAGATCGAAGACGATCTGCTGCGACATGGCCGCGCCCACCGTGAAGTCGCCGTGCTCCGGCGAGTAGCTCGGCGTGACGACGAGCTGTCCGTCACGCGGGTCGGTCCGGAGATTGGCGAGCCAGAACTCCGCGGCCTCCTTCATCACCGGATAGGCGGTGGTGCGCAGATAGGTGGTGGAGCCGTTGAAACGGTAGTGGTCGTAGAGCTGCTGGGTGAGCCAGGCGGCGGCCTCCGGGAACCAGAAGGAGGTCGCCCAGTTGTGGACCCCGGTGAAGCCGTACGGGTTGGTCTCGTTCTGTACGACCCAGCCTGCCGAGCCGAAGATCTCCCGCGCGCTCACCCGCCCGGGGGCCCGCATCGCTTCGACATAGCGGTCGTAGGGAGCGGTGGTCTCGGCGAGATTGGTGACCTCGGCGAGCCAGTAGTTCATCTGGAGGTTGATATTGACGTGGTAGTCCGCCGACCAGGGCGGGTTGGTGACGTTGTTCCACACGCCCTGGAGGTTCGCGGGCAGCGAGCCGGGGCGTGAGGAGGCGATGAGCAGATAGCGGCCGTACTGGAAGAAGAGCGCTTCGAGCGCCCGGTCGGCGGCGCCGGTGCCCCCGGTGTACCCCGTCAGCAACTGGTCGGTGGGCAGGTCCGGGAGCCGCTGGCCGATGTCGAGCGTGACGCGGTCGAAGAGCGCGCGGTGGTCGCGTACGTGGTCGGTGCGCAGGGCGTCGTACGAGCGGCGGGCGGCGGCGTCGACCGCCCTGGTGACGGCCGTGTGCGGGTCGGCGCCCCGGTAGCGCGGATAGGTGTCGGCGTAGTCGGTGCCGGCGGCCAGGACGAACCAGGCGCTGTTGGCGCCGCTGACCGTGAGGGTGCCGTCGGCGCCCGCGGTGACCCGGCCGCCGACGGTGCGTACCCGGATCTGGGCCTCGAACCGCAGCCCGTTGTCCTGGAGCGTGCCCCGCACCGTGAGCCGGTCACCGCTCGCGGTGGCCGTGAAGTCGTCGCGGGGCGAGGTGTAGCGCAGGGTGAAGCCGGTCTTCCCCGGCTGGTCGGCGGAGAACCGGCCCGCGATCACCTTGCCCGGGAAGGAGGCGAAGAACTCCCGTGTGTACGTGGCCCCTTGGTGGGTGTACGAGACGCTCGCGAGGGCGGTGCCGAGGTCGAGCGAACGGCGGTACGAGGCATCGGGCGCGGTCGGTGCGCCGGGGACGGCCAGTTCCAGGTCGCCGAGTACCTGGTAGGCGCCGAAGCCGTGCTTGGGCTGGCCGAGTTCGGCGGCGACGGTCTCCGGGGTGAGCTTGCCCTCGGTGTCCAGGCGCTGCTGGACGGAGGCGAGCGCGTCGGGCCGGGGCTCGGTCCAGTTGCCGTGGTCGTATCCGCCGGCGGCCCCGGGACCGCCGGTCCACAGTGTCTTCTCGTTGAGGGTGAGCCGCTCGGTGGCGAGCGTTCCGAAGACACTCGCGCCGAGCGCCCCGCTGCCGATGGGCAGCGATTCCCGCTCCCAGTCGGCTGCGGGCTTTTGATACCACAGCGTAAAATCATCGGATGTGTCACGGGCGGCTGCGGTTCCTGACAGGGCTGGAACACCCAACGTCAAGGCGCCGGTTACGCCAACTGCGGACTTGATCGTGGTTCTACGGCTGATCCCAGGCGTCATGGCCAGCACGTTAAAAGTCCGATGACTGAATTGGCAATAGACATGACAAATTCGCTTCACGGGCAGTGGTCCACCGGGGGTGCTGTCACCCCCGGGGCGCCTCGGGCCTGCCCGATCAGCGTGTGGGACCGACTCCGGCGGATCGGATCCGATCGACCGGCTCCGGCAGATCGGCTCTCACGGATCAGATCCGTCGAATCGGATCTGATCGACCGGTCCCGCCGGCTCAGCCCTGCTGGAACAGCTCCGCGGGCAGCGGCTTCAGCAGCGCGTAGAGATCGTCCGTGATCGGCCGGTCCCAGCTCGCGATGGTGACGAGGACCTGGTCGCTGCGGTCGAACTGGACACAGGAGATCCGGCTCTCCGAGAGCTTCAGACGCCGGACGATCAGCAGGTTGTCGCCCTGCATCACCGGGATGTCCTCGCTGCCGACGACCTCGACGGGCTCGTCGTTCTCCAGCGCCAGCAGAAGCTGGGCCACCTCGAACGGGACCTGTCCGTCCACCAGCTCGCGGGCCGCTGAGCCCTCGGGCAGATTTCCGATGATCATCGCGGGTCCGCGGCCGCCGAAGAGGTCGTACCGGAGGAAGACACCCTGGCAACTGCCGTCGGGGGCGGGCAGCAGACCGGCGCCCAGGTTTCCGGGCCAGTCACCCGGGTCCATGGCCAGGACATCGAAGTCCGGACCCGCGGGTGTGGCGGCGCTGCGGCGGCGGAGGAAGGACATCCCACCATGGTACGGGTTCGCGCCACTCCTCCGGATCCGGGTGGGGCCCTCCCCCAGGGGCACACGGACCGCATTCCGGACATGCGTCACCGCTCCACCGCGGAGGTGTTTCCGCACGTCGCTACCGGTGGGGCGGATGGGGCGGATGGTACGGGTGTGACGACCGGGCCCCTGGCCGGCGGCCGCCCTCCGGCCGTCGGCCGATGGCCGTCAGCCGTGGGCGAACACCCGGAGAAACGCGCGGTCTCCGGTGCGCCCGGCTCAACCACCGCCGGGCGGAGGGGAGTCGGGCACGAAAGGGCGGGGCGTCACCGTCCCCGAGCCCGAGAGAGGGACCGGCCGGCTCCCCGAGGCGCCGGCCTGCTTCCCGGCTGTGCTCCGTACCGCGCGGCGGCCCGCGCGCGGTCAGGTGAGGTCGAACTCCCCCTCGCGCGCGTTGATCACGAAGGCCCGCCACTCGGCCGGGCTGAAGATCAGCGAGGGGCTCTCGGGCCGCCCGCTGTTGCGCATGGCGATGAAGCCCTCGACGAAGGCGATCTGGACATCACCCGTGCCTTGGCTGCCCGACTGCCAGTCCGCGTTGCTCAGATCGAGTTCCGGCTTGTCCCAGCCCGAAAGCGGCTTGTGGGTGGTGATGCTGTCGGCCACGTCCTGCTCCTCCCGCTGCGTCGTCCCGGGCCAGCCTATCGACCGCCGTCGGTCCTCGACAGGCCACGGAAGAAGGACCGAGGTGCGGACGGACCGTAAGAGGAGGGACGGGGAGGGACGGGGAGGGACGGGGAGGGACGGGCAGCCACGGTTCAGGACGCGCTGAGGCGCTCCCTCAGCTCACGCTTGAGGATCTTCCCGCTGGCGTTGCGCGGGAGCGCGTCCACGAACAGGACCCGCTTCGGGACCTTGAAACCGGCCAGCTTCTCCCGGGCGTGGGCGAGGAGTTCGGCCTCGGTGATCTCACCCTTCGGGACGACGACGGCGGTGACGGCCTCGATCCAGCGTTCGTCGGGCAGCCCGACGACAGCCGTCTCCGCGACGGCCGGATGCGTGTAGAGGACGTCCTCGACCTGCCGGGAGGCGACCAGCACCCCACCGGAGTTGATGACGTCCTTCACCCGGTCGACGACCGTGTAGTAGCCCTCGGCGTCCCGGACCACGAGATCGCCCGAGCGGAACCAGCCGTCACGGAACGCCGCCGCGGTCTCCTCCGGCTTCTCCCAGTACCCGGCGCAGAGCTGCGGCGACCGGTAGACGACCTCGCCCGCCGTGCCGTCGGGCACCTCCTCGCCGTGCTCGTCCACGACCCGTGCCTCCACGAAGCGCACGGGCCTGCCGCACGAGTCCATCCTGCCCTCGTGCTCCCCGGGTCCGAGGACGGTGGCGAGCGGACCGATCTCGCTCTGGCCGAAGCAGTTGTAGAACGCGAGCGCCGGCAGCCGGGCGCGCAGCCGTTCCAGTACGGGTACGGGCATGATCGAGGCGCCGTAGTACGCCTTGCGCAGCCCGGTCAGATCCCGTACGGCGAACTCCGGGTGGTTGGCGAGCCCGATCCATACGGTGGGCGGCGCGAAGAAACTGTCCGCCCGGCCCTCACCGACGAGATCGAAGACCGTCACCGGGTCCGGTCCGTCCAGGATGGTGTTCTCCGCGCCGACCGCGAGGTACGGAAGCAGGAAGACATGGGTCTGGGCGGAGTGGTAGAGCGGCAGCGCGTGGAGGGGCCGGTCGCTCTCGCGCAGATCGAGGGCGGTGAGGGCGCTGACGTACTCATGGACCAGGGCGCGGTGCGTCATCATCGCGCCCTTGGGCAGGGCGGTGGTGCCCGAGGTGTAGAGAAGCTGCACCAGCTCGTCCGGGTCGCCGTCGCGCTCGTACGGCAGCGGTGTGCCCAGCGCGGTGAGCAGCGACTCCGCGGTCTCCCGCAGGGGCAGGACGGGGACGCCCGCCGGGATCCGGCCGGTGAGCGCGGGGTCGGCGAGCACGAGCACGCTGCCCGACTGCTCCAGGAGATAGGCGAGCTCGTCGCCGGTGAGGTGCTGATTGACCGGTACGTGCACCAGACCGGCCCGCGCGCAGGCGAGGAAGGCGATCAGATACACGTCCGAGTTGTGGCCGTAGGCGGCGACCCGGTCGCCGCGCGCCAGTCCGTGTCCGGCGAGCACGGCCGCCGCGGTGGAGACGGCCGCGTCCAGCTCCGCGTAGGTCCAGGACCTCTCCGCGTACCGTACGGCGAGCCGGTCGGGCACGCGTCGGGCGCTGCGCCGCACGACACCGTCGACGGTGCGGCCGAGGAGATCGTCGGACGAGGCCCCGGGCGGCCCGTCGGCGGGCCGGTCGGGCGGTTCCGGGAAGGCGCGGTCCTCGGCGGTCATGGCGTGATCCTCCGTGGGCTCCGCGGGGCGGGTCAATCCCCCTGCCCGTTCATGGGCTGATGGCGAGAAAGACGAACGCGGCGAAGATGCCGAGATGGATCCCGCCCTGGAGCAGGGTGGCCCGTCCCGGTGCGACGGTCAGGGCGCCCACCACCACGGTCAGCGCGAGCAGCACCATATGGGTGGAGTCCAGCCCGAGGACCAGCGGCCCCTCCAGCCAGACGGTGGCGAGGGCGATGGCCGGGATCGTGAGCCCGATGCTCGCTATGGCGGAGCCGAGCGCGAGGTTGAGGCTGGTCTGCACCCGCTCCCGGCGGGCGGCGCGTACGGCGGCGAGGGTCTCCGGCAGGAGCACCAGCAGGGCGATGACCACACCGACCACCGCCTGGGGCAGACCGGCCGACTCCACCCCCGACTCGATGGTGGGCGACACGGCCTTCGCGTCGCCGACGACGGCGACCAGCGCGACGAGGAGCAGGACGAGACTGAGGCCGGCGGCCCGGCGGCTGGGCACCGGGGCGTGCGACTCCTCGGCCCGCGGCTCACCCTCCTGGGTGACGGGCAGGAAGTAGTCGCGGTGGCGCACGGTCTGTACGGCGACGAACAGCCCGTACAGGATCAGCGAGGCGACGGCCGCGAAGCCGAGCTGCGCCGTCGAGAACTGCCGCCCCGGCTTGCTGCTGGTGAAGGTGGGGAGCACCAGGGTGAGCGTGGCCAGGGTGGCGACGGTGGCGAGCGCGGTGCCCGTGCCCTCGGGGTTGAACACGGCGATCCTGCTGCGGAGCGCCCCGACCAGCAGACAGAGTCCGAGGATGCCGTTGCAGGTGATCATGACGGCGGCGAAGACGGTGTCCCGGGCGAGCGTGGCCGACTTGGCGCCGCCGTCGAGCATGAGGGTGACGATGAGCGCCACTTCGATGACGGTGACGGCGACGGCCAGGACGAGTGAGCCGAACGGTTCGCCCACCCGGTACGCGACCACCTCGGCGTGGTGCACGGCCGCGAGCACCGCGCCCGCCAGGCAGAGGGCGACGAGGGCGACCGCGAAGCCGGGCAGGGAGCGGCCCCAGCTCAGCACCAGGGCGACCACCGCGAGCAGAGGCACCACCACGGTCCACCGGGACGCCAGTGACCTGATGGAGTCGCTCGTCGTCATGCGCCTCACGCTGCCAGAGCCGCCGGAGCCGCGCGCGGTGGGCTGCGCCGGTCGGCGTCCATGAAGCGCTCCCCGTGATGCGGCGTCAGTTCCGGCGTGGTACCGGGGTCGCGTGGGGCGGGAGGGTTGACAGCGCGCGGGTCCCGCAAGAAAGTTTCAGGAGTCGATCGAGATCCCGAAAGATACTTTCAGGGGGAGGCTTCCTGATGACGCAGGACGGTACGGGCGGCGGGATCAGCCGGCGCGGACTGGGCGGCGGGGTGCTGGCGCTCGGCGGGGCGTTCGCCCTGGCACCGGTCCCGTTCGCAGAGAGCGTCGCCCGCGCGGCGACGGCCGGACCGGGGGGCGGCGGCGCCGGCGGCCGTACGGGACACGGTCCGGGTTCCGGGCACAGGACGCTGCGGCGCGGCTCGGCCGAGCGGGCCGGTCTGCTCCCCGACGAGCTGGAGCGGCTGGTCGCCGACGCGGTGGCCTTCCTGGGCCCTTCCCCGGTCCACCCCTGGTACGCGGGCGCGGTGCTGCTCGCGGGCCGGGGCGGGACGGTGGCCCTGCACCGCCCGATCGGCAAGGCCCTGCGCTACGCGGCGTACGACGAGACGACGGACACCGGAGTCGAACTCCCCGCCGAGCGGCAGATCGCGATGGCCGAGGACACCGTCTTCGATCTCGCCTCGGTCTCCAAGCTGTTCACCTCGATCCTCGCCGTCCAGCGGATCGAGCGGGGCGAGCTGGAACTGGAGGAGAGGGTCGCGGCCTATCTGCCGGAGTTCGGGCGGGCGGGCAAGGAGGACATCACCGTGCGCCAGCTTCTGACGCACACCTCCGGCTTCCGCGCCTGGGTCCCGCTCTATACGGCACCGACCCACGAGGGCAAGCTCGAACTGCTCTGGAACGAGGCCCCGCTCCATCCGCCCGGCACGGTCTACCTCTACTCGGACCTCAATCTGATCTCGCTCCAGCTCATCCTGGAGCGGATCACCGGGCAGCCGCTGGACGTCCTGCTCCGTACCGAGATCACCGCTCCGCTCGGGATGCACCGCACGCGCTACAACCCGCCCGCCTCCTGGAAACCGAAGATCGCCGCCACCGAGGACGCGCGGCAGCCGTGGTCAGGGCTGGACCGAGGCCTGGTGCGGGGCGAGGTGCACGACGAGAACGCGTACGCGCTCGGCGGGGTCGCGGGCCACGCCGGTGTCTTCTCCTGCGCCTGGGACCTGGCGGTCCTCGCCCGTACGCTCCTCAACGGCGGCGCCTACGGCCGGGCGAGGATCCTGCGTCCGGAGTCCGTGGAGCTGATGTTCACCGACTTCAACACCGGGTTCCCCGGTGACGCCCACGGTCTGGGCTTCGAGCTGTACCAGCACTGGTACATGGGCGCCATGGCCACCCCGAGCACGGCGGGCCACACCGGGTTCACCGGCACCAGTCTGGTCCTCGATCCGACCACCGACTCGTTCCTGATCGTCCTCGGCAACTCCGTCCATCCCGTCAGAAGCTGGCGCTCCGGGAGCGCGCCGCGTGTCGCGACCGCCGACCGGATGGCCCGAGCGGTCGCCGTCCGGCCCGAGAGGGGCCGCACCGCCTGGTTCTCCGGAATGGCCGCCGCCACCACGGCCACGCTGACGCTGCCCCCGCTCAGCCCCGGCTCCGGGCACGCGCGGCTGCGCTGCTCCCTGTGGTGGGACACCGAACCCGGCTCCGACGCGCTGTTCCTGGAGGCCTCGGCGGACGGCGGCGCGAGCTGGCGGCCGGTGCCCTTCACGACCGTACGGGCCGGGGAGGAACCACAGCCCAGCCCCACCGGTTCCGCCACGGGCTGGTCGGGGCGGGTCTGGCACCGGCTGACCGCGGATCTCGCGGCCTGGCGCGGTACGGAGGTACGACTGCGCTGGCGCTATACCACGGACCGGCTCTATGTCGGACGCGGCGTGTACGTGAACGGTCTGCGGGTCGAGGACGGCGGCCGTACGCTCTTCGACGAGGCACGGCGGGAGGACGCGGCCCGTATCGCGGCGGCCGGCTGGGTGGCGTCGGAGAACTGACCCGGCCCGTCCCCGGGCCCGCTCCTCCCGGTCCGGGGACACGCCCGAGGGCACACGCGGAGGCCCGTCCCACCCACTGAAACGCCCCACCCGCGAACACGCCCGGGGGGGGCCGGCCCTCTCCCTTTCCTCCCCTCGCCCTCCCCTCCCCCGCCGCCGGTGGTCACCGGCCCAGCGCCGCCATCGCCGCGTTGTGGCCGGGCACACCGCTCACCCCGCCGCCCCGGACGGCGCCCGCGCCGCACAGCAGCACGTTCGCGTGCGCCGTCTCCACCCCCCACCGCCCGGTCTCCTCGGTGGCGTAGGGGAAGGAGAGGTCCCGGTGGAAGATATGGCCGCCGGGCAGCCGCAGGTCCCGTTCGAGATCGAGCGGGGTCTTCGCCTCGACGCAGGGGCGGCCGTCCGCGTCCACCGCGAGGCAGTCGGCGATCGGTTCCGCGAGGCGTTCGTCGAGCTGGGCGAGGGTCGCGGCGAGCAGTTCCGCGCGCACGGCGTCGTTGTCCTCGGCGAACAGCCGGGCCGGGGTGTGCAGTCCGAACAGGGTGAGGGTCTGGTAGCCCTCGGCGGCGAGCCCAGGACCGAGGATCGACGGGTCGGTCAGCGAGTGGCAGTAGATCTCGGACGGCGGTGTGCCCGGCAGCCGGCCGTCCGCCGCCTCCCGGTAGGCCGTGGCCAACTGCTCGTATCCCTCGGCGATATGGAAGGTGCCGGCGAAGGCCTCGCGCGGGTCGACGGACCGGTCGCGCAGCCGGGGCAGCCTCCGCAGCAGCATATTGACCTTGAGCTGGGCGCCCTCGGCGGCGGCCGGGGGCTCCTCGCCGAGGAGCGCGGCGAGGGCCTGGGGCGACGCGTTCACCAGGACCTGGCGGGCCGTCACCGTACCCTCGGCGTCCCCGGCGCGGAAGGAGACCTCGGCGGAGCTCCCGTCGGTGACGATCCGCGTCGCCTCGTGCCCGGTGACGATCTCCGCGCCCGCCGAGCGCGCCGCGTCGGCCAGCGCGTCGGTGAGCGCGCCCATCCCGCCCACCGGCACGTCCCAGTCCCCGGTGCCGCCGCCGATCACGTGGTAGAGGAAGCAGCGGTTCTGGACGAGTGACGGGTCGTGGGCGTCGGCGAAGGTGCCGATCAGGGCGTCGGTGAGGACCACTCCCCGGACCAGATCGTGCTGGAACCGCTCCTCGACGGCGACACCGATCGGCTCCTCGAAGAGCGTCCGCCAGGCGGTCGGGTCGTCGACCCGCGCCCGCAGTTCCTCGCGGGTGGGCAGCGGCTCGGTGAGGGTCGGGAAGACCTTCCGGGCGACCCGCCCGGTCATGCCGTAGAACTCCCGCCAGGCCGTGTACTCCGACTCACCGCCGGTCAGCGCGGCGAAGGAGGCACGGGTGCGTCCCTCACCGACCAGCAGTCCGCCGTCGCCCCGCGGGGTGTACGAGGAGACGGTCCGCTTGCGCACGGCGAAGCGCAGCCCCAGCTCGCGCACGATCTTCTCCGGCAGCAGGGAGACCAGATACGAGTAGCGGGAGAGCCTGGCGTCCACCCCGGCGAAGGGACGGCTGGAGACGGCCGCGCCCCCGGTGTTCCTGAGCCGCTCAAGCACCAGGACGGAGCGCCCGGCGCGGGCGAGATAGGCGGCGGCGACCAGACCGTTGTGGCCGCCGCCGACGATGACGGCGTCGTACGAGACATGTGCGGGCATGGCTCTTGGTAACACGCGGATGATCTCGGGGCCAGGGGTACGGAAGAGGTGGCCGCTGGGACGGGACGGCGGCGCTGCGACGGCGGAGGCGGCCGGACCTCGGAGACGGCGGCGCGCGGACGGCCGGCGCCTGCACCGCACCCGTCCACGCGGAGTGGAGCGGTCTCCTGGCGCCCGCTCAGCGGCCCCGGGTGCCGTGCCGCTGCCGCAGCGCCGCGACCTGGCGGTACAGCTCCACCGCCTCCGCTCCCCTGCCGAGCTGTTCCAGACAGTGCGCCTCGTCGTTGCGGGCGGCCAGCGCGTCCGGGTGGGTGGGCCCCAGCACCCGGTCACGGGCGTCGGCGACCTGGCGGTAGACCGCCAGGGCCTCGCCCCAGCGGCCCAGCCAGCCCAGGCCGACGGCGATCTCCCGGCGGCTGACGAGGGTGTCGGGGTGGTCGGGGCCGAGGACCCGTTCACGGAGCGCGCAGACATCACGGGACTCGGCGAGCGCCTCCTCCCAGCGGGCGAGCCTGCCGAGATTGACCCCGAGGCCGTGCCGTGCCCGCAGGGTCTCCGGGTGCCGCGGGCCGTGGACACGGGTGTGGTCCGCGACGAGCGCCCGGTACAGCTCCAGCGCCTCCGCGCTGCGGCCGAGCCGGCCCAGGCCGATACCGACCTCGTAGCGGGCGGCGAGACTGTCGGGATGGTCGGCGCCGAGCGCCTGGGCACGGGCCGTCGCGACCTCGTGGTACGCGCCCAGCGCCTCCTGCCAGCGGCCCAGCAGGCCGAGTGTGTAGGCCACTTCGTACCGGGTGGCCAGCGTGTCGGGGTGGTGGGAGCCGAGCACCCGCGCGCGGGCGACGGCCACCTCGTGGGCCAGCCGGTGTGCGTCCTCCAGCCGGCCGAGCCGGCTGAGGTTGTACGCCAGGTTGTGGCGGCAGCGCAGGGTGTCCGGATGGTCGGGCCCCATGGTGCGTTCACGGGAGGCGAGCACCGCCGTGAACACCTCGTGCGCCTCGAAGTGCCGGCCGAGCTGCCCCAGGACGTACGCCATCTCCTGACGGGCGGTGAGCGTGTCCGGGTGGTCGGCGCCGAGACTGCGTTCCCGGCCCTCCACGACCCGCGCGAACTCGCGCAGCGCGTCGGCCGTCCGCCCGGTCCTGCTGAGGGTGAACCCGACCTCGTACCGGCTGCCGAGGGTGTCCGGATGGTCGGGGCCCAGGGCGTGCTCGCGTTCGGCCGCGACCGCGCGGTGCACCTCGCCCGCCTCCTCCCAGCGACCCAGCCGTCCCAGGCTCAGACCGGCGTTGTGCCGGCTGGCGAGTACGGCGAGCTGCTCGGGCGACGGGGTCGGCCGTGCCCGCTGCGTGTACATGCCGGTCGCGATCCTGGGGTCGACGGGCGCGGTCCACTCACCCGTCAGACCCGCGGTGTGGTCGGGCGGGGTGGGCCGCAGGACGGACATGCCGGTCGCCTTGTGCCCGGTCGTCATCCCCCGGGTCCAGGAGGGCAGACGGGCCCCGTCCGGCAGCGGCTCGGAGCGGCCGGTGAAGGACGGCGCGGCACCGTGGTCCGCCCCGGGCGGGGCGGGAAGGGTGTGCCGGGTGTGGCCGCCGGGATCGCCGTACCGGCTCGGGACCGCGCGCGCTCCGCTGATCCTGCGCCGGAGATCGCCCGCGTCCGAGGGCCGTTGGTCGGGGGTCTTGGCCAGCAGGTCGAGCACGATCCGGTCGAGGAAGCCGGGCAGTTCGGCGCGGTGGCCGCTGGGCGGTTCCGGGACCGTGTCACGGTGGCCGACCAGCACCGCCCAGGCGTCGCCCAGATCGAACGGCGGGGCGCCGGTGGCGATCTCGTACAGCACACATCCCAGCGAGTAGAGATCGCTCCGGTGGTCGACGTGCCCGCCGCCGATCTGCTCGGGCGACATGTAGTGCGGGGTGCCCATGGCGATGCCCGTACCGGTGAGCCGGGAGGAGAAACCGATGTCGTGGCCGAGGCGGGCGATACCGAAGTCGCAGATCTTCACCGTGCCGTCGGTGAGCCGCATGATGTTGGCGGGTTTCAGGTCGCGGTGGATGATGCCCTGTTCATGGGTGTAGGCGAGCGCGTCCGCGATCTGCTCCGCGATGTCGACGATATCGGCCACCGGGAGCGGGCGCTGCTGGTTGTCCTCCAGGAGCTGGCTGAGGTTGCGGCCTTCGAGCAGCTCCATGACGAGATACAGGACGCCGTCGTGCTCGCCGAAGTCATGGACCACCGTGACGCCGCGGTGCTGGAGCGCGGCGGCGACCCGCGCCTCGCGGCGGAACCGTTCCCGCATGACACGGGTGAACGACGTGTCCTGCTGGGGTCCCAGCGGCTTGAGGCACTTGACCGCGACCCGCCGGCCGAGCGACTCGTCGCGCGCCCGCCACACCTCGCCCATCCCCCCGCGCCCGATCAGATCGAGCAGCCGGTAGCGGCCCTGGATCAGCCTGGTGTCCGCCATCGCGTGCTGTCGCCCCCGTCCCCTCGCTGCGCCCTCCCCGGCCCGTCCAGTATGGCCGCCCGGCCCTGGAGTGTGTACGGGCCGGGACGGGTGTCGGGGCCGAGCCTCGCCATCGCCCGGAGGATGTGCTTGGGCGGGAGCTGCCAGCGCACCCGCGCCGGGATACGGCGGAGCAGCTTCCCGGCGGTGGTGAGCCGGCCGGTGACGGTATCCGGCGCGGGGACCGCCCTGCCGTACAGCGCGTGGGCGAACGGCGGCAGGGCCTGGTAGGCGAGCGAGGCCACCCGGTGCCAGAGCAGTTCGCGGGCCGGGACCAGCAGCGGGTGGGCCGGCGGCCTGCGCAGGAAGTCGTCGACGTCCCGTGCCTCGGGCCCGCACCCCAGCTCGGGACGGACCCCCGCGAAGTAGCCGGCCAGCTCCGCGGTGGTGGCGGGTGCCAGGTCCGGGTCCAGGCCGACCAGCCGGGCCGCCACGCGCTGCTCGGCGACATAGCGGTCGGCCTGCGCGTCGCTGAGCGGGATGCCGGAGCGGCGCAGGACATGGAGGTACGAGTCGGCCTCGGCGCAGTGCACCCAGAGCAGCAGCGCGGGCTCGTCGACACCGTAGCGCTCCCCGGTGGCGGGGTCGGTGGCCTGGAGGAGCCGGTGGATACGGCGGACCCGGGCACCCGCGTGCTCGGCGGCCTCGGTGGTGCCGTAGCTGATGGTGCCGACGAAGTGGGCCGTACGGCGCAGCCGGCCCCAGGCGTCCTTCCGGAAGTCGCTGTTCTGTGTGACGCCCCGTACGGCGCGCGGGTGGAGCGCCTGGAGATAGAGGGCGCGGATGCCGGCGATCCACATCATGGGGTCGCTGTGCAGGTGCCAGGTGACGGAACCGGGTCCGAAGAGCCCGGGGTCGGCGGTCCGGCCGTCGGGCCCTCCCGGATGACCGGGCCCGACGTCAGGACCGGGCTTACCGTAACCCTCACGTTCAGGGTGAGAGTTCCCTTCCGGATGACCGTCGGGCTCACGGTGAGAGTTCGTGCCGCCCATGTCCGTCCTCCCCGCCGCGCGCTCGCTCCGTCCGCCACGCCACCGGGGCGGTACGGCCAGGCTAGGGCCTCTCGTTCGGATCTCGCTGGGCTCGCGCGCACCGGACCCGGCCGTCTCCCGCCCGGCCTCACGGGCCCGCCGCCTCCGGACGGCCTTCCCCCCCCCGGACGCCGCGCGGACACGCGTCCGGCGTAGCACGATGGCTGCATGATGCTGGCACCGCTCGCCCGTGTCTCCCGGGAGGTCGCCGGGACCTCGGCGCGGTCCCGGAAGATCTCCCTGCTGGCCGGAGTGTTCCGTACGGCGGGGCCCGACGACGTGCCCGTCGTCATCCCGTATCTGGCCGGGCGGCTGCCCCAGGGCCGTATCGGCGTCGGCTGGAACGCCCTCAAGGACCCGCCTGCGCCCGCGGACCGGGCCACCCTGACCGTGCATGAGGTGAACGACACCTTCACCGCCCTGGCGGCCGTCGCGGGTCCCGGTGCGCAGGGCGAGCGCCGGCGGCTGGTCCAGGCACTGCTGGCCGCGGCCACCGAGGACGAGCAGCGCTTCCTGATCGGACTGGTCTCCGGTGAGCTGCGGCAGGGGGCGCTGGACGCCGTCGCCGTCGAGGCGCTCGCGGAGACCTCGGGCGCGGCGGCCGCCGTGGTACGGCGGGCGGTGATGCTGGCGGGCTCGCTGCAACAGGTGGCGCAGCGGCTGCTGACCGAAGGACCGCACGTACTGGAGGAGTTCCTGCTGACCGTGGGCCGGCCCGTCCTGCCGATGCTCGCGCAGAGCGCCACCGGTGTCACGGACGCGGTCGGGCGGCTCGGGGACTGTGCCGTCGAGGAGAAGCTGGACGGCATCCGGGTGCAGGTGCACCGGGAGGGAGCGACGGTACGGATCTTCACCCGCACGCTCGACGACATCACGGACCGGCTGCCCGAGGTGACGGCGGCCGCCCTCGCGCTGGACGGCGACCGGTTCGTGCTGGACGGCGAGGTCATCGCGCTGGACGAGAACGGCAGACCGCGGCCGTTCCAGGAGGTCGCGGGCCGGGTCGGCTCCCGTACCGATGTACGGACAGCGGCGGCGGCCGTCCCGCTCTCCCCCGTCTTCTTCGACATCCTCGCGGCCGACGGCGAGGATCTGCTCGATCTGCCGGCCGCGGAGCGGTACGCGGCGCTGGCGCGGCTGGTGCCCGAGCCGATGCGGGTACGGCGGATCGTCGTCCCCGGACCGTCCGGTGCCGCCGCCGGGGAGGAGTTCCTGCGCGAGACCCTGGCCCGGGGACACGAGGGCGTGGTGGTCAAGGCGCTCGACACCCCGTACACCGCGGGCCGCAGGGGCGCGGGCTGGCTGAAGGTGAAACCGGTGCACACGCTCGATCTGGTGGTACTGGCCGCCGAATGGGGACACGGCCGGCGCACCGGCAGACTCTCCAATCTGCATCTCGGCGCACGGCGTGAGGACGGCTCGTTCGTGATGCTCGGCAAGACCTTCAAGGGGCTGACGGACGCGATGCTGGAGTGGCAGACCGGGCGTCTGCGGGAGCTGGCGGTACGGGACGACGGCTTCACCGTGACCGTACGCCCGGAGCTGGTGGTCGAGATCGCGTACGACGGGATCCAGCGGTCGTCCCGGTATCCGGCGGGGGTGACGCTGCGCTTCGCCCGGGTGCTCCGCTACCGGGAGGACAAGCCGGCGCAGGAGGCGGACACGGTGGGGACGGTACTGGCGGCACACGGCCGGGACGCCGGACAGCGTGAGCGGGGCTGAGGCGCCCCGGCCGTGGGCCTGGGGACGGTGGTGCGGCGGGGTCGGTGGGAAGGGAAGCAGCGCTTCCGGCGGGGCGACGGGGAAGGGCCCGGCCGTGGCGGCGGTCGTACGGCGATGGCCCCGGGCCGGAGACTCTCCCGGCCCGGGGCCCCGCGCCTACTGGGCCGTGCCGCGCGCCACGACCGACGAGAGCACCGGCTTCAGCCCGTGCCAGTCGGCCGAGATCAGGCTCGCGTTCCGCTGGGCCAGCAGGGCCAGCCGGTCGCGGGCCTGCTGCTCGGTGGGGCTGGTGCCGTCGATGGCGGGCGCCACATTGTGCGCGTCCGTCATCAGTACGAAGTAGTTGCGCTGCGCGTACCAGGAGGTGTCGATGGCGCCGCCCGCGAAGGTGGAGGCGTCGCCGTCGAAGAACACGAACCAGGGGCGGATGGAGGCGTCCGTGTACCGGGTGCGCGGGTCGCCCGCCGACGCGTTGTGGACGGCGGGGAAGGCCGCCGCCTCACGCAGCCGGCCCGCCGCCTTGAGGTCGCGCAGATAGGTGGCGTATTCGCGGTCGGTCCACAGGGTGTCGAAGGGGTTCTGCTCCTCGACCGTGCCGGGGATGAGTTCGACGATGAACTTGCCGGCCATCTGCGCGCGGGTGGGCCAGGCGCCGGCCTGGGCCGCCTGGTCGAGGTCGCCGTGGCCGCCCACCAGGTCGGCGGGGCGGTAAAGCGCGTCACCGAGCTTGCTGGTGAGCAGGGCGTCGAGGGCGGCGGGGCCACGGCCCGCGGTCGCCAGGAAGCCGTCCTTGAGTTCGAGCTTGAGGACGATGGGACGGTGACCCGGGTTGGCGTCGTGCCAGACCTTGATGTCGGCGAGGCAGCCGGCCAGATCGCGGTTCTGCGCCTTGGTGCGCAGCTCGCTCGCGTTGGTGGCGTTCACACAGTTGTTGTCGTTGCCCAGCGGGTTGCTGTGCGAGACACGCCAGGAGGCGCCGAACACATTGGTCCACAGGTCGAGTTCGAGCATTCCCGCGCCGGAGTCCAGAGCGTCCGCGAAATAGGGGAAGGTGGCCTTCTCGTACGCGTTGTGCACCCCGACCCCGGTGGTGGAGGGATACGGAAGCTGACCGGGGTCGGCGGCCTGGGCCGGGCTGGTGACGTAGGCGAGCACGGCCACGGCACCGGCCGCGACGGCGGTGCGAAAGAGCTTTGCCATATCCCTTGTTCCTCCCGCTGAGCATGTCTTGGGCATGTCAACCGAGAGGGAGCGTAGGGGAATTCGGTGACCAGCGGGAGGACGCGAGCTTACGGTTGCGCAGGCCGCCGGGGGCAGCGAAAAGCGCCCCGCGCCGCGAGAGACGGCGGGGGCGCGCTGATCAGAGCGGGAGGCTGAGGGTAGGCCCTGAGCGTCGGCCGGGACATCAGTCCGACGCGCTCACGGGGCGGAGGACCGGAGCGGCCGGCGGCCCGGACGCACCACGGCGCCCGGTTCGAGAGCCGGACGCGAGGTCAGGGAAGCTGTTCCTCGACGGCCGCGCGGCCCCTCTCGGCCAGTCGGCGCCTGGCCCACTCGATGCTCTCCGGGGTGAGATCGCGGCCCGAGGCCAGAGCCAGGTCTTCCGCCGTCACCTCGGCACCCGCGGTGTGCAGCAGCCGGTCCGGAGTGATGCCCTCGTGCCCCTCCGGCCGCGCAGCGGACTCTGCGTTCATGCCGCCTCCTCGTTCATCCGGTGAGCCCATTCTCGTGCTCACCGGTCCCCGCCGCATCCCCGGCATCGGCTAGGACTTGTCCGGTCGATCATGTGACTGCTTCGTGTGCGGGTCGTTGGTGTGTGCATGGGGCGGGGTGATCTGAGTGATGCGGAGTGGGAACGGCTGCGGCCGTTCCTGCCGGTCGGTAACGGACGTTGTGGCCGGTGGCGGGATCACCGGCAGGTGATCGACGGGATTCTGCACCGGGTGCGGACGGGGGTGCAGTGGCGTGACCTGCCGGAAC